>JAABTG010000286.1 GCA_011389995.1 Thiotrichales bacterium
GGCGACGACGAATAACGCCCCATGGCGTGCTGCGAACAAGCGAGAATCGAATGATTCTTGCGGGACAGGGCACTAGGGTCTGGCCATGGGAGGCGAGACGCGCATCATCTCCGATGGCGACGGCCGTTATCGGTCCTGGGAGTTGCCGGAGGTGGGTGGCAGCGGTAAGAGCGGGGCGAAGGACAACGTCGCCGAGCGGCGTCCCCTCACGGCGGGGGCCATCGAACAGCTGGAAAAACAGGTCCGCGAGGAGGCCTTTCGCCAGGGCCGTGCCGAGGGCGAGGCGCGCGGCCGCCAGGAAGGCCTGCGCCGGGGCGAGCAGCAAAATGCCGAGTTGACCCGCCGGCTCAAGCTGTTGCTCGACGGCATGTCCCAGCCCTACGCCGAATTGGACGAGCGGGTGACGGAGAGCCTGGTGGAACTGGCGGTGAGCGTGGCCCGCCACATCATCCGGCGGGAACTGCGCAGCGATCCCGAGCAGGTCATCGCGGTGGTGCGGGAGGCGGTGGCGGCGCTGCCCGAGGTGACGCCCCGGGTGGAGATACATCTGCACCCGGAGGATGCCGCCCTGGTGCGCGAGACGGTGGGCGTGGGGGATGCGGAGTCGGCGTGGACCCTGGTGGAGAAGCCCATGATCACCCGCGGGGGGTGCTGGGTCTCGAGTGAATCATCCCAGGTCGACGCCACCATCGAGCGCCGGGTGGCCGAGGCGGTGGCCCATATCATGGGCGAGGAACGGGGGCGTCAGGGCGGTGGAATCGAAGCGTAGCGACCAGGTGCTGCAGCGGCTGCGGCCCTTCGTGGAGCGGGCGGCCACGCCGCCGCCCCTCACCGTGGAGGGGCGTCTCACCCGTATGGTGGGGCTCACCCTGGAGGCGGAGGGCTGCAAGGCCGCCATCGGCGACCGCTGTCGCATCGCCGGCCCCGCTGGCGAGGTGGAGGCCGAGGTGGTGGGTTTTGCCGGCGACCGGCTCTATCTCATGCCCATCGGCGATATCCGCGGCATGGAACCCAATGCCCGGGTAGTGCCCGTGGGCCGGGGGGGCGAGGTGTACGTGGGCGAGGAACTGCTCGGTCGCGTGCTGGGGGGCACCGGGCGTCCCCTCGATGGCCGGGGCCTGGCGCGGCCGGAACACAAGATGCCCCTGAGGGGCCGGGTCATCAACCCCCTGGCCCGCCATCCCATCCATCAGCCCCTGGACGTGGGGGTGCGTTCCATCAACTCCCTCATTACGGTGGGGCGGGGACAGCGCATGGGGCTGTTCGCCGGCAGCGGCGTGGGCAAGAGCGTGCTGCTCGGCATGATGACCCGGTTCACCACCGCCGACGTGGTGGTGGTGGGGCTCATCGGCGAGCGTGGCCGCGAGGTGAAGGAGTTCATCGAGCAGATCCTGGGGTCCGAGGGCATGGCCCGCGCCGTGGTGGTGGCGTCCCCCGCCGATGATCCGCCCCTGGTGCGGGTTCACGGCGCCGTGCTGGCCACCACCATCGCCGAGTATTTCCGCGACCAGGGCCACCAGGTGCTGTTGTTGATGGATTCCCTCACCCGTTTCGCCCAGGCCCAGCGCGAGATCGCCCTGGCCATCGGCGAGCCGCCCGCCACCCGCGGCTATCCGCCATCGGTCTTCGCCCGCGTGCCCCAGCTGGTGGAACGGGCGGGCAACGGCGAGCAGGGGGGCGGCTCCATCACCGCCTTCTATACCGTGCTCACGGAGGTGGACGAGCAGGCCGATCCCATCGCCGATGCGGCACGGGCCATTCTCGACGGCCACATCGTGCTGTCCCGCGACCTGGCGGATGCCGGCCACTATCCGGCCATCGACATCGAGGCTTCCATCAGCCGTGCCATGACCGCCATTACCGACAAGGCCCACCTGGAAAAGGCGCGCCGCTTCAAGCAGGTCTATTCCCTCTACCGGCGCAACGAGGACCTCATCAACGTGGGGGCCTACACGCCCGGTACCGAGCCCCGTCTGGACCATGCCATCAGCGCCTATCCCAGCCTCACGTCCTTTCTGGACCAGGACATGCACCAGCGGGTGTCCCTGGAGGACAGCCTGCACGACCTCAACACGGTACTGGAGCGGACCTCCACGGCGGGCGGTCAGGGCCATCAAGCCACGGTGCAACCCGCGTGAGGACGACCCGCAACGCCGGCTGGGGCGGCGCCAATGGGCGTGGATTGAATGACTCCCTTGGGGCAGGACACTAGTAGTCTGACACAGTGATTGTGACCATTTCAGGCCGCCTCTTCGGCTTCGATGGATGTCTGAGCGTTGTCGGGC
>JAABTG010000287.1 GCA_011389995.1 Thiotrichales bacterium
CGCGCCGCCCTCGAGGCCTCGCCGCTGACGGAGGCGGAACTCTATGGAGTCCTCGAGCCCCAGCTCCAACGGCTCATTGACAGAGACATGGCGGGCCTGGCCTCACGCCATGGGGTGACGGCGGCCGCCGCCTGCCGGGCCCTGGCCGACGATGCCGGGGACCTGGCCGGCGCCATGGACATGGCGGTCCTCCAGCCCGAGGTCTATCGGGCCTTGGTGGACTGAGCAGCGGCGGGGTGGCGTGGTGTGCCTGCTCTGCGGCAAACCGCCACCCGGGCCCGTTTGAGGTTCCCGGCTCAGCCGCGCCAGAAGGCGCGGGTGAAAAGCACGACCACGGTGTAGAACTCCAGGCGTCCGGCAATCATGGAAAATGACAGGGTCCATGTGGCCAGATCCGGCAGACTGCCCTAATGCGCAAGGGGCCCCACGCCTGCGAGCCCCGGCCCGATATTGAACTGGCAGGCCACCACGGCCGACACCGCGGTAACCAGGTCTACGCCGCTGGCGGTGAGCACCAGGCTGGCGACGAGCAGGGTGAGGAGAGCGAGGAACACCAGGTCAACCAGGGCGGATACGGTCGTTTCGGCAACGGGACCGCCGCCCATGCGTATACGAAATACGCCCTGGGGTTCGGTGACGCGCCGGAATTCGCGCATGAAGCAGACGATGATGTATTCCGCCAGGGGGCTTGCGAAGGCGGCGATGCTCGCGGTCCGGGTCGAGAAGCCGCCGGTGGCCAAGGTCGACAGGGCATGGCAGAAGGTGTCGAAGGCCTCCATGCCGGCCGCCATCAGCAAGGCCATCAGGGTGGCAGTAAGGTAGAGGTAAATACGCCAGCTTTGGCCGGCCAGGCTGCTGCTAGCCTCGATGTCCATGCTGAAGACCTTGATCCGCCCTCCGGCGAAGTTGCGGATATCCGCAACTCCCGGAACGGTCAACACGCGCATGATGCGTGCCACGATGTCACTCTCGGGGAATACATGAACCACGGGTCTCCCGGCGCACGGGCCTGCCTGCGCCTTCGACGCCGGGCTGGTAAGGATAGGTAAGAAAGGGCCGTGTCCGATGGTTCTCCTGCCGTCAGCCAGCGTCGTCCAGGACTCGCCGCCCGGCTCCGGTGAGCCGGTACCGGTATGTCATGTAGCCAAGGGGAAGCCAGCGATCCAAATACCGTTCCACCAGGCCGAGGTCCCGCAGCCGGGCCAGGACATCACTGGCGCAGGGGTCATGGGGTTCCAGGTGGCCTTCCAGCAACCGTAAGCACTCCAGTTCTCTGGGACTCACCGACACCCCGGTCATGCTCGACTGCCTCAGTGCCGCCAGTAGGCGGGGTAGAAGAGGATAAGGAGCGTAAAGACCTCGAGCCGCCCCACCAGCATTCCAAACACGGCCAGCCACTTGACCGTATCGGAGACGCCGGCGAAATTGCCAGCCACCTCGCCGAGACCCGGCCCGAGCAGGTTGATGCTGGCCACCACGGCACCGAAGGCCGATTCGAGGTCGAGGCCCGCAGCCATCATGGCGACGGTGAGGACCAGGGAGGTGACGATGTACAGTACATAGAATCCCCACACCGAGAAGATGACCTCGTCGGGCACCCGCCGGTTGCCGAGTTTGACGGTAGCCACCGCATTGGGGTGGGTGAGTTGGAACAGTTGCCGCAGTCCGAGCTTGGCCAGAAGGACCATGCGCAGCACCTTGATTCCCCCGGCGGTGGACCCGGCACAACCGCCAGTAAAGGAAAGGATCACCAGGATCATGGGGATATGCAACGGCCAGTCGGCGAAAGTCGCCGTACCGAAGCCCGTGCTGGTGAGCACCGAGGCCACCTGGAATACGCCATGACGCAAGGCCTCCCACCCAACCGCGTAGGCACCGGTGATATAGAGGCTGAAGGCGACGAGCAGTGTGCCCAGCAGGAAGATGGCACCGTAGGACCGCGCCTCCAGGTCGTTCCAGTAGTAGACGGGTGACATGTGGTGCCAGACGGCGAAGTGCAATGCGAAGTTGACGCCGCCGAGGAGCATGAAGACGATGGCTATGGTCTCGATGACGGGATTGTCGAAGTGGCCGATGCTCGCGTCATGGGTCGAGAAACCCCCGGTGGCCACCGTCGAATAGGCGTGGCCGATGGCGTCGAACACGTTCATGCCGGCTATCCAGTACGCCACCGCACACATCAGGGTGAGGGCCAGATAGATGGCCCACAGGGCGCGTGCCGTATGGGCGATCCTGGGGGTGAGCTTCTCGTCCTTGACGACCCCCGAG
>JAABTG010000288.1 GCA_011389995.1 Thiotrichales bacterium
CGACACCATGATGCCGCCGCGGGGCGGCAACGACAGTTTGACCGACCACGAGGTCGAGGCGGCCGTGGATTACATGGCCGCCCTGGCCCGCTATTACATCCAACGAGGAGAGAACCCCCAATGACACCCCAACAGAAACAGATGGTGAAGGATTCCTGGGCCCAGGTGCTGCCCATTCAGGACGCCGCCGGCAAGATGTTCTACCAGCGGCTGTTCGAGACCTATCCCGAGGTCAGGCCCCTGTTCAAGGGCGACATGGACGAGCAGGCGCGCAAGCTCATGGGCATGCTGAATACGGCGGTGAACGGCCTCGACCGCCTCGACACCCTGGAGGGGCCCTTGAAGGCCTCCGGCAAGGCCCATGCCGGCTACGGCGTCAAGGCCGAGGACTACGACAAGGTGGCCGATGCCTTCCTGTGGACCCTGGAGCAGGGTCTGGGCGACGGCTTTACCCCCGAGGTCAAGGAGGCCTGGGTGGTCACCTACACCACGGTGGCGGGGGTGATGATCGAGGGCGCCGGCTACGGCGCCGAGGCCCCCCGTTCCCGCTGGTGGCAGTCCGTCTTCGGCGCCAAGCAGGCCTCGTGAGCCCCGTCGGGCCCGGTGCGTCCCCGGGCCCGACTCATCCATTCAGACCCTCGGCTCCCTTCAGGCCCTTGGCGCCTGCCCCTTCCCATGTCCCATCACGAACCGTTGCACAACTCCGGCAGTCACTGCCGGGGCGTGGTGTTTCCTTGTCTTCGCCCGCACCTGCCGATAGCATCGCTTCGTCTTAAATACGTCTAAGAAACCACTCCGGCGTTCGCTCTCGAGGGCCGGAGCCGGCACCGGCGAGGCCCGCCCGACCCATGGGCGGACGTGCGGCGACGAGGGATGGCCTGCGGTGGGGTTATAAATAGGAGCGACCATGGGTGCAGATTACGATGTCATCATCATCGGCGGCGGCTTCGCCGGCGTCACCGCCGCCCGCGAGGCGCACCGGGCCGGCCTGGGGTGTGTGATCCTGGACGCCCGGGACCGCCTCGGCGGCCGCACCTGGTACGCGGACGTGGCCGGCCACAAGATGGAACTCGGGGGCACGTGGATCCACTGGATCCAACCCCATGTATGGGCCGAGACCACCCGCTACGGGCTGGCGGTGACGGAAAGCACCGGCCTGGCGGACCCGAAGCATTGCGTGTGGTTCACCGGCGGGCAACGGAAGACGGGCCCCACCGAGGAACTCATGGGCCTGCTGGTCGACGGCGCGGCACGCTTCTGCCACGACGCCCAACAGGTGTTGCCGCGCCCCTACGACCCCCTGTTCGCGGAAGGCATCACGGACCTCGACCGTCTCTCGGTCCAGGACCGCCTCGACGCCCTCGGGCTGTCGGCCGAGCAAAGAGACGTGCTGTCGGGATTCTGGGCCTCCGCCTGCCATGCCCCCTGTGCCGAGGCCGGGCTGATGACCATGCTGCGCTGGTGGGCCCTGGGCCAGCGGGATTTCGACCTCATGCTGGACGCCATGGCCCACTACAAGCTGCGGGACGGCACCCGGGGTCTGCTCGAGGCCATGCTCGGGGACGCCGGGGCCGAGGTGCGGCTGTCCACCCCCGTGGGTCGGGTGGAGCAGGAGGCGGACCACGTGCGGGTCACCACCGCCGGCGGCGAAACCCTCACCGCCCGGGCGGCGGTGGTCGCCCTCCCTTTGAACGTGCTGGCGAACATCGACTTCGCGCCGGCCCTCTCCGCCGGCAAACAGGCGGCGGCCCGGGAAGGCCAGGCGAGCCGGGGACTCAAGGTGGTGGCCCTGGTGCGCGGCGTGCCCACGGACTTCCTGGGGCTGGCGCCTGACTCCCATCCCCTGACCTATCTCGGGTCCGAGCGGGAGGAGGCCGATGGAGTCCTCATGGTGGGCTTCGGCCCGGACGCCGGGGCCTTCGATGTGACCGACCGCGAGGCCGTGGAACAGGTGATCCGCCGGTTCCTGCCCGAGGCCGAGGTGGTGGCCGTGAACGGCCACGACTGGGTAGCCGACCCCTTCGCGGCCGGTACCTGGTCCGTCTACCGCCCCGGCCAGCTGACCCGCTACCTGGCGGAACTCCAGCGCCCCGAGGGCCGCCTGTTCTTCGCCGGCTCGGACCTGGCCAACGGTTGGAACGGCTTCATCGACGGCGCCATCGAGACCGGCCTGCGGGCCGGCCGCGAAGTGGCCCAACGGCT
>JAABTG010000289.1 GCA_011389995.1 Thiotrichales bacterium
CGCCGTGCTCGACGAGACCTGTGAGCGCGCCCTGCGGGGGGCGGCATTGTGGGACGAGGCCAAGGATCGCCTGAACAACAGCGCCCTGGGCATGTCCGGCGGCCAGCAGCAGCGCCTGTGTATCGCCCGCGCCATCGCCTCGGACCCCGAGGTGCTGCTGATGGACGAGCCGGCCTCGGCCCTCGACCCCATCGCCACGGCGAAGATCGAGGAGCTCATCGACGAGCTCAAGGGCCAGTATTCCATCGTCATCGTCACCCACAACATGCAGCAGGCGGCGCGGGTCTCGGACAACACCGCCTTCATGTACCTCGGGCGCCTCATCGAGTACGGCGAGACCGACGTGCTGTTCACGAACCCGAAGATGAAGCAGACCGAGGACTACGTTACCGGCCGCTTCGGCTGAGGGTGCGCCGCCGTGCTTCGCGCCGGCGGGTGCCTGCCATTTCGCGAAATCCATCCTGACCCATCTGGAGATATGATATGAAGACCTCTCGCACAGTGATCGCCCTGGTCGTGGCCGGGTTGCTGACGGGCTGCAACGCCAACTCCGCCTCCAAGCCGGAGGCCCAGGCCGGCCATAACGACGCCGGCCACGCCCAGGTGACGGCGTATTATGACAAGCCGGGCTACGTAACCGAGGTCCACGACGGCCGGCTGTGGGTGTTCCTGGCCGATTCGAAGGACTACAAGGACTTCAAGACCATAGGTGAGCCGGCCAAGATCGTCACCCGCATCGCCGCTGGCCCCGGCGGCATGACCATCCGCTCTACGGAAGGCGCGGTCATCGACGGCTACCTGCTGAGCCGGCCAGGCTACGTGGCCGAGGTCCACGATGGGCGGCTGTGGGTGTTCGAGGCCGGTTCGAAGGACTACAAGGACTTCAAGACCATAGGTGAGCCGGCCAAGATCGTCACCCGCATTGGCGCCGGCCCCGACGGCATGACCATCCGTTCCACCGAAGGCGCGGTCATCGACGGCTACCTCGCGGCGGACGGCTGAACCGGCCGCGCCCCGGGGCGGTTTTTCGGCCCGGCGGCAATACAGATAGGCGTTTTTCCACGGAGAGCTTTCAGCATGAACGATATCGCGGGCGGGCACACCCTCAAGGGCTTCGATCAGGATCTCATGAACCTCCATTCCATGGTGATGGAAATGGGTGGCATCGTGGAGAATCAGTTGGCCCGCGCCATCCATGCGCTGGATGAGGCGGATCCTGGAGCGGCACGGGAGGTCATAGCCCGTGATCGCCTGGTAAACGATATGGATGTGCGTATCGACGAGGAACTGGTGAGCACCATCGCCCGCCGGCAACCGGTGGCGCGGGATCTACGCAACCTCATGACCATGAACAAGACGGTATCGGACCTCGAGCGCATCGGCGACGAGGCCCGCAAACTGGCCTCCCTGGTGGAGGAGATCTATGGCAGCCCCGCCGCCAGTCCGCCGAACTCGGGGCTGGTGCATGACGTTCGGGGCATCGCGGTCTACGGCAAGTCCATGCTGGATAACGTGCTCGACGCCTTCAACTACATGGATGTGGAGAAGGCCGTGGATGTGATCCGCCAGGATGAGCGTATCGAGGAGAAGTTCCGTGCCGCCCTGCGCCGGCTCGCCACCTATATCCTGGAGGACTCCCGTACCGTGGGTTATTCCATCGACGCCGTACTGGCCCTGCGTGCCCTGGAGCGCATCGGCGGCCATGCCAAGAATATTTCCGGTTACGTGGTCTATCTGGCTACCGGGCGCGACGTACGCCACGTCGACCTCAGCACCATCGTGGACGAGGTACTGAAGGACCTCAAATAGACGGCGCCGGTCATCACCCGGGGGGCCGCGGGTCGGGGGCCGGGCGCAATGGGGCATAGGCGCCGGCGGGAGGGGCGGGGCAGCCGGACTACGCCTCACTCATGACGTCCATCCCTGCGCTCTTGGCGCCGTCACGTTACAATCCCGTAACCACGCGGCCCCAGGGCCGCGGCAGCTGATCGGGATCCACCGTGGCCAAGACCCTCGTAGTCGACAAAGTCGAAGATAGCCGCGTGCCCTTCCTCAGGGGCATCCTCACCCGT
>JAABTG010000290.1 GCA_011389995.1 Thiotrichales bacterium
TACCCTTGGGACCGACTTCAGCCCCAGGATGTGATGAGCCGACATCGAGGTGCCAAACACCGCCGTCGATGTGAACTCTTGGGCGGTATCAGCCTGTTATCCCCGGAGTACCTTTTATCCGTTGAGCGATGGCCCTTCCATACAGAACCACCGGATCACTAAGACCTGCTTTCGCACCTGCTTGATCCGTCGATCTCGCAGTCAAGCACCCTTGTGCCTTTGCACTCAGCGCACGATGTCCGACCGTGCTGAGGGTACCTTCGTGCTCCTCCGTTACTCTTTGGGAGGAGACCGCCCCAGTCAAACTACCCACCACACACTGTTCCCGACCCGGATAACGGGCCTGGGTTAGAACTCTAATTACACCAGGGTGGTATTTCAAGGTTGGCTCCACGCAGACTGGCGTCCACGCTTCGAAGCCTCCCACCTATCCTACACAGGAATAACCAAAGTTCAGTGTGAAGCTATAGTAAAGGTTCACGGGGTCTTTCCGTCTAGCCGCGGGTACGCAGCATCTTCACTGCGATTTCAATTTCACTGAGTCTCGGGTGGAGACAGTGTGGCCATCGTTACGCCATTCGTGCAGGTCGGAACTTACCCGACAAGGAATTTCGCTACCTTAGGACCGTTATAGTTACGGCCGCCGTTTACCGGGGCTTCGATCAAGAGCTTCGCCGAAGCTAACCCCATCACTTAACCTTCCGGCACCGGGCAGGCGTCACACCCTATACGTCCACTTACGTGTTTGCAGAGTGCTGTGTTTTTAATAAACAGTCGCAGCCACCTGGTCACTGCAACCTCCAGAAGCTCCGAGAGCAAGTCTCTTCACCGCCAGAGGCGTACCTTCTCCCGAAGTTACGGTACCATTTTGCCTAGTTCCTTCACCCGAGTTCTCTCAAGCGCCTTGGGATTCTCACCCTGCCTACCTGTGTCGGTTTACGGTACGGTCACGTGTTACCTGAAGCTTAGAAGATTTTCCTGGAAGCCTGGCATCGATGCCTTCGCCCCACATGGGGGCTCCCCATCACACCTTGGAATTGAGTTTCCGGATTTGCCAAGAAACTCTTCCTACATGCTTGGACCGGGACAACCATCGCCCGGCGCACCTAGCCTTCTCCGTCTCTCCATCGCAGTAACACCTGGTGCAGGAATATTAACCTGCTTCCCATCGACTACGCCTTTCGGCCTCGCCTTAGGGGCCGACTCACCCTGCGCCGATTAACGTTGCGCGAGGAAACCTTGGGCTTTCGGCGGGAGGGTTTTTCACCCTCCTTATCGTTACTCATGTCAGCATTCGCACTTCCGATACCTCCAGCATGCCTCTCGGCACACCTTCACAGGCGTACGGAACGCTCCTCTACCATGCAAGAAAACTTGCATCCGCAGCTTCGGTACACAGCTTGAGCCCCGTTAAATCTTCCGCGCAGGCCGACTCGACCAGTGAGCTATTACGCTTTCTTTAAAGGGTGGCTGCTTCTAAGCCAACCTCCTGGCTGTCTGGGCCTTCCCACATCGTTTCCCACTTAGCTGTGATTTGGGGACCTTAGCTGGCGGTCTGGGTTGTTTCCCTTTCCACGACGGACGTTAGCACCCGCCGTGTGTCTCCCGTGATTGCACTTCCTGGTATTCGGAGTTTGCAATGGTTTGGTAAGTCGGTATGACCCCCTAGCCATAACAGTGCTCTACCCCCAGGAGTGAGACACGAGGCGCTACCTAAATAGCTTTCGAGGAGAACCAGCTATCTCCGAGTTTGTTTAGCCTTTCACTCCTAGCCACAGGTCATCCCCTAACTTTTCAACGTTAGTGGGTTCGGGCCTTCAGTCGGTGTTACCCGACCTTCACCCTGCCCATGGCTAGATCACTCGGTTTCGGGTCTACTCCCAGAGACTAATTCGCCCTATTCAGACTCGGTTTCCCTTCGCCTTCCCTAAACGGTTAAGCTTGCCACTGAAAGTAAGTCGCTGACCCATAATACAAAAGGTACGCCGTCACCCGGATAAATCCAGGCTCCGACTGCTTGTACGCACACGGTTT
>JAABTG010000039.1 GCA_011389995.1 Thiotrichales bacterium
CGGCGGTCGGTCCTACCGGCCCCCGGCCCCCGACCCCCGGCCCCCGGCCCCCGGCCCCCGGCCCCCATAACATAGGACAAAGGGGGCCGGGCAAATGACCCGGATCAAACTCTGCGGCGCCGGCGCAACCGCTGCCATATCCAGCCCTCGGGGCCGACGGTACCGTGGAGCACGAAGTTGAGGGTACCGAAGTGGCAAAGGGACCAGCGCAGACGGGTGAAGGCGGCATCGGTGCCACAAAGCAGCAGACGATCATCCCCATGGAGGGTGGTTTCGCCACCCGGCAGGGCGGTGTATTCCTCGCCGCCCCGCTCCAGCATGAGGGCAATGATGGGCAGGGGTTCGCTGCGATTCCATGGGTCCCGCAACAGATGAGACAAGGTGACGCGATGGCCCTCGCGGATCAGGCAATGGAGGGGGGGAGCGTCCGCGGACGTGACATTGATGGTGCGTACCAGGGGCACCCGATCCTCCACCAGAGCGGAGATGCGGCTCACCAGCTGGCAGGCCCAGGCATCGTTGCGCATCAGGGCCCGCTCCGTGAACTCGTGGACCAGGGGGATGTCCAGCAACGCCCGGATGCGATCGGCGATGATGGTGCTGGGATGCATCACCATGTCGGCGTCCACCTTGTCGAACAGGGTCTTGTTGTCCTCCAGGTTCTGGCGCACGGTGATGAACAGCCTGGGGTTGAGATCCTTGGCGGTCATGACGATGGACAGGTTGTTGGCATCGTTGTCCGTGCCCGCCACCAGGCCCACGGCCTCGGTGATGCGTGCCGCCCGCAGGGTATCGGCCTCGGTCCCCCAGCCCTCCACCAGTTCGCAGTCGGGCCGGCCCGTGCGATCGGGTGTGGCCTCCACCACCACGCAGGTGATGCCCTGCTGCTTCAGTTTCTGGTACACGGCCTTGCCGAAGCGGCCGTAGCCGCAGATCACCCAGTGCCCGGCCCTGGGCGGATAGACGGGCTCGGCCACCTCGCTGTTCTCCAGACCCGTCAGCCAGCGGTTCAGCAGATAGGTGCAGGGCGCGTGCAGGGCCGTGGCCAGATGAGCGGCGAAGGTGTCGAAAGGGTCGATGATGTGGTCGGTGCCGAAGGAGGCCATGTTGGCCTCCACCTCCCGCGAGTCGGCCCTGCAGATAGCCTTGACGCTGGGACGCAACAGCTTCACGCCGATGGCGATCTGCAGATTCACTGCATTGGAATTGGTGAGGGCCACCACCCCCTCGCAACGCCGGTGGCCGAGCCCGGCATCGATAAGGGTCTGGGGGCGGCTGGCATCGGCGTGGAGGGCGGGGACGTATTCCCGCAGGTTCTCCAGTTTCAGCAGGTTGGTGCGGGCCTCGTCCATGTCCACCACGACGGCATTATGGCCGTGCTCCGTGAGGGCGCTCACCAGGGCGCTGCCGGTCTCACCGTAGCCACACACCAGATAGAAGGGCTCCGTCATACGCCTGACCCTTAGCACGAAGCGCTGGTTACGGATGGCCTCCTGGAAGGTCTGGTCCTGGAGCAGGGCGAGTATGGTACCGAGGGCGTAGATCCACGCCACCACCGTGGCGTAGATCATCATGGTCACCCACATCCGCTGGGCATCGGTGAAGGGATAAGGGATCTCGCCGAAGCCGATGGTGGTGGAGGTATAGCTCACGATGTAGAAGGCCTGGAAGATCCCCATATGCCAGACATTGCCGTCGGCATCCTGCCCGGGGATCACCACCAGCCCCGTTACTGCCACGGTGTAGGCCAGCACCAGGGTCACCAGGGGCTGGCGCATGCGCCGCATCACCAGGAACACGATGCTGTTCATGGGCTACCGGATCTTGTAGGGAGCGGCATTCAGCGCCGCATCATCATGGTTTCCATCAGCAGCAGCACCACCGACACCACGTTGGCCAGCATGGCGCCGCCGGCCAGGGAGACGATGCTCGCCATCACCCGCGGCGTGAGCACCCCGTCGCCGGTGTAGACGGCGAGGGTCCACACCAGGGCCGCCGCCAGCAACTGCAGGACGGCCACCAGGGAGGAGGCCAGCATCACCGCGCCCATCTGGCTGCGGTCACCGAACTTCAACATGGTGGCGATGATGTTCACCACCACCGCCGCGAACAGCTCATAGACGTCGTGATGGGCGGGATCGTCGATGTCCCCCACATAGAAGCCGAAGTTCAAGGTCAGGGCCAGCACGATGAAGAAGCCGAAGAGGACCTTTTCTGGATTCATGGATGGTCTCCGCCCGTTGAGGGCCGTGGTCATTTATGTTAAGCACGGAAGCAGTGAACGGTAATCCGAAGATTCTGCGACAGGCTCGTCTCCCAGGTGACTCATGATAGAACGCATCCCCAGCCGGGGCATCCCGAATATGCCCTCCATCATCCTCCCGGTCCTTTGCTGTTTCGCCCTGACGGGCACCGCCGCCGAGCCCTCCGACGAACGGGAGGGGCTCATGGAAGAGGTGCGCCGCGACATCGCCACCCTGCCGGAGATGCTCGATGAGGAGCGCCTCGATCCCCGGGTTGATGAGGCCATGTCGCGGGTGCCCCGCCACGAATTCGTGCCCCCGGAGGCGCGGGATCGGGCCTACGCCAACCGCCCCCTCCCCATCGGCCACGGTCAGACCATCTCCCAGCCCCTCATCGTCGCCCTCATGACGGACCTGCTGAACATCGACGGGGACTCCCGCGTCTTCGAGCTCGGTACCGGCTCGGGCTACCAGGCGGCGGTGCTGGCGGAGATCGCCGCCGAGGTGTACACGGTGGAGATCATCCCGGAACTGGGCCAGCGGGCCCGCGAGACCCTGCAAGACCTCGGCTATGACAACGTCACGGTAAAGGTGGGCGACGGCTACCACGGCTGGCCCGATCATGCCCCCTTCGATGCCATCATCGTCACCGCCGCCGGCGACCACATCCCGCCGCCCCTCATCCGGCAACTCAAGCCCGGCGGGCACATGGTGATCCCGGTGGGCAACCGCTACGCCACCCAGCAGCTGATGGTGGTCACCAAGGAAGAGGATGGTTCGGTCAGGACACGCTCCGTCCTGCCCGTGAGATTCGTGCCCATCACCGGGGGGCATTAGGTTTTTTGTCCTTTGTCCTTTGTCCTTTGTCCTTTGTCCTTTGTCCTTTGTCCTTTGTCCTTTGTCCTTTGTCCTTTGTCCTTCAACAGTCTCCGGGGCGTGAAGGGGAAATGGCAACCCTTCGGATGGCCCCTGCGCTACCCGCGGCCTGGAGGCGCGACGGGATCGGGATTTGCAAGTAAACCCCTGACAGCAGGCGACGCCCTTGCCACCGCCCATCGTCCATCGCCAATAACCAGGCGCTAGGGGCTAGGGACCAATGACCAAGGACAAAGGACAAAGGACAAAGAACCAACCCCACATCCCCTGGGTCGCGGTGGGTCTCATATCCGCCGCGGCCCTGGCCTTCGAGCTGCTGCTGACCCGCATCTTCTCCATCGTCCACTGGCATCACCTGGTGGGCATGATCGTCAGCCTCGCCCTGCTGGGCTACGGCGCCAGCGGTACCTTCCTGACCCTGCTGGGGGAGCGCCTGCACCGCCACTTCGCTGCTTTGTTCGTGGCCAACGCCCTGGTCTTCACCCTGGGGACCGGCGCCGCGGTGTGGGTCATCGACCTGGTGCCCCTGAATCCCCTGGAGCTGCCCTGGGACCGCCGCCAGCCCTTCTACCTGATGGCCGTTTATGCCGCCGCCGCGGTGCCGTTCCTGGGGGCCGCCAACTGCATCGGCATGGCCCTGGTGGCCTTCGCCGGCCGCGGCCACCGCATCTACGCCGTGGACCTGGCCGGCGCCGGCCTGGGGGTGGTGGCCGTGACGGCCGTCCTCTGGCTATGGCATCCCGCCCACGTGTTATGGCTGCTGTACGGTGTCGGCCTCGCCGCCGCCCTCGCGGGCGGCCTGGAGACGGGCCTGAACCGGGCCGCCCTGACGGCCTCCGTGGCCATCACCGGCCTCGTCACGGCCGCCCTGCTGGGGCTCGTCGAGGTGGACAACGCGCCCTACAAGGCCCTGCCCCAGGCCACCGCCACCCTCGGCGCACGGGTGGAGCTGGAGCGGCCCGGGCCCCTGGGCATCGTCACCGTGGTGGCCAACGACCGGGTGCCCTTCCGCCATGCCCCGGGGCTCAGCCTCACCCACCCCGGTCCCACGGTGCCCCAGCGCGCCCTGTTCGTGGATGGCGAGGGGGCCGGCAGCCTGACGCCCCTGGATGAGGGACGGCCGCCGGCGTTCCTGGACCATCTGGTCTCCACCCTGCCCTACCGGCTGGTGGACGAGCCCCGGGTGTTGCTGCTGGGGCCGGCGGGCAACCACGACCTGCTCCAGGCCATGGCCCATGGTGCCCCGGCGGTGACCGCCGTGGAGCCCAACCCCGGCCTGGCGCGGCTGCTGACCGCAGACTACGCGGCCTATACCGGGGATATGTTCGCGCGGCCGCGGCATCGCCTGGCGGTAACGGAACCCCGCACCTACGCCCAGGGCAGCCATGAGACCTATGACCTGGTGGTGATGGACCTCGGCAATGCCGGCGGCGTGGGCGGGCTGCAATCCCAGAAGGCCAGCTTCCGCATCACCACCGAGGCCCTGGAGGCCTACCTGGGGCGGCTGTCGCCCCGCGGCCTCCTGGCCATTTCGGGCAGCCTCCAGCAGCCGCCCCGGGAAAGCCTGAAACTGGCGGCCACCGCCCGGGACGCCCTGCTGGCCGCCGGCCACCCCGAGCCCGCCCGCCACCTGGCCATGGTGCGGAACTGGCAGCGCTTCGTCATGGTGGTGGGTACCCGGCCCCTGTCTGCCGCGACCGGCGATGCCGTGCGTCGGTTCTGTGCCGGTCATGGCTTCGATCTGGTGGCCCTGCCCGGCATGGAGCGGGACGAGGCCAATCGCCACCATGTCCTGGACGGCCCCCGCTACCATGACGGCGTAAACCGCCTGCTGGGGCCCGGGGCCGAGGCCTTCGCCGAGGCCTATCCCTTCGCCATCACCCCGGCCACGGATGACCGCCCCTTCTTCTTCCGGTTTTCCCGGTGGGACAACGCTGCCGACCTGTTTAACCTGCCGGCGGGCACGGGCTTCGCCCACATGGACTGGGCCTACTGGATGGCCGTGGCCGCCCTCCTCCAGGCCCTGGTACTGGCCCTGGCGCTGATACTCCTGCCCCTGGTGGTGTTACGCCGCAGCCGTGCCGGGGCCGGCCTCAAGCTCCGCACCGCCGCCTACTTCGCCTGCGTGGGCCTCGCCTTCCTGTTCGTGGAGATCGCCTTCATCCAGCATCTGCAGCTGTTGCTGGGGCACCCGGTGCACGCCACCGCCGTGGTGCTGGCGGGTTTCCTGGTGTGGGCAGGCCTCGGCAGCTACCTGTCCCGCCAGCCCCTGGGCCGGCGCCGGCCCCCGTCCCTGCCCCTTCGTCTGGCCGTGGCGGTGGCAGTCATCGCGCTGCTCGCGGTCGCCTATATCCTGTGGATGCCCGCCCTGGTGGGAGCCGTGCTGGGGGAGTCCTTCGCCCTGCGCCTCGGCGTCGCCATGGCCCTCATCGCCCCCCTCGCCCTGGCCATGGGGATGCCCTTTCCCCTGGGGCTCGCCCTGGTGGAGGAGCGGTCCACGGACCTGCTGCCCTGGGCCTGGGGCATCAACGGCTGCGCCTCGGTGGTAAGCGCCATCGCCGCCACCCTGCTCGCCATGGAGATAGGCTTCAGCGGCCTGGTGATGCTGGCGGTACTGCTCTACCTGCCGCTGCCGCTGCTGTTCCGGAGGCGCGTCTCGGCCACCGGCACCTGAGTCGAAGGCATGCCTGGCAGGCGCCGTGGCGCCTGGCGGACCCGCGACTTAATCGTACCTCCACCCGGCCATGCCCGGGCCAGGGTGCCCTGACAGGCGCGGCCCCGGGTGAGCACCGGCCGGCGGGGCCGGCCCGTCCCGCGTCGGCCCGTCAGGCCTTCGCCCCTTCGGCCTCGGGCTCGGCGGCGGTGGCCTGGCGGGAGGGGCCGCCGGCGGGTGCGCAGGCGCGGCCGTCCCTGCCCGCCTCCAGGAACCGGCACTGAATGGGCACCGCCATCTTCGCCAGCAGGGTGAAGATGAGCAGGCCGATGGCGAGGATACCGAGGGACACCGCCACCTCCGTGAAACTGGGGGCGTACTCGAACACTTCGCCGAGGGGGGTGGGGATGAAGCCGGGGATGACGAAGCCCATGCCCTTCTCGATCCAGATGCCGACGATGGTCATCACCAGGGCCAGATTCATGGTGACGGGATTGTGCCGCAGGGGGTGGATCATGAGGATGACAGTGGCCGCCGCCAGCAGCCCTACGGCAGTCCAGATCCAGGGCACCAGGGCCGCGCGCTCGCCGAGACCGAAGAACAGATAGCGGGCCGGGAGAGAGTGCTCGGTCTCGTCGTAGAACTCCGTGAACAGCTCCGCGCCGAGGAAGAACAGGGTGATCTGGAGGGCGAAGGTGGTCACCAGGGCAAGGTGATTGATGACGCTCTGGGGGATCGGGTAGGCCGTGACGTGGCGGATGATCTGCAGGCCGATGGCCATGATGGCCGGCCCCGAGGCGAAGGCCGAGGCGATGAAGCGGGGCGCCAGCAAGGCCGTGTGCCAGTAGGCGCGGCCGCTCGCCGCGGCATACAGAAAGGCGGTGACGGTGTGGATGGCGAAGGCCCACAGGATGGCCAGCAGCACGATGGGGAAATAGCGCCGCTCGCTGGCCTCGACGCCGCGGTAGTGGTTATAGAGGATGTAGGCCGATATGCCGAAGTTGAGCAGCAGGTAGCCGTTCAGCACGATGACGTCCCAGGCCAGCAGGGACTGGGGGAAATTGAAACGCCCGACGAAGGGCAGCATGTGCCAGATGCGATCGGGGCGGCCGAGGTCCACCACCACGAACAGGATGGCCATGGTGACCGCGGCGATGGCCATGGTGTCACCCATCAGCACCACGTCCTTGATGTCCTTGCGGTGGAAGATGTAGGCCGGGATCACCAGCATCACCGCCGCCGCCGCCACCCCCACCAGGAAGGTAAAGTTGGCGATGTAGAAGCCCCATGAGACCTGGTTGCTCATGTGGGTCACCGCCAGGCCCCGCTCCAGCTGGTCGAGGTAGTGCATGCCGCCGAAGGCGATGACGCCCAGCAGGAAGATCACCCATACCCAGTAGCCGGGGGGGCCCTTGGCCAGCTCACGCAGGCCGTCGGCCACGAAATTGCCGATGCCGGAGCGGAACGGGGCGTTGGTCATGGAATCGGGTTCCCTCATCAGTTGTCGCGGAAATACCAGAACTTGGGCTCGGTCCCCAGGTCTTCCTTGAGCCTGAACACCGCCTTGTGCTCCAGCACGTAGCGGATCTCGCTGTGGGGATCGAGCAGGTTGCCGAAGATACGCGCCCCCGTGGGACAGGCCTCCTGACAGGCGGGCTGACGGCCTTCGCGGGTGCGCTGGATGCAGAAGTGGCATTTCTCCACCACCCCCTTCGGACGCGGCCGGTTGCCGAGGTAATGGGTGTCGGGGTTGATCTCATCGGGCTTCAACACGGGGTTGCCCCAGTTGAAGTGGCGGGCCTGGTAGGGGCAGGCCGTCATGCAGTAGCGGCAGCCGAAGCACCAGTCGTAATCCACCACCACGATGCCGTCGGGCTCCTGCCACGTGGCCTCGATGGGACAGGCCTTGACGCAGGGCGGGTTGTCGCACTGCATACATTGCATGGGCAGGTAGTACTTGCCCGGTGCCGGCACCAGCTCGTGGTCGTAGTAGTGGTTGGCGTGGTGCAGACCTTCGAATCCCTCCTCCATCTCGACGACCCTGATGTACTGGGTGTCCCGGGAGAGGTTGTTTTCCTCCACGCAGGCGTGGACGCAGTCGCGGTAGCCGCGGCACTTGGAGATGTTGATGGCATAGCCGTACACCACCCCGGGCTGGGGCGGCGTGTTCTTGCACTCGATGGCCACGTCATAGCGCCGCTTCGCCTTGCGCTCGATGCGCTCGAGGGCGGCCGCCACCTCCTCCGCCGTCATGCGCTGGTAGTGCTTCTGGAAGAAATCCGCGAATACGTCACCCAGGCTGGCACCGCCCCAGGCGGGGGTCGCCGCCACGGCGGTGCCCGCGGCCAGCCCCTTGAGGAAACGGCGTCGCGCCTGCAGGGCGCTGTCGTCGGCGGGTGGTTTGCTCGACATGTGGGTTACTCCTGATGGCCGTGGGCCGCCGCCCCGCCGGCGCCTTTGTCCAACTCCAGCCAGGCGGGCAGGTGGCGCGGGGCATGACCGTTCTCGCCGTGGCCGAAGTCCATCTGCTCAAGCCCGGCCCGTATCACCGGACCGGGCAACGGTTCCCGGGGATTGATGCCGGGCCGGTGCTGGTAGTGACAGACGGTGCAGTTCAGCACCTGGCGTTCCCCCTGCCAGCTCCCCACCCGCTTGCCGTGGGCACCGTAGACCCAGTCGCGGGCCTGATCGACGTGACACTGGCTGCATACGAGGTAGGCATCGTCGAAGTCGAGCTTCTCGCCCTCCAGGGTCACCAGACCGCCGTTGCCCTCCAGGTGATGGCAGGTGAAGCACCAGAACTTGCCCTTGCCATGAAGCCCGTGATCGAGGAGGAAGTTGTCATGGGGGTCCTTCAAGGGGCGCGGGGTGAGATCGCTCTTGGCCCAGGCATGGCATTCCCCGCACGGGTACATCTCCTCATCCTTCTGACTGGGGATGACCTTGAAATGAGGGGCCTCGGCGAAGATCGCCAGGGCTTCGCGGGTTCGCGCATCGAAGTCGGGCGCCGCCGTCTCGCCCACCCGCGGCGCGTCGGGGTCGCGGGTGCGGGCCTTGCGGGTGGGCACCTGGGGCGCGGTCTCCTCGACCCCGCTCCAGTCCCACCCGCTCAGATCCAGGGCTTCTTCGGCGGCCAGCAGCCCGACCACCAGCATGGTCAGACCACACACCCCCCCTACCCGCAGCAACGGGCCTATCATCCTGCCCCCTCCCTTGGCTGCGACGTTAGAGCCTGATCTCGGCGGAGGCCGCCAGCTTGGGCATCAGCAGCTCATCGGGGATCTTGCCCTTCACCTTTGCCTTGATGGGCGGCAGCAGGAGGTCGTAGAGGGCCTCTACCCGAATGATGGCCGTATCCGGCGTATCCGGGATCTCATACTCCAGGGTGCGGCTCTCGTTGGGCTTGAGGCGGGTGTTGGCCAGCACCTTGGTGGCCTTGGGGGGCGGCACGGGCTTGCCGGAATCGTCACCCAGGACGTACCAGAAGGCGGCCTTGGGATCGTCCTTGATGGGATGGACCTTGTAGTTCTTCCACAGTTCGTTGCCTTCCTTGTCGTAGCTCGCCACCTTGAGATAGAAGTTGCGGAACGGAGCCCCCGTGGGGAAGTCATGGGGCAGACGGTTGCGCACCGTAATAGTGACGGCCAGGTCGCCGTTCCTCTTCTTGGTGTCCACGTCCATGGTGATACCGCGGGCCACCATCTTCTGGTCGTGGCCGCCGCCCATGGTGTGATCGGCGATGGTCACGAACTCGCCCTCCACCGCCTTGCCATCCTCCAGCTTGGGCACCGTCACCACGGGCATATGGCAGGCCTGGCAGGCCACGAAGTTATCGTCGGTGCGGTACTCGTCACCGGTGCGGCACAGCGGGGCACCGTGGAAGTTGGAGCGCTTCTCGTGGCAGCCCATGCAGGCGTCGTTGCTCTTGAACAGTTCCGCCTTGTTACCCTGGATGGGCACGGGGTGATGCACCGGCGTCGGCCAGGCCGCCCCCTCCGGGGTGCGCTCGAGGGTATAGCTGATGCCGCTGGGACCGTAAAGGCTGGTGCTGTCCACCTCGTAGGCATCGATACCGTAAAGGGGCTTGCCATCGGGCTTGTCGGTGCCCTTGAAGTCGCTGAAGGAATGACAGGTGACGCAACTGACGCCTTCGCCATAGGCATCCTTGGCGTCGAGCTTGGTCTTGCCCTCGACGGCGGCGACGGGGGCGTGGCACTTCAGGCACACGGGGTATTTGCCCTTCTTGTCGCGCAGCCCCTCCTCCGTGGGGTCGCCCATGACGTTCTTGTAGAAGGCGCCATGAATGGGGTCCTTGAGGGCCGAGCTGTTGGCGTGCATGGAGCCCACCCACTGCCGGTGGATCTCCTCGTGACACTTCTTGCACTTGTCGGCGCCGACGTTGTGGACGGAGTCCTTAGTCGCATCGAACTCGATCTCCTCTGCCGCCGAGACGGCGGCCGCCGCGACGAGTGACAGGGACATACATGCAAAAAAGACGCGGATCAGGGGTATCCATGGATTCATCGAGAAGCTCCTCCGACTTTCTTATTGTGCGGTCTTATTGTGCGGTGCCAGGAACAGACACCCTCCCCGGCTGCCGCCCTTAATTTCCCCGGTTCGGACAGCCGTACGGGAAACGATTATAGATGGAGTTCTCGAAAAAAAAACTTTAGTTATTAACTATTTAGTGATTTTTACCTAGGTTATGTATGGTTTTTAACCTGGGTCAATCTGGCATCCCCCTCATGCCCTTACGTTCGTCCGCGGATGGTTCCCCGTCCGCCACTGGGCCACCATGAGCCCATAGCCCAGCCATAGCACCAGCAGCGGGATCACGAAGACCTCCAGGGTGAACACGGCGATCTGGACCACCACCTGCTCGGGCAGTTCCTCGGCCATGCGCTGGAAGTGATCCAACCGCTGACTCATGTCCAGCTTGGCAAGGTAATGGCCGGCCGCCGCCTCCACTTCCGTACGCCGCTCCTCGAAGAACCGCGGCACTTTCTCGCCGAAGAAGCGCTTGGTCTCCTGCCACGTCGTGGCCTCGCCGGCAGCACCCTCTGCTGGTACATCGGCGGCGGGTGCAGGGTCCGGAGCGGCCGGGGGGGTGGCCTCGGCCAGCTCCTTCACCTCGTGGGTGGCGGCGGTGAGGGCCTCACTGGAGGTCTCATAGCTGTGGCTGACGAGGTCGAGGCCATGGAACAGATTGGCGGCCAGGGGCATCAGGGTGATGGTCAGGAAGGCCAGCACCACCACGGAGGTGGAGCGAAACAGGATGTCCCCGATGCGCGCCAGCCAGGGGATGCGCGGCCACAGCAGGGCGAGGGAGAGGACCATCAGGGCCGCCAGCACCAGCAGGGCCCCGGTCCCCAGCATCAAATCGCTCAGGAGCTTGACCATGAAGGCCGCGATGGAGGTGACCAGCATGACCCAGGAGAAGCGCTCCACCAGGTCGTTCACCGGGTCCAGCACCTGCCCCGGCTTGACCCCGGCCCCCACGCCCACCCCGAAACGCACCTCGGACTCCTGCAGCACCGACACCGCGGCGTTGATGCCGCGGGCTATGCCGAAGGCCACCAGGGCACGTTTGAAGGTCTGGTCCGCGTAGGCCACCGCCGCCGGCTCGTCCCGGGCCATGCCCTGAAACAGCAGTGCCGCGATGGCCAGCAGCCCTATCATCAGGCGGCGCATACCCGGCACATCGGCATAACCGCCCTGTCGCGCCCCCGGCGCCGTGGATTTCTTCTCCTTCTCAATCATCCCTGAATTGTATGTTCCGGACCGCCCGCCCGCCACGCCCCGCCCGAAACCGCGCCAAGGGCGCCTCCACCCACCGGAGGAATTCCCCCGTAGGAGCGGGCCTGCCCGCGAACATGGGCCCCGAACGGGCCGCCGTGGCCCGTTCGCACCCGAGGGTGCCCCTACAGGGAGTTCCTCCCCGGCCCCGTAGGAGCGGGCCTGCCCGCGAACATGGGCCTTCGTCCATCATTCACCCATTCACGGCGAAGGGGGTTCGCTGTCCGGACGTTTGCGGAAACGCAGGTAATACTGGGTAGCCATGAAATCCCTCTCCTCCTCCAGCACGAAGCCGGCGGACTCGATCTCCCGGATGAAGGCCTCCTTGCCGGCCCGCACATGGCCCAGCACCCAGGGGTTGCTGACCCCGGGGATACGCTTGAAGTCGATGACCACCACCTCGCCCCCGGGCTTGAGGGCCCGGTGCAGGGACCGCATGGTGCTGATGGGGTACTCGAAGTGATGGTAGGTGTCGGAGATGAAGGCGAGGTCCACGGCGGCCTCCGGCAACAGCACGTCCCGCGGCGTGTTGATGATGCCCGTGACATTGCCAAGGCCCTGCTCGCCGGCCCTGCGCACCACGTTGTCCACGAAGGTGGGGGTAATGTCCACGGCGTACACCCGGCCCTGCGGACCCACCTCGCGGGCGAACAGGCGGGTGAAGAGTCCCGTACCGGCGCCGATGTCCGCCACCGTGGTGCCGGGCTCGATGGCCAGGGCCTGCAGAATGTCGTGACGCCGGTCGTAGACCTCCCGGCCGTCCCGCTCGAAGACGTCAACCCAGCGCTCCCACTGGGGGTTGCGGTAATGGTCGTTGATGCCCGGGTTTATGTTTTGCTCGGCCGCCGCCCAGACCGAGGTCAGGGTGAGCAGCAGGATCAGCATACGAGGGGCGTGGTTGAACATGGTGGCCTCGGAAATGGTGGCTCAAAAGCCCAACGGTAAATGATACCCCGGCGTGGCGGGCACCGCGGCCACTCCCTGCGCCTCTGGGGCGAACCCAGTGAGCCGCCAGCCAGATGCGGGCGCGACTGAAAACGAGGGACCTTTTCCCCGCCCTCAAAGACAGCATCGGGACCGCGGGGGTTCCCCACACCGGGGCGGACCTCATTCCGGTGAACGGCGAGCCCTGAAGGGTGGGTTCGGGGCTGCCAGGGGCAGCGCTGATCGGTTCCTGCACGGTTCTTGCATTTAATCCAGCCAGTGCTTGCAACGGTCTCGGGAACTGCCATGGGACCCTCCCCGGGCCGTCCCCTTCGGCACGTGAGACCCCCAAGCTGTCACCAGGCACCCATCCTGTGGGAGAAAATGTATGAGCCGAGAGAAGGATACCAAGATCAGACAGGACCGCCTGGTGGCCGGCGTGCTGGTGGGGATACTGGCGGTGTTGGCCGCCTGGGTGTCCCTGGACTACCTCCGGGTGTTCGTCTACCAACAGGAGGAGCCCCGTACGGTGACGCCCCGCGCCGAGCTCACCGCCCTCGAACAGACTTCCGTCGAGTTGTTCGAGAAGGCGTCTTCATCGGTGGTCTTCGTTACCACCCTGGAGCGTGTGCCTAACTTCTCCGGACCGGATGCCGCCCGTGTCGGCATGGGATCCGGCTTCGTGTGGGACAAGGCCGGGCACATCGTCACCAACGACCACGTGGTCAAGGAAGTGGACCGCATCGCCGTACGCTTCGGCTCGGAGCAACGTCATACCGGTGTGGTGGTGGGGCGGGCCCCGGACTATGACCTCGCGGTGATCCGGGTTCAGGGACGGGAGCGCGATTACGCTCCCATCCCCGTGGGCACCATGGACGGTCTGCAGGTAGGTCAGTTGGTATTCGCCATCGGCAACCCCTTCGGCCTCTCCCGCACCCTCACCCACGGCATGGTCAGCGCCCTGGAGCGCCGCATTCCCACCGCCGGCGGGCGCGAGATCCGCGGCGTCATCCAGACCGATGCCGCCATCAACCCGGGCAATTCCGGCGGGCCGCTGCTCGACTCGGCGGGCCGACTCATCGGCGTCAACACCGCCATCGCCTCCCAGACCGGGGCCTTCGCGGGTGTCGGCTTCGCCGTGCCGGTGGACGTAGTCAACCGTGTGGTATCAGAACTCATCGCCCACGGCGAAGTCCCCCGCCCGGGCATCGGCATCGCGGCCCTGGACGAGGCGTTGGCCGCCCGCATCGGCGCCGGTGGCGTAGTGGTCGCCGAGGTCATGCCCGACTCGCCGGCGGCGGCAGCCGGTCTCCGGGGCATCGATCGCGAAAACCGCTCCCTGGGCGACGTCATTACCCACGCCGAAGGCCAGGAGGTGGCGTCGGTGGCCGATCTCGCCGCCGTGCTCGAGGAGGTGGGGATCGGCAACCGTGCCACCCTGAAGGTGCGCCGCGACGGCGAGAGCCGCGAGGTAGAGGTGAAGGTGACGGACATATCCGGGGAGTGAGTGCGGCCTCCGGGTGGTGGCTTTCGACCACTTGCCTGGGGCATTTGCCCATCGCCATCCCTGGCGTCGTTCCCACGGGGAACGGCCTGCGGCCTGCTCAGCCCCCGTAGCTGATGCGGTAGATACGCCCGGCCTTGTCGTCCGACACCAGCAGCGAGCCGTCCGTGAGTACCAGCAGGTCTACGGGGCGGCCGGAGGCCAGGTTGTCCTTCAGCCAGCCCTCGGCGAACACCTCGTAGGAGGCGGGCTCACCGTCCTTAATGGCCACGAACATCACCCGATAACCCACCGGCACCTTGCGGTTCCACGAGCCGTGCTCGGCGATGAAGATGCCGCCCCGAAAGCGCTCGGGGAATTGGTTGCCGGTGTAAAAGCGCATGCCCAGGGCCGCCACATGGGCGCCCAGGGCGAGTTGCGGCGGCGTGAACCCGGTGCAGTCACGACCTTGGTTGAATTCCGGATCGGGGATGGCCGCGCCGTGGCAGTAGGGGAAGCCGAAGTGCCGCCCCGGGTCCTGGGCGCGGTTCAGTTCATCCGGCGGCGCATCGGGCCCCATCCAGTCGCGGCCGTTGTCGGTGAACCACAGGGCGCCCGTCTCCGGGTGCCAGTCGAAGCCGACGGTGTTGCGCACCCCGCGGGCGAAGACCTCGTGGCTGCCCTTCGCCACGTCCAGGCGGGTGATGACGGCATAACGCTCCGGGTCCGGCTCGCACACGTTGCAGGGCGCGCCCACCGGTACGTAGAGCATCCCGTCGGGGCCGAAGGCGATGAACTTCCAGCCGTGGTGGGCGTCCTCGGGGTATCCCGCCGTCACCACCTGCGGTGCCGGCGGGCTGTCAAGAGAGCTTTCCATATCACGGAAGCGCAGCACCCGGCTCACCTCGGCCACGTAGAGATCGCCGTCCTTCACCGCCACCCCGTTGGGCATGCGCAGGCCCTCGGCCAGGGTGATCACGCCCTCGGCACGATGGTCGCCATCGGCATCGGTCAGCGCATAGACCCGCCCCTCGCCACGGCTCCCCACGAACACCGTGCCGCCGGGCCCGAGGGCGAGGGAGCGGGCCCCGGGGACGTCGGCCGCGTAGACCTCGATGTCGAAGCCGGGCGGCACCGACAGGCCCTCCACCCCTGCCCGGGCAGGATGGGGGATGAAGGGCGTGAGGTAGCCGCGAAAGAGCCAGAGGGTGACGGCGAGGGCAATGATCAGCAGCAGCGCTGTGACCTTCAGCGCCCGGCCGAGGGTACCTGTTCCGCTCCTTGCCATGGATGCCTCGGTGGTGTGGGCTTCCCGCGAGGATAGCAGGGTAAGCCGCGCCCGGGGCAGCGGTGTCCCATATGGAGGCCGATGCGGACTCTCTCTCCATGGTTGCGCGAGAGGGCGGGGTGGTTTCCCCCTCCCGGCCTCCCCCACGGGTGGGGGAGGAGAGGACCTCCCTCCCCCTTGGGGCGGGTCGGGGTGGGGAGTCTTCTCCGTGCTGCGGCAGCAATTCCCGTCGTTTTTCTCCTCTCCATCTCCCCGGGAAGAAGGTTGAGGGCCCTTACAGGGGCACCACCCTGCCATCCACCACCCGCACCCGCTGGCCGATGTGGACCCCGGGGTCGTTGTCCTGGACGATATTCAGGAACCGGCCGTCATCGGTCTCCACGGTGATGCGGAAATCCACGTTGTTGCCATAGCGCTTCTGCAGCTCGTGGCCGGCATAGGCGCCACCGGCGGCCCCGGCCACGGCGGCCGCGGTCTGGCCGCTGCCACTGCCCACCTGGCTGCCCAGCAGGCCGCCGGCGATGGTGCCCAGCACGGCGCCGGCGCCGATGCCCCGGGTACTCTCCTCCAGCACCGTGATCTCCTGCACCGTGCCGATGGCCTGGTAATCACCGGCGGCCTGGTAGTCGCCGGTGGCCTGGTAGTCGGACGCTTCGTAGGTTGTGGTGGCCGGTTCGTAGCCGGTGCGGCTGTCGTAACGCCCGGCCTGGGTACATGCCCCGAGCAGGCCGATGATGGCCACGGCGGCGATGATGGCGGGTAGTCGTTGGCTCATGGCGCGTATGCTCCTTTGAATCCGATGGGCTTGATTCCGCCCGATGCCAGTTGCGTGCCAGCCGTGTCGCGGCGCCCGGATACCCCTTCAAAGCGCCCCATGGTGGCCGCGAGCGGCCGTCTCCCATCCCCGCCGGGGCCCTGCGGCGGGTGTTTTGCGATACCAGTGGGTCATTTGAACCGCCATGGACCGAAGCGCCCCCGCCCGCCATGACCCCGGAACGCGCCAGACCCGCGGCCGAACAGGCATCAACGACTGTCATCGGCAGCTGGTCCTGTTCTTGCTAGAAATTCATGGGAATCCAATCTGAAGGAGTTGATCCCCATGGGACTGATAAGCCGACTGCTGCTGCTATTGTTCTTCACCTTCGGCCTCGCCGCCTGCAACACCATGGAGGGTATCGGCGAGGACGTGGAGGCCGCGGGGGAGACGGTTGAAGAGGAGGCGGAAGAGAACAAGCCCTACTGAGGCCCCTTACAGGGTTTTGCGATGATCCATTTGAACTTTGGCCCGGCAGCCGTTACTAATAGGCGAGTCTACCGAGTCCACCGTGTAACCATGGGTCGTCGCCACAAACCATTCAGCAGGCTGTTCCTCTTGTGGGTCATGCTGTGCGTGGCCGGCCTGCCGTTGCGGGCGCTGGCGGAGGGTCCCATGCACCAGGGCGTTCGGGTGGACACGGCAGCCGTCGAGTACACAACCGTGTCCGGCCACCACCATCGAGCGGTGTCCACGGCGGTGGCGCCCGCCTGCTCCGAGCAGCCCCGGCCGGACGACTGCTGCGGCGACACCGTTTGCGGCTGCGTCCTCCACGTGTTCGCCCTGACCGCCCCCCCCGCCATGGCGGCACCCGACGTGTTCGGTGCCACCCGGCCCGGCCTCCTGGCACTGCCCGCCATCCCCAGGTTCAACAGCCCCGTCTTCCGCCCCCCCCGGGCCTGATCTTCCTCCGCGCCGTCCCCGCGGCGGCGCTTCCGTTACAGACCGACGCCGTCCCGGCCCCGTGCCAGTCGGCGGCCGTTCCATATCCAAGAGGAAGATCCCATGTCCACCATACTCACGCCCCATGCCGGGGCCTTCTCGCCATCCCGTCGGCGCTTCGTCACCGGGCTTGCCGCCGGCGGTGCCCTGCTCGGTCTCGGCATCAACCCGGCCACCGGCCGCGCCGCCGCCACGCCAGCCGCCGGCCAGCAGGTGCTGGCGGGCGAGCGGTTCCATCTGACCTACAGCCCCACCCCCGTCAACCTCACAGGCGCGGAGCGCCAGGCCACCGCCATCAACGGCACCGTGCCGGCCCCGGTGCTGCGCTGGCGCGAGGGGGACACGGTGACCCTGAAGGTCACCAACCACCTCGCCGAGGACACCTCCATCCACTGGCACGGCCTCATCCTGCCGAGCGCCCAGGACGGGGTGCCCCATATCTCGGATGGTTTCAAGGGCATTCCCCCGGGGGAGACCTTCACCTACCGGTTCCCGGTGAAGCAATCGGGCACCTACTGGTACCACAGCCACTCCGGCTTCCAGGAGCAGACCGGGGCCTACGGCGCCATCATCATCGACCCCGCCGCCCCCGACCCCGTGGCCTGCGACCGCGACTACGCCCTGGTGCTGTCGGACTGGTCCGACGAGGACCCTAACCACATCTACGCCACCCTGAAGAAGCTCTCCCACTACTACAACTTCCGGGAGCGCACCATCTTCGACGCCCTGGCGGAGATTCGTAACAAGGGCTGGGACGGCTACCGCGCCGAGCGTGCGATGTGGGACACCATGCGCATGTCCGACCGCGACATCTCCGACGTCACCGGCTACACCTACACCTTCCTCATGAACGGTGTGCCCCCGGCCGAGGGCTGGAAGGGGCTGTTCCGGCGGGGCGAACGGGTGCGCCTGCGCCTCATCAACGCCGCGGCCATGACCTTCTTCGACCTGCGCATCCCCGGCCTCGACATGACGGTGGTGGCCGCCGACGGCCAGAACATCGAGCCCGTCACCGTGGATGAGCTGCGTCTCGGCGTGGCGGAGACCTACGACGTCATCGTCAGGCCAAAGGACGACCGCCCCTATACCGTCTTCGCTCAGGCCATCGACCGTTCCGGCTACGCCCGCGGCACCCTCACCCCGGACCTCGCCCTCACGGGGGAGGTGCCGGCCATGGACCCCGCCCCCATCCTGAGCCACGGCGACATGGGCATGGATATGGGCGCCATGGACCACTCGGGCCACGACATGGGGCCCATGGACCATTCCCCCTCCCCGCCTGCGAATAGGGCCGGGGAGGGGAACACCCACGCCGGCCACGATATGGCCGCCATGGACCATTCCCCCTCCCCGCCTGCGAAGCGGGCCGGAGAGGGGAACACCCACGCCGGCCACGATATGGCCGCCATGGAACGTTCCCCCTCCCCGCTTGCGGGGAGGGCCGGGGAGGGGAAAGGCCATTCCGGCCACGACATGGGCGCCATGGACCAATCCAGCGACGCCATGGGTAGCAAGCCTGCCATCGGCTCGGGCCACGCCGGCTACGGCAGCAGCCGCCCCATCGTCCACCGCGATACCGAGTACGGCCCCCACGTGGACATGCGGGCCGACGCCCCCCGGTACCGCCTCGACGACTCCGGCGTGGGCCTGCGCAACAACGGCCGCCGGGTGCTCACCTACGCCGACCTCTTCAACCTCTACCCCACCCCCGATCCGCGGGAGCCGGGGCGGGAGATCGACCTCCACCTCACGGGCAACATGAGCCGCTACATGTGGTCCATGAACGGCATCAACTTCGCCGACGCCGACCCCCTGCCCCTGAAATTCGGCGAGCGGGTGCGCATCAACCTCATCAACGACACCATGATGAACCACCCCATCCACCTCCATGGCATGTGGAGCGACCTGGAGACGGGGGACCCGCGGCGCATCCCGCGCAAGCACACCGTCATCGTCCAGCCCGGCGCGCGCATCAGCTACCTCGTCACCGCCGACGCCATGGGCGGCTGGGCCTACCACTGCCACCTGCTCTACCACATGCCGGGGATGTTCCGGAAAGTGGTGGTGAGCTGAGGAGAATGGATATGAAAAAGACCCTTATTGCTCTGAGCACCCTCTTCCTGGCCACCAACGCCCCGGCCGCCGGCGGCGACGACCCCGTGCTGGCCAAGGTGATGATCGACCGTTTCGAAAGACAGCACACCGCCGGCGACGACCCCCTGATGCTGGAGGCCGATGTGTGGATCGGGCGCGACCTCCACAAGCTGTGGTTCAAGACCGAGGTGGAACGGGTGGACGGCGAGACCGAGGAGGCCGAGGTCCAGGCCCTCTACAGCCGCGCCATCGCCCCCTACTGGGACCTCCAGATGGGCTGGCGCCACGATGCCCTGCCCAAGCCCGAGCGGGACTGGCTGGCGGTGGGCGTCAAAGGCCTGGCCCCCTACTGGTTCGAGGTGGACGCCGCCGCCTTCGTGGGCGGCAACGGCCAGGTGGCGGCCCGCCTGGGGGCGGAGTACGAGTGGCTGTTCACCCAGAAGCTGGTGCTGTCGCCAGAGCTGGAGGTGAACCTCCACAGCAGGGACGACCGGGCCACGGGCGTCGGTGCCGGCGTATCCGACCTGGAGCTCGGCCTGCGCCTGCGCTACGAGATAGTGCGCGAGTTCGCGCCCTACGTCGGCATCAACTGGAAGAAGAAGTTCGGTGACACCGCCGACTTCGCCCGCGACCACGGCGAGGACCCGGACGATGTTCAGGTGGTGGTGGGCTTCCGGGCCTGGTTCTGAGGAGACATGCCATGACACACGCAGCACCCTTGACCCTGGCGGCGGCCCTGGCCGTCGCCGGCGCCGCGCCGGCCCTGGCGGCCGAGCGCTGGTACACCCCGGAGCAGGTGGCCCGCGGCGGCCCCCTGTATCAGCAACACTGCGCCTCCTGCCACCGGCCCGACGCCTCGGGCACCCCGGACTGGCGCACGCCGGGCCCGGACGGCAAGTACCCCCCGCCGCCCCTGGACGGCAGCGCCCACACCTGGCACCACCCCCTGTTCATCCTCCAGCGCACGGTCCGGCTGGGGGGCGAGCGCCTGGGCGGCGTCATGCCGGGCTTCGCCGACCAACTGAGCGCCGGCGACATCGACGCCATCCTGGCCTGGGTGCAGTCCCGCTGGAGCGACGAGACCTACGACCGCTGGGTGGAGATCAGCCGGCGCTCCAGCAAATCCCTCACCCCGGCCGACTGAGCCGCGCAATGCCAAGGAGATCATCATGACCAAGAAGCATTCACCCCGGGCCCTGTCCCGAACCCTGCTGGCATCGGGCCTGCTGGCCCTGGCCGCCGTGGCCGCCGGCCTCGCCCTCACCTCCCGCCACACCACCGCCGCCGAGGTGGTGGTCTACAAGAGCCCCACCTGCGGCTGTTGCAGCAAGTGGGTGGAGCACCTGGAGGCCAACGGTTTCGCCGTCGACGCCCGCGACGTCCAGGACCTTGAGCCCATCAAGGCCGAGGCCGGGATCCCGCGCCGCCTGCAGTCCTGCCACACGGCGTATGTGGATGGCTACGTGGTGGAGGGCCACGTGCCCGCCGACGTCATCCGCAGCATGCTGGCGGCGCGGCCGGACATCCATGGCCTGGCGGTGCCCGGCATGCCCATGGGTTCGCCGGGCATGGAGGGCCCGCGCCAGGAGGCCTACAACGTCTACGCCCTGGGGCGTGACGGTAAGCTGAAGGTATATGCGCGACGCTGAAGGGGCTTAGAGAGCTTCCGGGACTGGCATGAAATATGCCTTTTCCGAGGGAATTCGATGGGGAACCTATGCGTCTTCCCCTTCGCAACTCCAGGGCAGGGCCCTGGGCCACCCCGTTGCATGCCGCAACGTCTGGGCGTGGTGCTGGACACAAAGCCCGCCACGGCCTCCGAGGGGCACCATCCCCGGGGGTATCTCAACCGCCGCCGCTTCCGGCGGCTTGATCAATGCACGACGAGGAGAGATGACATGCATATGAAAAAGACACTGATACTGACCCTGTCCGCCCTCATGCTCACCCTGCCACCGGTGATGGCCGAGGAGGAACACCATCCGAAGGAGGCCGAGGCGAGCGCGGCGTCGACCAGGTCCACCGATGAAGGCCACGGGACGGAAGGGCGCACGACCCAGGACGGCGACTCTTCCGGGCAGATGATGGGCCGCGGCGATGGCATGGGCATGATGGGCAAAGGCATGCAAGGCGGCCAAGGCGGCATGGGCATGATGGGCAAGGGCATGAAAGGCGGCCAGGGCGGCGGCATGATGGGTAAAGGCATGCACGGCGGCCAGGGCGGCATGGGCATGATGGGCAAAGGCATGGACGGCGGCCAGGGCGGCGGCATGATGGGCAAGGGCATGCAGGGCGGCATGCACAAGAAGCATCGCAAGCTCATGAACCGCATCGATCTCCTGGAGGTCCGCATGATCAAGATGGAGGCCATGCTGGAGCGCCTGATGCTCCGCTAACGCCTTCTGCCGCGGCGGTGGCAAGGCAGACCTATGGCCTTGTCCGCCGCCGCCAATCCTTCGCTCTGTCGAGCCCCTGCCACCGATGAGGATCTGCCATGCGTATTCATCCATTGCAATTCTTGGTTGGCTTTCTGCTGATCTCCCTCTTCCCACCCGTCCTCGTGAGCGCCGGTCAAGCCACCGGGGCACATGACCCTTTCTTCGTTACCCTGCAGGGCGAGAACGCCATCGTACGCCTGCCGGACGGCGCCCGATGGGACGCCGGCAAGGCGATGACCTACATCACGGTCAGCCCGGACGGCAAACGGGTGCTGGCCACCAGTAGCGGTGAGGACCGCATCTACGCCTACGACGCCTACAGCGGCGAGATGCTCAAACGAATCCCGGTGGGCAAGACACCCAAGGGAATCAAGATTGCTCCGGACGGCGGCATCGCCATCGCCGCCGACGAAGGCGGCGGGACCCTGAGCTTCATAGACATGGAGAGCCTGACGGTGGTGAAGACCCTGCCGGTGGGTGAGATGCCCCACAACACCGCCTTCTCCAGCGACGGGAAGACGGCCTACGTGGCCCTCCAGGGCGGCGACGGCATCGCGGTGATCGATGTGGAGACGATGGAGAAGACCCGCGAGATCACCGTTGAAGGCGCACCCCACAACGTGGACATCAGCGCCGACGATAAAACCCTGTACGTCGCGGGCATCGCCAGCCAGATGCTCGACGTGGTGGACATCGCGTCCGGCGCGGTGCGGGCGCGCGTGCCCCTGAGCCCGCCCCACTACGGCGTCGACGTCCTGCCGGATGGCAGCCAGGTCTTCGTCAGCGGCATCGCCGGCACGGTGGTGAACGTGGTCGACCCGGCCAAGGGTGAGCGCACAGGCCAGGTGGAGGTGGGCTCCGGACCCCACGGCCTGCGGGCCGACGCGCGGGGCGAGCACCTCTACGTGGCGGTGAGCGGCGAGGACGTCATCGCCGTGGTGGATACCACCACCCACAAGGTGGTGCGGCGCATGGCGACCGGTGCCAAGCCGTTCTGGGTGGCCGTCCCCGGCAACCGCTGACACCGGGCACGCCGAAAGAGGAGGGCCCGCAAACCCCGGCCTGGCCGTGGCGATGCTGACGGTAGTGGTATTCATCGCCATATTCCCCCATTGGCGCCAGGGAGCGGTGCTGTCGGGTTACCACCTCGGGACCAGCGACTCCATTATCCTGCGCCAGACAAACCATGCCCCGGCGCAGGGCCTCGGGCGGGGCATTGGCGGCGGGCATGAATACCTGTGGGGAAGACCACCACCCAAGCAAATCTACATGCCATCAATACGAGACAACGGCCTTGATCCGAGCCCTCCTGATTCCCTTGATGGTGGTCCTCGCCCTCGCCGCGGCCTACCTGATACTGGATGGCAGCGGCGCCCTGGCGACGCTGCGAGATCCCCGGTTGCTGCAGGACGCCATTGCCGCCAGCGGCTGGCTGGGGCCGGTGGCCATCGTCGGCCTGATGTGCGCGGCCATTGTCCTCAGTCCCGTGCCGAGTGCGCCCATCGCCCTGGCCGCCGGTACCGTCTATGGCCATACCTTCGGCACGCTTTATGTGCTGACGGGCGCCGAACTGGGCGCCATCATCGCCTTCTTCATCGCCCGTACGGCCGGTAGGACTGCAGTGGAACGCTGGGTAAACCCCGCCACCCTGAGGCGATTGCAGGGCTCCCAGGGCATGCTGATGGCCATCATCTTTCTCACCCGCCTGATGCCTTTCATCTCCTTCGACGCGGTGAGCTATGCGGCGGGCGTCACCCCGCTGGCCTTCTGGCGTTTCGCCCTGGCGACCCTGGCCGGAATCCTCCCCGCCAGTTTTCTGCTGGCTCACTTCGGCTCCGAACTGGCGGCCGGCGATGACGACGACGTCGTCCTTGCGGTGCAGCTTCTGGGCCTCGGCCTCCTGATCCCACTGCTTGTCGCCCTCGTGAAGAGATTGCGCCGTGGCAAAATTGACGGCAGCCGCGGCTGAAAGTCCCCCGTCCCGGGCCACCCTCAGCGCGGCAGCACCAGCTCGGCCTCGAGCCCGCCGCCATCGCGGTTGCGCACGGTCAGTTCCCCGCCATGGGCCCGGGCGATGTTGCGGGCGATGCCGAGGCCGAGGCCGGTGCCGCCGGTGTGGCGGGCGCGGGACCCGTCGATGCGGTAGAAGGGCTCGAAGGCTTGCTCCAGCAGCGCCTCCGGGATCCCCGGGCCGTCATCGGCCACCACCACCCGCACCGCCCCCGGTATCTCACCGGCCGTGATCTCGGCGCCGCCGCCATAGCGCACGGCGTTGTCCACCAGGTTGACCAGGCAGCGCTTCAGTGCCGTGGGCCGGGCCACCACGGGCGCCCCCACGGCGCCCGCGAGGCTCACCCGCCCGCCGGCCTCGCGGGCGTTCTCCGCCACCGTCTCCAGCAGGGCCATGAGGTCCACCCGGCGGGATTCCTCGCCGGCCTCGACCCCGCGCATGAAGTCCAGGGTGGCGGCCACCATGGTCTCCATGTCCGCGAGGTCTTCGAGCACCTTGTCCCGCAGGGCCTCGTCGTCCAGCAGCTCGGCACGCAGGCGCAACCGCGTCAGGGGCGTCTTGAGGTCGTGGGAGACGGCGGCGAGGATGCGCGCGCGGTCCTCGACGAAGCTGCGGATCCGCCGCTGCATGGTGTTGAAGGCCCGCGCCGTCTCGGCCACCTCCAGGGGTCCCGCCTCTGCCAGGGGCGGACGGTTGATGTCGCGCCCGAGGGCCTCCGCCGCGCCGCGCAGCCGGTGCAGGGGGCGCACCACCCAGCGCACCGCCAGCAGGGACAGCAGCACCACGCTGGCCAGCAATACCGCCAGGGTCAGGAGCAGGCGGGTGGGGCGGTCGAAAAGCCCCTCGGGAATGCGGCGCTCGAAGCGCACCCAGGTGCCGTCCGCCAGGCGCACCTGGATGAAATAGCCGCGGGCCAGGGCCTGCACGCCGTGGAGGTAGGCCCAGGGACCCGCCATGCCCCCCATCTGCTCCATGTGGCGCCGGTGCATGGCCGCCATGCCCGGGGGCGGTCCGGACGGCAGGGCGGATTCGTCCCGCAGGGAGACGCGCACCTCGCGGCCCGGCCCCAGGCGCTGACGCAGGGCGGCGGCCACGCGGCCGGTGGCATCGGCGGCAGGTTCACCGCCGCCTTCCATGGCGAGGGCATCGGCGGCCAGGGCGACCCGCGTCTCCGGCGTGTTGAGCAGCGGCACCAGACTGCGGCGCTCGGCCGCCGGGAGCGCATCCAGCAGGCGCACGATGCCGGCGGTACGCGCCACCATATCGCTTTGCACCGTCTCGTACATGGCCTGGCCGCGATCCCGCAACATGATCCACGCGGACAGCAACTGGGCCGCCACCAGCACGGTCAGCAGCACCAGGCCGAGGCGGCCGGAAAGGGAACGGGGTAGGAGGCGCATCGTCATCCCCCTTCAGGCCCGCGCCTCGACCTTCGCCGCCAGCATGTAGCCCTGGCCCCGCACCGTCTTGATCAGCGACGGCTCCCGCGCGTCGTCCCCCAGGCGCCGCCGCAGCCGGCCGATGAGCACGTCGATGCTGCGATCGAAGGGCATCGCCTCGCGTCCCTGGGTGAGGTCCAGCAGCTGGTCGCGGGAGAGCGCCCGGTTGGGATGGGTCACCAGCACGTGCAGCAGACGGTACTCGGCATGGCTCAGGGCAACCATTACACCGTCGGGGGAGCACAGTTCCCTGGCGCGAGTGTCGAGGGTCCAGCCGGCGAAGGCCAGGGTGGCGGGGCCCTCGTCCAGGGGGCCCGCGGGCACGTCCCGCGCCCGCCGCAACACCACCTTGATACGGGCCAGCAGCTCGCGCGCGCTGAAGGGCTTGGGCAGGTAGTCGTCGGCACCCATCTCCAGGCCCAGGATGCGATCCATCTCGTCACCACGGGCGGTGAGCATGATCACGGGGATACGGGAACGGGCCCGCAGCGTGCGGCACAGCTCCAGACCGTCGGCGCCCGGCAGCATCAGGTCCAGCACGATGAGGTCCACCCGTGAACCTTCGAGGGCCCGCCACATGGCGGGCCCGTCCGCCGCGGTGGTGACCCGCAGGCCGTTCTTCTCCAGGTAAGTGGACAGGAGCCGGCGGATCTCGGGGTCGTCATCCACCACCAGGATGTGATCGGGAGCAGTACTCATGGTGCCTCCGGAAACGCGTTCTTGATTCGTCCTGGATCAAGACCGCGACGCCCTCCCCGGTACACGCCGGGGCGGGCTGCCGCACTCCAACCGCTTACGCGATCGATGCGGCGGTCCATCCCTGGACCGCACGGGAAGCGCTGAATTGCTCAGCGCTTCCTTAACTCTACGCGGCTTCCGGCACCCGCGGGAAGAAAACGGGTAACAGGTTGTAATCCCGGCCGGGACGGTTACATGGGCTTACAAAAAGCCCATTGGCTGACATGGGCCGCTTACCAATGGGGCGTCTAATGACACTCAAGCCGCAAGGCTTCACAAGGTAAACCAGGCAACACTCGCAAAGGAGACAGTCATGAAACAGACGACCAAAGGCATCCTCGCCATCGCAGCCGCCTCCGCACTGGCCATCGGCGCCACCAGCGGCGTCTTCGCCGGCGCCGGCTTCGGCCCGGGTTACGGTTGGAATGGTCACCACGGCATGATGGGCGGTCACGGCGCCATGCACGGCGGCTACGGCGGTGGCATACACCGCGGTGGTCCGCTGGCCTTCGATACGGCCAGGCTCGGGCAGATCAAGACCGACCTCGCCATCACCGCCGGCCAGGAGCCCGCGTGGAACGCCTACGTCGATGCCGTCAACGACGGCCGCGACCTGATGGGCGCCCACCACCAGGCCCGCTACGACGCCACCGCCGGAGCGGACCCGCGGGCCACCTTCCACGAGGAGGGCCTGGAGCAGATGCGCAAGCTGGACACGGCGACCCGCGACCTCTACGCGGTGCTCACGCCGGCCCAGCAGGCGCGTGCCGGCAACCTCACGGTGGCCACGTGCCCGCAGTGGTGAGCGGCAACGGGGCGGCGTTTCCATCCTGGAAGCGCCGCCCCCGACCAACAACGGCTGGCATGGTACATGCACCACGATAATTACGCTTGCCTTGCGGCACGGGCGTTTATACGCAGCCGCATCTCAGTACCCGGAACACGCCGGGCCACAGGCGTTGATTATCATCACAACCAGGAGAAGACTCATGAGACTGATTCCCTTACTCGGCGCCGCGGCGCTTCTCTTCACCACCCAGCTGACCCTCGCCCAGCCCGGCCAGGGCCAGGGCCCGGGCTACGGTGGCCCCATGATGGGCCAGGGCATGGGCCCCATGATGGGCCCCGGCGGCGACCACCGCCGCGGCATGATGGGCGGCCAGCCGGGCTCCAGGCAGGGTCAGTCGAACGGCCCACAACAGTGGGGTGGCCCATCGACCTTCCGCGGTGCCACGGGCCAGCCGCCGAACTGGCAGCAACGCCATGAGCAGATGATGCAGCGCCGCGACCAGATGATGCAGGGCCGCGGCGGGCCACCCCCCTGGCAGCAACAACGCGGCCAGATGCCGTACCAGGGCAACAGGGGGGGTTACCCCATGGGTCAGGGTCGCCACGGCGACATGAGCGGCATGCATGGCCCGGCCATGGGCCAGCAGCGGCGTGGGCCCATGAGCGGCGGCCGGGGCCATATGATGGGTCCCGGTTACTCCCAGTAGTCTGCAATTAGGGTGTCAGGCACCTTTTCTTTTCCGGAAAAGGTGCCTGACACCCTTTTGGGGTCAGGCTTGCGTTGTTGCGTTGTTGTCCAACCACGGAACTCGGTGTGTTTTGCTGTAACGCAAAAACGCAAGCCTGACCCCACAGATGGAGGTCCCATGAGACTGATACTGCTATTCGTTACCGTGGCGCTGGTCTGCTCCGCTCCCTTCGCCACGGCCCAATTCAAGGTGGTCCAGTTCGATACGTCCCGCGACGGCCGTCACCACGCACCGCGCCACGATGGACCCAGGACTGATGACCGGCATCATGGGAGCCGGCAGGACCGCTCTGCCGGGGAACACCGTCGCCACGGGTCGCGGTCAGGCCAGGATGCCCCCTTCAATACCGCACCCCGGAAAGAAAACCACCGCCACTACCGGCATCACCCGCAGTTCCAGCCGGGTCCGCCGTTGTGGCAACAGCGTCGTAACGAGATGTCCCGCGGCAACTACCGGGACGGCCCACCCATGTGGCAGCAATATCGGGGGCCTTTCTACCAGGACCGCCAGCCCACCTGGCACCAGCGGCGTGGACCTAACCCCTTGCACGAAGGCAGAAAGTGACACTGACAGGCAGGTCAGGGGACGGTCCTCTATGACGCGCCCCATTCCCCACTTGGGAGGCAATTAAAAAGGTGGACCACATGTATGACGGACATTTTTTCGGCGGGGGCTTCATGTGGCTCCTGTGGTTGTTGATCATCGCCCTCGTGGTGTGGGCCGTGGTGGCGGTGGCAGGCGGCGGCGCACGCCGCGATGCCTCGGCACCGCCCGCCCAGCCCCAGCGCAGCGCCCTGGAGATCCTCGAGGAACGTTACGCCCGCGGTGACATCGACCGCGAGGAGTTCGAGGAGAAGAAGGCCGATCTGAAACGCTGAGTCTCCCTATGCGCCCCGTCTGTGGGAGCCACCGACCATGAGATCCATCTCAGCCCACGCCGGCACGCTCCCGTCCGACCCGGCACCCGGCGGCACGGCCAGCCTTGGCCGACGGGCTCCGGCCCCGGACGATCCATCGGATTCGTTTTGGGCATAACAACCATTGCCCGGTTCTAATGCCCCTTTCTGTCTGCCGTCTCTACCGGCTTCCCTTTCCTGATACGGAATCTCCAGCTGGCATCCCGATTGCTGTAGAGGCGTTCAAACCTCGTCCCGGGGAATCCACCACGAAGGAGCAGGTTCTTCCTGTGGGTGGCCTGGCCCACCCTCCGCCGCTGACCATTACCGGCACGGGCCGCCATGGCCATACCCGATAACCAGCGTGGACGCCTGCGGGTGCTGCTGGCGTGGGCCTTCTACGACTGGGCCCACAACGCCTACGCCACCCTCATTCAGACCTTTGTCTTCGCCGCCTATTTCACCCGCCAGGTGGCCGCCGACCCCACCCAGGGCACCACCCTGTGGGGCAACGCCATCGCCGCGGCGGGGCTGATGGTGGCGTTAGGCGGACCGGTGCTCGGTGCCGCCGCCGACCAGGGTGGGCCGCGGCGGGCGCTGCTCGTCACCTTCACCGGCGTCTCCGTGGTAGCCATCGCCCTGCTGTGGATGGTCAGGCCGGATCCCGCCTACGTGCCCCTGGCCCTGGTGCTCATCGGTATCGCCACCCTCGCCACCGAATCGGCGGGGATCCTGTACAACGCCCTGCTGCCGGCCCTGGCCCCCGCCCACCGCATCGGCCGCTGGTCGGGCTGGGGCTGGGGGCTGGGCTACGTGGGCGGACTGGCGTGCCTGGCCCTGGCCCTGTTCGGCTTCGTGCGCGACGACGCCTGGCTGCCCCTGCCCCGGGACGAGGCCGAGCACGTGCGGGCCACCTTCCTGCTGGCGGCGGCCTGGCTGGGGGTGTTCGCCCTGCCCCTGCTGATGGTGCCCATGGACCGGGCGGAAAAGCGCAAGCCCTTGGGGCGGGCGGTACGGGACGGCCTCGGCCAGCTCAGGGATACCCTGCGCGAGGTGCGGCGCTATGCCGTCATCGTGCGTTTCCTGGCCGCCCGCATGCTGTTCGTGGACGGCCTGGCCACCCTGTTCGCCTTCGGCGGAGTCTATGCCGCCGGCACCTTCGAGATGTCGGAGCAGCAGGTGCTGCTGTTCGGCATCCTGCTCAACGTCGCCGCCGCCTTCGGCGCCATCCTGTTCGCCTGGCTGGACGACCTTCTCGGCCCGCGTACCATTCTGCTGCTCGCCCTGAGCGGCCTCATCGTGTTCGGCACCCTGGTGCTGCTGGTAGAGCAGCCTATGGCCTTCTGGGTCCTGGGCAGCCTGCTCGGCGTATTCATCGGGCCGGCCCAGGCCGCCGCCCGCTCCTATCTGGCGCGCGTGGCGCCGCCGGCCCTGCGCGCCGAGTTGTTCGGGCTGTTCGCCCTGTCCGGCAAGGCCACGGCCTTCGCCGGCCCGCTGCTGGTGGGTTGGGTCACCTGGCTGGCGGGCAGCCAGCGGGTGGGCATGAGCGTCATCGTCGTGTTCTTCATTCTGGGCCTCCTGCTCATGCTCACGGTACCGGAGGCCGAAACGGACGGGCAGTCATGACACCGAGGCCGAGGAGGGCTACCGGATGCTGGCGGTGGCCCGCGGCCGGGTCGGGGTGGCGCCGACCATGAGTTGGATGTCGATGTCCTCCAGGACCTGGGATTCCTCGGCCTGGCCGCCCTCATCGACTCCGTCCGCCCACGAGTCCGGGAGGCCATGGACCGCTGCCCCTCGGCCGCGGTGGCGGTGGCGGTGGCGGTGGCGGTGCCCATGATCACCGGCGACCACCCCGCCAGCGGGCTGGCATTGCCCGCGCGCCGGGCATCATTGGGGAGGGCGCTCCCAGGGGATCGGCCTCTTGGGGGTGTCCTGCTGGCCGTTGCCGTGACCCTGCTATTGGTGGACGAGGTGGCCAAGCGCCTCTAGCGCCGCACCTGAGTCGCGGGCGCTGCCGCCGGGCTCAAGTCGCGCCGCGACAACCGGCCAGGCGCGCGGCCAGGAGTTTCGTGACCCGGGACTTGGCGTCGGCATCATACGGCGCGTCCACGAGATCGGCGCGCGGCACCTGCAGTTCCACCTTGAGCCAGCCATCGGGTGCGCTGCACTCCACGTCCACGTCCCAATGACCCCCATGGGCGGGGCTGATCTCGAAGCGGTGGCCGGCCAGCCCGAGCTCTTTGAACAGGATGGTCAGGGTGTCGCGGGCGGCGGCGAGCTCACTCATGGTCGGCACGATGGAGTCCTCTCTTGCAGGGGAGCGAAACGTTCCCTCCCCCGGCGGAAGAGGGAAAGAGATTGCCTGGGGCACGTCTTCAAGTTAAGGGCCCGCCAGAGGGTTGTCAAAGCATGGCGCCCCGAACAGTGGGTACATGTCTTGCATATACGAGTCGACAATGCCCCCGTCCTTCGTCTCCATCCGGGAGGAGTGTCCATGACCCGTATCGCCCGCCATCCCGGCCACCACCGGCGCGCCGTCCAGACCGGCGGCCGCCACCGGTAGCCCATGGGGGAGCACGAGAAGAGTCGGGGCAACAACGGGCCCTCCCGGGGGTCGAGACGGCCTACCTCCGAGGCCGCGAGCCACGGCGGCCTCGGCATCGCCGGTAATCTGGCGCAGGTGTTCATCGACTCGCCGCTGACGCCGCTGTTCATCCTCGCCGCCCTCGTGGTGGGCATCATCGGCCTGCTGGTGACCCCGCGCCAGGAGGACCCCGATATCGCCGTGCCCATGGTGGACGTATTCCTGAAGTACCCCGGGGTACCCGCCGAACAGGTGGCGCGCCTGGCGGTGAGTCCCCTGGAGCGCATGTTGTCGGAGATCCCCGAGGTCAAGCACGTCTACTCCATGACCCGCCACGGCGAGGGCCTGGTGACGGTGCGCTTCGAGGTGGGCGAGGCCATGGGGCCGTCGGTGGTGAAGGTGCACGAGAAGATCCAGTCCAACCTCGACCAGATGCCGCCCGGCGGCATCGAGCCCCTGGTGAAGCCCAAGGGCATCGACAATGTGCCCATAATCACCCTGACCCTGTGGTCCAACGCGGTGGACGACCACGTGCTGCGCAACGTCGGCCATGCCCTGCTCCAGCGCCTCAAGGAGGTGGATAACACCGGCGAGGGCTTCGTGGTGGGCGGCCACCCGGAGCAGCTGCGCATCGAGGTCAGGCCCGAGCAGCTGGCGGCCCACGGCGTCACCCTGGAACGCCTGGCGCGGGTGGTACGGGCCGCCAATCTAGAGGTGGACGTGGGCCGCATCGAGGGCGGCAACACCCACTACCGGGTCTACAGTGGTGATTTCCTGCGCACTCCGCGGGACGTGGCCGGCCTGGTGGTGGGCGCCCGCGGCGGCAAGCCCGTGTACCTGCGCGACGTGGCGGACGTCACCCTGGCCCCGGAGGAACTGACGCGCCGGGTGTCCTTCTTCTCCGGCCCTGCCGCCGACCTGCCCGAGGGCGCCGATGGCGCGCCGGCGGTGACCGTGGCCCTGGCCAAGAAGCACGGCGCCAACGGCGTCACCGTGGCCAACGCCCTGCTGGAGCGTCTGGAGGCCCTCAAGCCGGTGATGGTACCCACCAATGTTCACGTCGCCGTGACCCGCAACTACGGCGAAACCGCCAACGACAAGGTCAACGACCTGTTGGGCTCCCTGTTGCTGGCGGCGGTGGCGGTGAGCATTCTGTCCTGGATCGCCCTGGGATGGCGCGCCGCGGCGGTGGTGGTGGTGGTGATCCCCATCGTCATCCTGCTCACCGTCACCGGGGCCTGGGCCATGGGCTACAGCATCAACCGGGTGTCGCTGTTCGCCCTCATCTTCGCCATCGGCATCCTGGTGGACGACGCCACGGTGGTGGTGGAGAACATCTTCCGGCGCTGGCTGGCCCATGGCGAGACCGATGCACTCACGGCGGTGGACGCCGTACGTGAGGTGGGGAATCCCACCATCATCGCCACCCTCACGGTGCTGGCGGCGCTGCTCCCCATGGGCTTCGTCACCGGCATGATGGGCCCCTACATGGAGCCCATCCCGGTGTTGGGCTCGGTGGCCATGCTCATCTCCCTGGGGGCCGCTTTCGTGTTCACACCGTGGCTGTCGCGGCGCCTGCGCCCGCGGATGGCGGCCCTGGAAAAGAGCGCCGAGCGCGAACGCCACATCCAGGCGGGGGTGGGCCGCTTCTACGTGCCCATGATGCACGGTCTGCTGGCGAAGCGCCGGCGGATCTGGGCCCTGGTCGCCATCACCCTGGTGGCCCTGGCGGCGAGTGTGGCCCTGCTGCTCTTCAAGGCGGTGCCGGTGAAGATGCTGCCCTACGACAACAAGCCCACCTTCCAGGTGGTGGTGAACCTGCCCGAGGGCAGCCCGCTGCTGGAGACCGAGAACCTGATACGCGAACTGACCGGGGAGCTGCGTGAACTGCCCGAGGTGCGATCGGTTCAGGGCTACACCGGCACCGCCTCACCCTACGACTTCAACGGCATGGTGCGCCACTACTACCTGCGCAGCGCGCCATGGCAGGGTGACCTGCGGGTACGGCTGGTGGACAAGGAAGAGCGCGCGCGCAGCAGCCACCAGCTGGCCATGGTGGCCCGCGAGCGCCTCACCCCCATCGCCCGCGAGGCCGGTGCCCGCATCGCCGTGGTGGAGCGCCCGCCCGGGCCGCCGGTGCTCCAGACCCTGGTGGCCGAGGTCTACGGGCCGTCGGCGGAGGTGCGCCGCCAGGTGGCCCGGGACCTCACCGGCATCTTTGAGGCCACGCCCCACGTGGTGGACGTGGACAACCGCCTCCAGGCGGACCACGCGGTGTGGCGCTTCGACGTCGACCGCGAGAAGGCGGTGAGGAGCGGGGTGCGGGTGAAGGACATCAACGAGTCCCTGAAGATGGCCATGGGGGGCTACCGCCTCGGCGACCTCAAGCACGGCCCCTACCTGGAACCCACCTGGATCGTGGTGGAGCTGCCCATGGCGGTGCGCTCCCACCTGGAAAGGCTGCGCGACCTGCCGGTACCGGCCCGTGACGGCACCTCGGTGCCCCTGTCCGAGCTGGGGGAGTTCGTGCGCGAGCCCGCCGACCCGGTGATCCACCGCAAGGATCTGCGCCCCATCGAGTATGTCACCGCCGGCATGGAAGGGCCCCTGGGGGCACCCATCTACGGCATGCTGGGGATCCACGAGCGCCTCGCGGACTACCGCACCCCCGGCGGTGAGCCGCTCGACGCCCACTTCACCGGACCGCCGCCGCTGGCGCTGTCCGCGGCCTTCGAGTGGACCGGCGAGTGGACCGTGACCTACGAGACCTTCCGCGACCTGGGGCTCGCCTTCATGGCCGCGCTGATGCTGATCTTCATGCTTATCGTATGGGAGTTCGGCAGCTTCGTCTCTGCCGTCATCATCATGGCTCCCATCCCCCTGACCCTCATCGGCATCCTGCCCGGCCACTGGCTGCTGGGGGCGGAGATGACGGCCACCTCCATGATCGGCCTCATCGCCCTGGCCGGCATCATCGTGCGCAACTCCATCCTGCTGGTGGACTTCGCCGAGGATGCCATCGGCCGCGGCGAGAGCGTGAAGGACGCCGTCATCGAGGCCGGGCGCATCCGCATGCGCCCCATCGTCATCACCGACCTCACCCTGATGGTGGGCGCCGCCACCATCCTCACCGACCCCATCTTCAGGGGCATGGCCATCTCGCTGTTGTTCGGGCCGGTACTGGCCACCACCCTGACCCTGGTGATGGTGCCCCTGGGCTCCATCGCCGCGGCCCGCTTCTTCCCCGGCGCAGACGGCCAGGGTGACAAGGGGCAAGGGGGCGACGACCGCGACGGCAACCCCTCCCGGGAGGAATCATGAGCCCTATGCGCATCATCCTGGCCGGTACCCTGCTCGGCCTCACCGCGGCGGCCGGCGCCGCCGAACTCGAGACCGTGAAGGTGGCGCCGCGGGGCGATCGCGCCACCGTACCCATCGGCGCCACCGTGGCCCCCCACAAGGCGGTCACCCTCACCGCCCAGCTGCCGGGGCGGGTGGTGGAGATCGCCGGCGAGGAGGGCGACCGCTTCGAGGAGGGCGAGACCATCGTCAGCCTCGACAAGGACAAGCTGCTGGCGGAGCAGCGCGCCGCCCGGGCCCAGCTGGAGGACGCCCGGGCGACCCTGGCCAATGCCGGCGTCCAGTACCGGCGCGAGCTGGCCTCGCCCTCGGACCTGGCCCAGGGCACGCCCGGGGGCATGGGCCTGCCGGGGATGTTCGACCAGATGTTCACCCAGCCGATGCAGGGCATGATGGGCATGCAGAACCCCCAGATGAACCGCTGGTCCAACGTCCACGGTCGCCAGACCGCCATAGCCCAGGCCCGCAGTGCCATTCAGACCGCTCACTCCAAGCTGGAGGAGGTGGCGGCCAAGCTGCGTGACGCCGAGAGCATCGCCCCCTTCGACGGCGTGCTGCTGCGCAAGTGGGTGGAACAGGGCGACCCCGTGCAGCCCGGCGAGCCCATGGTGGAGTTCGCCGACACCAGCCGCCTGCAGGTGCGTGCCGACGTCCCCGCCGAACTGGTGACGGGCATCGACGAGGGGCAGCGCCTGCACGCCCGCCTGCGCCGCGGCGGGCCGTTGGTACGGGTGGAAGTGAGTCGGGTGTTCCCCAGCGCCGATCCCAACCGCCATACGGTGCCGGTGGAGGCGGACTTGTTGGAAGAGACCGGGGCCTCCCCCGGCCAGTACGCCGAGCTGTGGGTGCCCGAGCAGCGCCGCGACGTGGCCGGCCCCTATGCCGTGGTGCAGAAATCCGCAGTGGTGCGCCGCCACGGCCTCGACATGGTGTTCCTGGTCAACGCCGACGGCGTCAGCGAATTGCGCGCGGTGCGCCTGGGCGAGGCCCTCGGCCCCGAGCGGGTGGTGGTGCTGTCGGGCCTCACCGGCGGCGAGACCGTGGTGGCCGAGCCGCCCCCCGGGCTCACCGCCGGCACCCCTATCGACTCAGCCAGTGACGACGCCGGCGCCCCGCCGTGAGCCGAGCATCGTTGGCCGCGTGAGGGCCGACGCACGGTTGGCGGAGCACGGCCATGGTTGGCGATCATTGGTCCATATCCCCCGGGGGCCCTGTCAAAACCACCAGCCTGATTCATATGGCCGTCCATCCGCGGGTCCCACAGGACGGATTAGATCAGTCTTTTCTTAAGTCTCCGACCATCCATCACCACGGGTCATCTCCTCACTGCGCCTGGGA
>JAABTG010000040.1 GCA_011389995.1 Thiotrichales bacterium
CAGTGCGCCAGGCAAGGCAAGAGGAGGAGGCATAGCACCGCTATGGCGACGACGAATAACGCCCCATGGCGTGCTGCGAACAAGCGAGAATCGAATGATTCTTGCGGGACAGGACACTAGCTGTGGTTGCGCAGGCGCTTGCGGAAATGGTTCACCAGCTTGCGGCGCACCTTGTTCTGCTTGTGCTTGGCCGCCGCCGCCATGCGGGTGTTGGCCATCTCGATGAGCATATCCTGGCTGCCCCGCTCGTCCTTGCCCTCCGGGGGCATGCGCTGAACGTAGCTGCCATCGGAACGCATCTCCCAGGCGCTGCGCTGGTCGGAGAGCTGGGTGTCGAGGATGAGGCGCAGGTCCTCCTGCAGCTCGGGCACGTCCACGGGCGTCACCACCTCCACCCGCTTCTCCAGGTTGCGGCGCATGAGGTCGGCGGAACCGATGTAGAACTCCTTGTTGCCGTTGTTGCGGAAATAAAAGATGCGGGTGTGCTCCAGGAAGCGCCCCACGATGCTCACCACCCGCACGTTGTCCGACAGCCCCGGGATGCCGGGGCGCAGGCGGCAGGTATCCCGCACGATGAGGTCCACCCGCACCCCCGCCCGCGAGGCCTTGTAGAGGGCCCGGGTGATGTCCGGGTCCTCCAGGGCGTTCATCTTGAACTGGATGAGGGCCTCCCGGCCCGCCCTGGCGTGCTCGATCTCCCGCTCGATCTTGTCCAGCAGGGCGGGCTTGAGCTTGTAGGGGGCCGCCAGGATCTTGCGGTAGGTGGGGGGCGGCGAGTAGCCCGTGAGATAATTGAACAGCTCCGTGAGGTCCTCGCCGATGGCCTGGTCGGCGGTGAGCAACCCCAAGTCCGAGTAGAGCCGGGCGGTGCCGGCGTGGTAGTTGCCGGTGCCGATGTGGGCATAGCGGCGCAGGCCGTTGTAGTCCTTGCGCACCACCAGCACCACCTTGCTGTGGGTCTTCAGCCCCACCACGCCGTAGGTGACATGGACCCCGGCCTGCTCCAGGCGCCGGGCCCAGCTGATGTTGGCGGCCTCGTCGAAGCGCGCCTTCAGTTCCACCAGCACCGCCACCTGCTTGCCGTTCAGGGCCGCCTTCACCAGGGACTGGATCACCTGGCCCTGGGCCGTGGTGCGATACAGGGTCATCTTGATGGCCAGCACCTTGGGGTCCGTGCTGGCCTCCCGCAGAAAGCGTTCCACCGAGGTGCTGAAAGACTCGTAGGGGTGCTGGAGCAGGATGGGGCCGCCTTCCCGGATGTTGTGGAAGATGTTAGCGGGGCCCATGGTGAGGCGCGGGGTGTCGATGGCATGGTGAGGGCCGTTCTTGAGCTCCGGGCGGTCCAGCCCCACCAGATCGAAGAGGTCTTTCATGGCCATCATGCCCGACAGCTCGAAGACGTCGCGATGTTCATCGAGGCCGAGCTCCGCCGCCAGCATGCCGCGGTGTACGGGATTCATGCCCTCCATCACCTCGAGGCGCACGGTGGGGGCGAAATGGCGCTCCCGCAGCTCCGTCTCGATCATCTCCAGCAGGTCGTCGGCCTCGTCCTCATCCATCTCCACGTTGGCGTTGCGGGTCACCCGGAACAGCTCGCAGGACTCGATATCCATGCCCGGAAACAGCAGGTCGAGGTTGTGGACCATGACGTCGTCCAGGGTCACGAAGGTTTCCTCCTCCCCGACCTTGAGGAAACGCGGGGCGATGCCGTTGCCCACCGGCACCTTGACCCGGGCCATGCGCAGGCTGGCCTCGCCGGGGAAGCGCAGGGTGACCAGCAGGTTCAGCGCCATGTTGGAGATAAACGGGAAGGGGTGGCCGGGGTCCATGGCCAGGGGCGTCACCAGGGGGAAGATGTTGTTGATGTAGTCCTGGCGCAAGCGCTCCTGCTGGACGCCGCTGAGGCTGGTGTAGGTGTTGAGGTGGATGCCGTTGGCCGCCAGCTCGGCCTTCATCTCATCGAAGGCGGCCTCCTTGCGGTCCATCAATTCCCGAATCACCTCCTGGCAGGCGGCAAGCTGCTCGGTGGGGGTGCGGCCATCCACGCTCACCTCTTTGAGGCCCGCCGCCTCCACCTGCTTCAGGCCGCCGATGCGCTTCATGAAGAACTCATCGAGGTTGCCCGACACGATGGCCAGGAACTTGACCCGCTCCAGCAGCGGGTTGCGGGGGTCCTCGGCCTCGTGGAGCACCCGCGTATTGAAGGCCAGCCAGGTGAGCTCGCGGTTGAGGTAGAGTTCCGCCGCGTCGAGGTCGAAGCCGGGCGACTGCGGGGCCTGTACCGATGTCTGGGCGCCGTCGTTCAGCGCACCGCTCTCCACGTCATCTGCCGTTATATTCATCTGCTCTTCTCCGCCATCATGCCATCGCCGCTCCCGGGCCACCACGGCCCACGGCACATCCCCCGGACCACCGGGAAAAGGGGCGCCTGTCGCCGTCCCGGGTCACGGCGCGGTCTGTTACAGTGGCCGTCGGCGCCCGGGGCCATCTCCAAGGAAGTGCTGATTTATTCAGCGCTTCCGCGCGGCCCAAGGGTGAGCCGGACTCAGGACAAGGTCCGGTGGACGTTGTCCCCGGCGAACGGGCAAGCCATGGAAGGCTTGCCCCGGGCTCGCCCGCGGTGCAGGACAGCACCGCGTGGTGAGGGCCGCCGCGCCAGTCGCGTAAGCGACTGATGGCGCGGGAGGTTGTGCGGGGTGTGCCGCGCAACCGTCGCTGAACAAAGCCAGGGAAGGCTTTGTTCAGCTTTCTCCTAAGTTTATCAGCTTCGGGGGGGGCACCGCTCGCACCCCGGCCGGTGCCGGCGACCCGGCGCGGTCACCCCGCCGGCGACGCCACGCCCCGGGGCCGCTAGAATCGGCAAGGCGCCGCCATGGCGGGCTGCCCCGGCGCGCCCCGAGAGGGGCGGTCGGCAGCGGTGCGGTTACGGACGGGATGGACCCCATCGGCATCATCGTTTAGGCAACTGGAACCCCAAAGGGCAACAGAGAACCACCCCACCATGTTCGAGTCCATCGCTCAACAGACCGCCGGCTACTGGCAGCAGGTGCTCGCCTACCTCGCCTTCGACCCCGCCCTGCTGACGGAGCCGACCATGATGGTTCGCCTCGCCCTCCAGCTGCTGCTGTTCATCGCCTCGGCCTTCTTCTCCGGGTCGGAGACGGCCCTGTTCGCCCTGTCGCGGCTGGACATGCAGAAGCTGCGGCGGGAACGCAACCCCCACGCCGACAGCCTCCATGCCCTGCTGGACCAGCCGCGGCGCCTCATCATCTCCATCCTCTCCGGCAACGAGGTGGTGAACATCGCCGCCACCGCCAACATGACGGGGATCCTGGTGACCCTCTACGGCGATGAGCGGGCGGGGGTGGTGGCCACCCTGGTGATGGTGCCCCTGCTGCTGCTGTTCGGCGAGGTGACTCCCAAGACCATCGCCGTATCCAACCCCGTGCGCATCAGCACCAACGTGGTGGCCGTGCCCATGAACCTGTGGGTGCGGCTGGTATCCCCCCTGCGCTGGCTCATCCGCGGCGTGGCGGACCGCATCACCACCTATATCGTCGGAGCGGAGAAGGCGGCGGAGAACATCCTCCAGCTGGACGAGTTCCGCAGCCTGGTGGAAGAGGTGGCCAAGGAGGGTGACCTCAACGCCACCGAGCGGGCCCTCATCTACAACCTGCTGGAGGCCGGTGACACCGAGATCGTGGAGATCATGACCCCACGCACCCGCACCCGCTTCCTCGATGCCAACGCGCCGGTGGATGAACTGGTGGAGCAGTTCAAGCGCTACCGCCACTCCCGGGTGCCGGTGTTCCGCACCCACCGGGACAACCTCATCGGCTTCGTCCACGCCGAGGACGTGGTGCGGCTCACCTTCAAGCATGACGACCTGTCCCGGCTCACGGTGGACGACATCGTGCGCCCGCCGGTGGTGGTGCCCCTGACCAAGAAGGTGGACGAGATGTTCGACTTCTTCCAGGAAAAGAACGCCCGCGCGGCGGTGGTGCTCAACGAGTTCGGCGGCGTGGACGGTTTCCTCACCATGGCGGATGTCATCAACTTCATCTTCGGCCACACCGCCGGCGACGTCACCGGCCAGGAGTACTATCAGGAACGGGATGAGAACGTCTACGAGGTGGACGGCGACATGAAGCTCACCGACTTCAACAACCTCACCAACTTCGGCATCGAGGACCCGCGCATGACCACCATCGGCGGGGTGGCCTTCCGCCACCTGGACCGCCTGCCGCGGGTGGGCGACACGGTGAACGTGGAGGGCATACGCCTGACGGTGCTGGAGATGGACTCCCACCGCATCGCCAAGGTGCGGGTGGCGCGGGGCGACTGGACGGACGAGGAGGCCCTGGCGCCGGAGCCGGGCGCCGGCGAGCCATCCCCCGAGAGCCCCGCCCTCGGCGCCGACGACCACGAGGTGCCGGAACAGGCCTGGAACGCGGAGGCCCCGGCCGCCGCGGACGAGACGGAACACGAGCCCCAGGGGACACCCCCTGCCCGGCGCGCGACGGACCAGGCAAAGGCGGAACAATCATGAAGCCGGCCGACAGACATCCCCACGGGAGAGAATCATGGACCTGCTGCTGATCATCCTCGCCATGGTGGCGCTGTTGCTCATCAAGGGCTTCTTCTCGGGCTCCGAGATCGCCCTGGTGAATGCCGACAAGCTGAAGCTGCACCACCGCGCCAACCAGGGCCACAAGGGGGCCCGCATGGCGGTGCAGCTGTTCAAGACCCCCGACCTGCTGCTGGGTACCACCCTGGTGGGCACCAACATCTCCACCATCATCCTTACCACCCTCGGCACCATGCTGATGATCCGCCACTTCGGCGAGCGCGGCGACCTCTATGCCTTCCTGGTCTACACGCCGGTGTTCCTGGTGCTCGGGGAGGTGGTGCCGAAGAGCGTGTTCCAGCAGAAGTCCGATGCCCTCGCCCCCATCATCATCTATCCCCTGCGGGTCTTCTCCATCCTCTTCTATCCCGTCATCTTCGCCTTCTCCCGCATCGCGCGGCTGGTGGCCCGCGTGGTGGGCGGCGGGCGCAGTGAGCAGAACGTGTTCATGACCAAGGAGCAGATCCGCATGGTGGTGGAGATGGCGGAACGCGGCGCCAACGTGGATGTCTTCGACCGCCAGCGCATCAAGCGTGTGATCCGGTTCTCCGAGACCACCGTCGGCGAGGCCATGGTGCCCATCGCCGAGATCACCGCCATCAACCGCGACCGCACCACCAAGGAGGCCGTCAGGCTGGTGCGCCGGCGCGGCTTCAACCGCCTGCCGGTGTTCAAGCGCAACATCAGCAACATCGTCGGCATCGTCACCATCACCACCTGGGACCTGCTGGACCCCGACCTGTCGGACAAGCCCCTGACGGATCTCATCCGTCCGGCCCACTACGTCACCCCCTTTCAGCCCATCGACGAACTGCTGCCGGTACTGCGCAAGCGCGACGACCATATGGCCATCGTGGTGGACGAATTCGGCTCCGCGGTGGGCATCATCACCATCGAGGACATCCTCGAGGAGGTGGTGGGGGAGATCGACGTGGGCCTCGACTTCGAGGAGTACCTGCCGAAGCCGAAGCGCATCTTCGAGACCATCGGCGACGACGTCTACCGCATGGATTCCCGCATGCCCATCCCCGAGGTCAACGAGGTTCTCGGCATCTCCCTGCCCGCCAACGAGTCCCATACCCTGGGGGGCCTGGTGATGGCGCGCCTCAAACGCATCCCGCGGGAAGGGGAATCCATCACCGAAGGGGGTTACCGCATCACCGTGGAGCAGGCCACGGAGCGTTCCATCATCAAGCTGCGGGTGGAGCAGGCGGTGTAGCGGCGTGGCGGCCGGTGGGTCCCCCGGGCAGGCCGGGAAAACACCGCAGCATTGGCGGGTGAAAATACCGCCCGAAGGTGGGAGAATCGCCGCGCCCGACGTGGCCTGGAGTGGCCTGGCGCGGTGGGGTGAGGCACTATATCGGTGGTTTGACCGCCCGCGGCCACGGCCCCATGGCCCCGAGGTGACCGAGGACAGAACCCAGGATAAAACCATGGACAATCGAGAGCTCAGGGCGTTGGTCTACATGGCGCCCTCGCCCATTCATGGCAAGGGGCTGTTCGCCCGCCGGCGTATCCACCAGGGCGACTACATCGGCACCTACCAGGGCCCCACGGCCAAGCGTAACGGCAGCCATGTGCTGTGGGTATTCGAGGAGGGGCAGGAGCCCGTGGGGCGGCGGGGCTTCAATCTCCTGCGCTACCTCAACCACGACGACGCCCCCCTGGCCGAGTTCGACGGTTTCGACCTGTACGCCCTGCGTACCATAGAGCCGGACGAGGAGATCACCATCAATTACAACGGCGTGGAAGAGGGAACATAGGCATGGGCGACCATCCACCCCCTTCCCGGCGACCCGCGGCCCACCCGGCCGACGCGGCCCGCCTGCCGTCCCCTTTCATCAACCGCTGATCCGGAGTTTCCTATGACCTACGTCGTGCTCGACAACTGCATCCGCTGCAAGTACACGGATTGCGTGGAGGTGTGCCCCGTGGACTGCTTCCACGAAGGGGCCAACTTCCTGGTCATCGATCCAGACGAATGCATCGACTGCACCCTGTGCGAACCCGAATGCCCCGTCGGGGCCATCGTGTCGGAGGACGATGTCCCTCCCGATCAGGTGGGGTTCATCGAACTCAACGCCGAGTTGTCCCGGGATTGGCCCATCATCACGGAGAAGAAGGACCCACCTCCCGATGCCGAGGAGTGGGAAGGCAAGGAGAACAAGCTCCAGTACCTGGAACGCTGATCCCCGCCCCGATGCCGGGCTGGCCGCCTCGGCACGGCCGGGCCGGGCCGGGCCGGGGGCTGATTGTTCTCTCACGGAGACACAGAGGCACAGAGACCCGGAAAGGATCAGGAAAATTCTGCTTTTTAATCCGTCCTGGATTAAATCAGCCACGCCGGGGCCAAGGTCCACCGGCCCCTGTCCCGGGACCGACTCACCCATGGACTACATGGGAAGCGTGTATATGTCGGCGCTTCTGTGACGCCTCCGTGAGAGCCTTATCCCGGCGATTAGGTACAGGTGGCCGTATCAGGCCTTGTACTCCAGCGCCCCCGGGTCGTGCCCGCCCGCTCCCGGCGGGTGGGTGTGGCGGATGTCCTTGCCGTATACCAGATACACCACGTACTCGGCGATGTTCTTGGCGTGGTCGCCGATGCGCTCCAGGGCCCGGGCCGCCCAGCAGATCCCCATCAGGCGGTCGATATTGGCGGGCTCGGCCGCCATCTGGCCGAGCACCCGGCGCTGCACCTCTTCGTGTTCGCGGTCGATGGCCCCGTCGTCGCGGATCACCGCCAGGGCGGCCTCGGCGTCCATGCGCGCCAGGGCATCCAGGGCACCGTGGAGCTGGCGCTTCACCGACACCCCCATGAGGCCGAGACGCGAGGCCTCCCGCTGGGCGAAGTCCCCGCCATCCTCCGTGATGTGCACCGCCATCAGCGCCACCCGCTTGGCCTCGTCGCCGATACGCTCCAGGTCGGCGATGGTCTTGCTCACCGTGAGCACCAGCCGCATGTCGGTGGCCGCCGGCTGGCGCAGGGCAATGAGACGGGCGCAGCGCTCGTCGATGGCCACCTCCATGGCGTTGATGCGATAGTCGTCCCGGGCCACCGCCTCCCCCCCTTCGCCATCACCCGTGGTGAGGGCGGTGAGGGCACCGTCGAGCTGATGCTCCACCAGCCCGCCCATGGTCAGCACGTGGTTGCGCAGCTCCTCCAGCTCGGTGTTGAAGCGCTGCACGATGTGGTGATTGATGTCGCCCAATATACCCATGATCCCTATGCTCCCTGGATGAGGTGCCGGCCGGGGCCGCAGCCCGCGGTGGTTGCCGGCGTCGCCCGCCCCGGGGCGCGCCCGGCCATCAGCCGTAGCGCCCGGTGATGTAATCCTCCGTCTGCTTCTTCGCCGGATTGGTGAATATGGCCGTGGTGTCGCCGAACTCCACCAGTTCCCCCAGGTACATGAAGGCGGTGTAGTCGGACACCCGCGCCGCCTGCTGCATGTTGTGGGTGACGATGACGATGGTGAAACGTTCCTTGAGCTCGTCGATGAGCTCCTCGATGCGCAGGGTGGAGATGGGGTCCAGGGCCGAGGCCGGCTCGTCCAGCAGGATCACCTCCGGCTGGATGGCCACCGCCCGCGCGATCACCAGGCGCTGTTGCTGGCCCCCGGACAGCCCCAGGGCGCTGGCGTCCAGGCGGTCGGCCACCTCGTCCCACAGGCCGGCACTGACGAGGGCCCATTCCACGGTCTCGTCCAGCAGCGCCTTGCGGTTGATGCCCTGGAGGCGCAGGCCGTAGGCCACGTTCTCGTAGACGGACTTGGGAAAGGGGTTGGGCTTCTGGAACACCATGCCCACCCGGCGCCGCAACTCCGCCACCGACACCCCCTTGGCGTGGATATCCTCGCCGTCCAGCAGGATGCGGCCGTCGATGCGCACGTCGTCCACCAGGTCGTTCATGCGGTTGAAGCAGCGCAGGAGGGTGGACTTGCCGCAGCCGCTGGGGCCGATGAAGGCGGTGACCCGATGGCGGGGGATGCCCATGTTGATGTCCTTGAGGGCACGGGCGGCGCCGTAGTGCAGGTGCAGGCCCTCCACCTCGAAGCACGGGTCTTGGGGGCTCTGGGGTGCCGGACCGGGGGCGGCGGCACTCACCATGGGCCGGGGTCCCGGGACCCCGCCGCCCGCCGCGGCCTGTCGTCGTTGTGGCTCGGTTTCCATGGCGTTCAGCTCTCGAGGGATTTGTAGCGCTCGCGCAGCCGGTTGCGGATGGCGATGGCGGACAGGTTGAGCACCAGGATCACCACCACCAGCAGCAGGGCGGTGGCGTAGACCAGGGGACGGGCGGCCTCCACATTGGGGCTCTGGAAGCCCACGTCGTAGATGTGGAAGCCGAGATGCATGAACTTGCGATCCAGGTGCAGGAAGGGAAAGTTGCCGTCCATGGGCAGGGAGGGCGCCAGCTTCACCACCCCCACCAGCATCAGGGGCGCCACCTCGCCCGCCGCCCGGGCCACGGCGAGGATGAGACCCGTCATCATGGCCGGGCTGGCCATGGGCAGCACCGTGCGCCACAGGGTCTCGGACTTGGTGGCCCCCAGGGCCAGGCTGCCCTCGCGAATGCTGCGGGGGATGCGTGCGAGGCCCTCCTCCGTGGCCACGATCACCACCGGCAGGGTGAGCAGCGCCAGGGTCAGGGAGGCCCAGAAGATCCCCGGTGTGCCGAAGGTGGGGGCGGGCAGGGCCGCCGGGAAGAAGAGTTCGTCCAGGCGCCCGCCGAGGAAGTAGACGAAAAAGCCGAGCCCGAACACGCCATAGACGATAGAGGGCACGCCGGCGAGGTTGTTGACGGCGATGCGGATGATGCGGGTCAGGGTCCCCTGATGGGCGTACTCCCGCAGGTACACGGCGGCCACCACGCCGAAGGGCGTCACCAGCACCGCCATGATGATGACCATCATCACGGTGCCGAAGATGGCCGGAAAGATACCCCCCTCGGTGTTGGCCTCCCGGGGGTCGTCGCTGACGAATTCCCACAGTCTGGCGCCATACATGGCCAGCTTGTCGCCGGTATCCATGGCGTTCGGGCGGTAGGCCCGCACCACCTTCGCCAGGGGCACCTCCACCTGCCGTCCCCCCATCACCTCCATCACCGCCATGTCCCGGCCGATGTCCCCGTAGAGGTCCCCCAGGTCTTCCCGCAGGACGGCATATTCCTCATCGAGGCGGGCCTGCTCCTGCTCCAGGGCGGCATGGGCGGCGGGGTCCTGCCCGCCCTCCAACTCCAGGGCCCGCGCCGCCAGCCGCAGCCGCTCCATGGCATAGTTGATGCTGCCGATGTCCCCCTTCTCGATGGCCTGGATACGGCCGTGGAGGGCCACGGCCCCGGCCAGGCGCTCCTCCAGCACCGGCCAGGCCCCGTCCCCCCACGCCACCACCGCGCCGTCGGACTTCACACCCACCAGGCGGCCGTAGAGGTCGCCCCACTCCCGGCGCTCCATCACCACCAGGTCCCGGGGATAATGGATGGCGGCCATGAAGGGCTCCGGCAGCCAGCGGAAATCGAGACCCAGGACGTCACGATTGCCCGTCTTCATCAGATGGCGGGTCACCAGGCCCGTGCCTGCGGGGAGATTGATGCCGCTCTCTTCGAGGCGCGCCCGGCTCACCTCTTCCCGCTCCCGCAACTGCCCCACCACCACCATGGTATTGCCGGTGGCGGGATCGGTGTATGCCACCTCCGCCACCGCGGCGGGCCAGAAGTGGCCGAGGCCCCGCATGGCCACCAGCAGCAGCAGCCCCCCTACCATGAGGACGCTGGCGGCCACGGCCGCCGCGGTGAGCCAGATCCACGGATCGCCGTCGCGGAACCACGCCACCGCGCCGGGGGCCCGGCGATTGTGTTGAAGGGAGGGCCGGGTCATGACGTCACAGGGAGCTGTAGCGCCGGCGCAGGCGCTGGCGCACGATCTCGGCACCGGTATTTACCATGAAGGTAAACAGGAACAGCACCAGGCCGGCCAGGAACAGCACCCGGTAGTGGGTGCTGTCCACCTCGGATTCGGGCATCTCCACGGCGATGTTGGCCGCCAGGGTACGCATGCCCTGGAAGATGGAGAGGTCCATCACCGGCGTGTTGCCGGTGGCCATGAGGACGATCATGGTCTCCCCCACCGCCCGTCCCAGGCCGATCATCAGGGCCGAGAAGATGCCGGGGCTGGCGGTGAGGAGCACCACCCGGTAGAGGGTCTGCCAGGTGGTGGCGCCGAGGGCCAGGGAGCCGTGGCTGAGATGCCGGGGCACCCCGAAAATGGCGTCCTCGGCGATGGAGAAGATGGTGGGGATCACCGCGAAGCCCATGGCCAGCCCCACCACGATGGCGTTGCGCTGATCGAAGTCGATGCCCCGCGCCGACAGCCACTGGCGCACGTCGCCATCGAACAGCAGCACCTCCAGGGGATGGCTGAGGGCCAGGGCCAGGGCCGTGACCCCCACCAGCAGGGGGACCATGAGCACCACGTACCAGCCCTCGGGAACCCGGTGACGCAGGGCCTCGGGCAGGCGGCCCCAGCCATAGCCGAAGGCGATGACCGCTACCGGCAGGAGCATCACCAGGGCCAGCAGGCCGGGCAGGTTGTCCTCCACGAAGGGGGCGAACCAGAGGCCCGCCAGGAAGCCCAGGATCACCGTGGGCAGGGCCTCCATCACCTCGATGGCCGGCTTGACGTAGCCGCGGATGCGGCGGTCCATGAAGTGGGCGGTGTAGATGGCCCCCAGCACCGCCAGGGGGGCGGCGATGAGCATGGCATAGAAGGCCGCCTTGAGGGTGCCGAAGGTCAGGGGCACGAGGCTGAACTTGGGCTCGAAATCGTTGGCGGCGGCGGACGACTGCCACATGTACTTGGGCTCGTCGTGGTTCTCGTACCAGACCTCGTGCCACAGGGCGCTCCAGGACACCTCCGGGTGGGGGTTGTCGAGGGCCAGCACGTGGATGCGGCCGCCCTCGTCCTCCACCAGGAGGCGGTCGCCGCGGGGCGACGCCGCCACCCGCCGCAACCGTTCATCGCCGATGGACTCGTCCAGCAGGGAGCGCTCGGCCGTGGCATGGAACACCCCCACGCGGCCGTCGGCGGTGACGGTGACGATGCCCTTGCGCCGCAGCTCCGGGGCCAGATGGGTGATGGCGCCCGCCTGGCTGAAGCCCCGCACCCGCTCCAGGGTGTGCTCCTCCCCGGGGCCGCGCGCGACGAACCACTGGGTGAGGCCACCGCCATCGTCGGCCACCAGCAGGGAGATCCCCCCCAATAGCATCCGCGCCGCCGTCACCTGCTGGGATGGGGCCACCGCCGGGGCGCTGTCCAGCAGTACCGGCGTCGTCCGGCCCGTCACGTCGTAGACCTCCAGCAGGCCGTCCGAGCGCACCACGTAGAGCAGCCGGCCGCGGCCGTCGAGGGCCACGTGGGCCACCCCATCGGCCACGTGCAGCCGCCAGCGGGCCACCTCTTCCAGGGTGGCCGTGTCGTCCATCAGGGAGGTCTGCAATGTCATGCGCCGCCCTATCAGTTCCCGGTCTCCACTGCCGGCCACCACCATCAGGGTGTCCGCCTCCGCGCCCGCCGCCAGACGCCGCACCGGCGTGTCGGGGGCCAGCAACGGCAGCACCTGGGTGCCGTAGGGCCATTCCAGCCCCGGGGTGATGAGGCGCTTGTCCCCGGGGTAGGTCACGGTGTAACGATGGGCCGCGAATGCCACCCCGCCGCCGCTCCCGCCCAGCGCCAGCAAACCTCCGCCCACCGCGGTCTCCGCCACCGCGGTGACGCCGCCCCCCAGGACCGGGGTCAGGTCCAGGACATCCACCGGGGCGCCGTCACGAAGGCGGAAGAAACGGGCAGTGCCGTCGGCACCGAGATGCAGCCCCAGCTCCGCCTGCTCCTCCACGGCGAGGTACATGGCGGGGGCGAGGTCGTCCATGGGGTGGACCCTCAGGGTCTCGATGCGCGCCGGGGAGAAGAGGGGCAGCACCACGTACAACAGGTAGACGAAGATGAGCACCAGGGCGACGATGACCGCCACCCCGCCGCTACCCACCAGCACACCCACCAGGCGGTCCTTCACCAGCCGCCAGCGGCGACGCCTGCGGTTGGCCGGGCTCTCGAGGATCTCGGTTACCCGCGCGACATTGGTTCCCAGATCGGCCATCGACCCACTATACGGGGTGCATATTGACGTTTTTATTACTCAAACCAACAACAAAGAACGCAAATATGAGTTGGAATGGGAGTTTCCTACAGCAACACACTAAAAACCTTGATCCTTTGACCCGCGTAAACCGACGGGGTCCCGGCACCTACTCGAACAGGGCCCGGGCCTTGGTGGCCATGACCGCGGGCATGGGGATATAGCCGTCCTTCACCACCACCTCCTGGCCGCTGCGGGACAGCACCATCTGGAGGAAGGCCCGCTCCAGGGGCGGCAGGGGGCGGTTGGGATGCTTGTTGACGTAGACGTAGAGGAAACGGGCCAGGGGATAGTCGCCTTTGATGGCATTCTCGCCGCTAGGCGCCACCAACTCCCCGCCGGCACGCTTGGCCAGGGGTACGGCGCGCACCCCCGAGGTCTTGTAGCCGATACCCGAATAGCCGACGCCGTTGAGGGACGCCGACACCGACTGCACCACCGAGGCGGAACCCGGCTGCTCGTTCACCGTGTTCTTGAAGTCCCCCTTGCACAGGGCCCGATCCTTGAAATAGCCGTAGGTGCCGGACACGGAGTTGCGACCGTAGAGCTGGATGTCCCGGGCCCCCCAGGCCCCTCCCAGGCCGAGGTCACCCCAGCGCCGGACATCGCCGTTGTGGCCGCAGCGCAGGGTGGAGGAGAAGATGGCGTCCACCTGGGGGATGCTCAGACCCTCCAGGGGGTTGTCCTTGTGCACGTAGACGGCGAGGGCGTCGATGGCCACGGGCACCGCCACGGGCTTGTAGCCGTTGCGCCGCTCGAAGGCCTCCAGCTCCTTGCTCTTCATCTTGCGGCTCATGGGACCGAGGTTCGACGTGCCCTCGGTGAGGGCGGGCGGGGCGGTGGAGGAACCCGCCGCCTGGATCTGGATGTTGACGGTGGGATAGATGCGCTTGAATTCCTCGGCCCACAGGGTCATGAGGTTGGCCAGGGTGTCCGAGCCCACGCTGGTCAGATTGCCCGACACCCCGCTCACCACCTCGTATTCCGGCAGCGCGTCGTCCAGGGCCGCAGCCTGTCCCGGGGACAGGATCAACAGGGTCAGGGTGAGGAAAAGGGTACTGACGCGACGCATCATGGCTGGCCTCCAGGGACGCCCGCAGAGGGGTTCCGGTGAGTGGGACAAACCCCGGAGGATACAAACTCTTCTTGACAGCCAGGTTACTGACTGGAGGCGATATACAGGGAAGGCGTGCCGGCCTCCCCGGCGGCCGTGCGCTCCACCCGCTCGGGGGGGAAGCTGCAGGTGAAGGTGCTGCCCACCCCGGGTTCGCTGTCTATGGTGAGGCTGGCCTCGTGACGGTTGAGGACGTGCTTGACGATGGCCAGCCCGAGGCCCGTGCCGCCCAGGTCGGCGGAACGCCCCTTGTCCACCCGGTAGAAGCGCTCGGTGAGGCGGGACAGGTGCTGGGGGGGGATGCCGATACCGGTATCCGCCACCTGGAAATGGGCCCCCGCTTCGTCGGCGAACCAGCGCACGGTGACGGTGCCGGCGTCGGCGGTGTAGCGCACCGCGTTCTGCACCAGGTTGGAGAAGGCACTGCGCAACTCCTCGCCGCTGCCCCGGATGCGCAGGGTGGGGTCTGCCTCCACCACGATGGTGAGGCGCTCGCCGCACACCAGGCGGGCGTCCTCTTCCATGGAGGCCACCATGGCCGGGACGTAAACCGTCTCGTGATCGGCCTCGGCGATGTCCGTGGTCTCCAGCCGCGACAACAGCAGCAGGTCCTCCAGCAGGCGCGCCATGCGGGCCGCCTGCTGCTGCATGGTGCCCAGGGAGCGCTGCCAGTGGTGGGGGTACTCCCCTTCCGCGTCCATCATGGCCTCCACGTAGCCGGTGATGACGGTGAGGGGCGTCTTCAGCTCGTGGGAGACGTTGGCGACGAAATCCCGGCGGATGGTCTCCAGGCGGTGCAGCAGGGTGACGTCGCGGGCGATGAGCAGGCGCTTGTTCTTGCCGTAGTTGATGATGCGCAGGGACAGGCGCGTCTCCGCGTCCTGGGGAGAATCGAATTCCACCGCCTCCTCCTCGGAGCCCTCCCGCACGTAGCTCAGGAAATCGGGATGACGCACCAGGTTGCCGATGCGCTGGCCCACGTCATGGGGATGGGCGAGGCCCAGCAGGCGCCCGGCCGCCGAGTTGAACCATTCGATGGCCCCGCTCTCGTCGAGCACCACGGTGGCGTCGGGCATGGCCTCCGTGGACTGCTGGAACCGCTTGAGATACTGGGTCAATTTCTTCTTACGCTTCTTGTTGCGCTGCTGAAGCCGGTCGATATGGTGAAACACCTCGCCCCACACGCCGTGGGCCGCCGGCAGCGGCGATTTGCGGCGCTGCCGGAACCAGCGGTAGAGGGCGGCGAGGTGGTAGACGTGGCGCAGGGTATAGAGGGCGAGCCCCGCCAGCAGCCCCTCCAGGGGCCGCCCGAGGACCATCCCCACGGCCCCGCCCGCCCCCACTGACAGCAGGGCGCGGAACAGCTCGCCTAGCCAGGGCCGGGTCAAGGCCGGCCTTCAGGATTGAGCCGAGAAGCGGTAACCCGAACCTCTGACGGTCTGCACGAAACGGTCATAGCCGAAGGGTGCCAGCACCTTGCGCAGGCGCCGGATATGCACGTCCACCGTCCTCTCCTCGATATAGACATTCCCCCCCCATACACGGTCGAGCAACTGGCCCCGGGAATAGACTCGCTCGGGATGACCCATGAAGAACTGTAACAGGCGGTATTCCGTGGGGCCCAGATGCACCTCCCGGCCATCGGCCACCACCCGGTGGCCCGCGGCGTCGAGGGCCAGGCCGCCTATCTCGATGCGCTCGTCCTCGCCCTCCGGCGACACCCGTCGCAACACCGCCTTGATGCGCGCCACCAGTTCCCGGGGCGAGAAGGGCTTGGTGACGTAATCGTCGGCCCCGGCCTCGAGGCCCTTCACCTTGTGCTCCTCCTCACCGCGGGCGGTGAGCATGATGATGGGCACGTCGCTGGTGGTGTCGCCCCGCTTGAGGCGCCGCGCCAGATCCACGCCACTCATGCCGGGCAGCATCCAGTCCAGTAGAATGAGGTCGGGGCAACGGTCGGCGATGGCCATCTGGGCCTGGTGGGCATCCGCCGCCTCGGATACCTCGAAGCCGGCGTTGCCGACGGCGAAGCGTACCATCTCACGGATGGGCGCCTCGTCTTCCACGATGAGAATGTGTTTGGACATGAGATTTGTGACAGAACCCTTTCTGATTCGGCTATTTAACCCAAGATATATTACCGATTTGTTACCCTGGGACATGAAAAAGCCACCCACCCCCACCGGCGACGGCGCGTGAATCCCGTGGCGCGGCCCCGGGATCACGAGTACCACCTGCCCCGCGTCCTCCGGGAAGGCGCCCTGGGGGAACTGCTTGCGGGCTTTCGGCTGGCACGCCAGGACCATCTCCACACCACCCTGTGGGTCCTCGACACCTTCGACTGGCGGCTCTTCGGGGCGGGCCTGCGGGCCGTCCTGGACGGGGAGCGGCTGCGTTTCCAGCACCTCGCCGATGGCCGCCCGGCGGGGGACTCGGCGGCGGTGGCGCCGCCGGTGTTCGCGGCGGCGGTGGACCCCGGCGTGTGCGATGGCCGGCTGGCGCAGATCCTGTCGGTGCGCGCCCTCCTGCCGGTGGCCGGCATCCGTCTCGCCCGCACCACCTACGGTGTACTCAACGCCGACGACAAGACGGTGGCCCGGCTGCGCCTCGAGCACCGCCGCTACCTCGATCCCGAAGGCGGCGAGACCGCCCCCTGGGAACGGGTGCTGGTGCTCGAGCCCATCCGCGGCTACGGCGCCACCCGCAAGGCCCTGGCCAAGGTGCTGCAGCGGCATTTTCCGGAGCATCGGCCCGCCCGGGACATCTGCGCCCGCGCCCTGGAGGCCTGCCCGCGGCGCCCCGGGGAGATGGCCGGCCGGCTGGACATGGTGCTCGACCCTGCGGCCCGGGCCGATGAGAGCGTCAAGGTGATCCTGGGCCGGCTGCACGCCGCCATGGCGGACAACTCGCCCGGCATGCTCGCCGGCCTGGACCCGGAATTCCTCCACGACTACCGGGTGGCGGTGCGCCGCACCCGCTCGGTACTGGCCCAGGTGAAGGGCGTGTTCGCCGACGGCATCACCCGGCGCTACCGGGAGTACTTCGGCGGCCTCGGGGCCCTCACGGGCCCGGCCCGGGACGCCGACGTCTACCTCCTCGCCCTGGCGGACTATCGCGCCCTCCTCGAACCCGCCCACGGTCCCGCGCTCGATGCCTTCGCGGACTTCCTGCGCGAGCGCCGGGCCCGGGAATACCGGCGCCTCCGGGAAGAGCTGTCACGACCGCGCCACGCGCGCATGATGGCGGCCTGGGGGGACTTTCTGACCCGCCCCGTACCCCGGCGGCCGGCGGCCGCCAACGCCGCACGCCCCGTCAAGGGCCTGGCCGATGAGCGCATCTGGAAGATGTTCCGCCGCGTCATGAAGGAGGGCCGCGCCATCACCGCCGCGGCGCCGCCGGAGGCCCTCCACGAACTGCGCAAGAGCTGCAAGAAGCTGCGCTACCTCATGGAGTTCTTCGCCAGCCTCTATCCCGCCGGCGAAACCACGCCCCTCATCAAGGCCTTGAAGCGCTTCCAGGACAACCTCGGGGAATATCAGGACCTGTCGGTACAGATGGAACAGCTGGCCGGCTTCGAGGCGGAGATGGCGCGGGAGGGGCGTCTGGCACCGCAAACGCGCCAGGCCATGGAGGCCCTGGTGGCGCGCCTCGAGGCGCGCCACGGGGTGGTGCGCGAGGCCTTCGACGAGCGCTTCGCGGCCTTCTCCGAGCCCGCCGTCCAGGCGGCCTTCGCAGCCCTCTACCACGCCGGCCGCGACTGAGGCCCGCGATGCCCCGAGCCGCCGCGCCTCACCCCTGATGGACATCCTCGCCACTTACAACATCAAGGGCGGTGTCGGCAAGACCGCCGCCGCCGTAAACCTCGGCCACCTGGCGGCCCTGGACGGCCGGCGCACGGTGGTATGGGACCTGGACCCCCAGGGGGCGGCCACCTTCTATTTCCGCATCAAGCCCCGCATCAAGGGTGGCGGCAAGGGCCTGCTGCGGAAGAAGCGCGACCTCGAGGGCGTCATCAAGGGCACGGACTTTCCCGGTCTCGATCTCATTCCCGCCGACTTCTCCTTTCGCAACCTCGATCTCGCCCTGGCGGATGCCAGGAAGCCGGTGCGCCAGCTGCTGCGGCTCATGCGTCCACTGGCGGAGGAATACGACCTCCTCATCCTCGACTGCCCACCGAGCATCTCCCTGGTATCAGAGAACGTGTTTCATGCCGCGGATGCCCTCCTCATCCCCCTGATCCCCACGGTGCTCTCCCTGCGCACCTACCAGCAGTTACAGGGGCACCTCGCGACCAAGGGTTTTCGTGCGGTGACGCTGCTGCCCTTCTTCTCCATGGTGGACCGCCGCAAGCGCATGCATCTGGACACCATGGCATCCCTGCGGGACCGGGATCCGCGACTGCTCGACACGGTCATCCCCTATGCCAGCGTGGTGGAACGCATGGGCATCCATCGCGCCCCGGTGACGGCCATCGCTCCCCAATCGCCGGCCGCCGTCGCCTACGGCAGGCTGTGGCAAGAGACCAAGAAACGCCTGGCCCATTCCTGAGGGGACCCGGAGCCGCAAGATTCCCGGGCTGCCGTCGCTAAGCAGGGGGTGGGACCGGTTCGTTCAACCCCCCGGTATGGGGCCCTCATGGGGACTACTTCATGACTGAAGGCACCGCCATTATCCTGCTGGTCATCGCCGAGCTCGGCGTCGTCCTCACCATCGCCGGCATCGTGGGAGCCATCCTGTGGACACGCCGCAGGCGGCGCGAGCAGCAGGCAGTGGCCGCATTGATCACCGCGGTGGCCGAGCGCCAGGACACCCGGCGCGTCACCCTGACGGGTTGGCTCACCCATAACCTGGGTTACCCGGCAGGAGAGGTCTCGTCGCGGGTGGACCAGCTACTGGAGGCGGAGACCGAGATCTACCGGCGCATGACGCCGGCGCTCCACGAAACCGATGCCGCGAGGCTGGCGGGGATCATGGCCGGGATGGATACCCTCACCCATCTCTATAGGGACACCGTGGCCGCTGCCCCGGAGCCGGATGCGGAAAACATCGCCTACACCACCGGCCCCGCCGACGCCGATGAGGAACTCACCAAACTGGGCGAAGATGCGCCGGAGAGCGGGACAGCAGGCCCTGCGGCAACCGATGACGCCGCCGACACGGCCGCCGGGGACGACCCGGGAGGAGAAGCGGGACATGGCGCAAGCCCGGCGGGGCCCGACATCGCAGCCCCCGCCGACACCCTGGATGAGGCGGCGCTGGACGCGGCCTGGGAGGCGGCCCTCAAGGAACAGGCCGCCGGCAAGGAGGGCGATGAGCCGACGACGGCCGACAGCCGCCCGCCGGGCCCGGACCCCCTGGAAGACCTCTTCGATGAAGGCGACGACGCCGCCAGCGAACCACCGGTATACCGCTGAAACCCGCTCGCCAGGGCATCGCCGTCAAGCCGATGGGGGCCCGCCCTCCGCCGCCAGGATCTGATCGTAGAGCTCCCACGCCTCTTCGGCCTCCCGTTCGGTCATGGTCTGCAATACCTGGCCGAGATGGACCATGACGTAATCCCCCGGGCCGATGGCCGTTTCCTGCATGAGAAAAAGGCTCACCGTACGTTCCTCGCCGCGGGCCTCGCAGCGTGCGCTGTAGCCGTTCACCTCCACCACCCGCATGGGAATTCCGAGACACATCCAACACTGCTCCTGGGCTGGGGCCGCCCTCAAACGGGCGGGCATGGGACCGCTATTGTGGCCCCAAACCGGGGCTCGATGGATCACCCCCGGACCCACCCATCTGATTACATTGACCCAGGTCAATTATGGCCCACATCAACCTATCTATTGACCCCGGACCCTAACTAGACTCGCCACCAAACTCCGGTGATTACTTGTTACAGGTAGGGCGCCGGGGTACGCGGCGTCCCGCGACGCCCAGAGACCGCCTCCCGGCGTCGGCGAGCCATTCGACAGCCCCGATTTCCAACTATAGAGAACCACATGGGTACTGGGACATTGATCCTCGGCATCGGCAACACCCTGCTCACAGACGAAGGTGTGGGCATTCACGTCCTCAAGGCCCTGCGGGAGCACGGCGGCCTGCCGGCGGATGTCACCCTGATGGACGGCGGCACCTTGAGCTTCACCCTGGCGGGTCCCATCGAGGACTGCGCCCGCCTCATCGCCGTGGATGCCGCAGAGCTCAGGGGTTCCCCCGGCACCATCCAAGTCTTCGAGGGCGATGCCATGGATACCCATGTCGCCCAGGGCGGCAAGCGCAGCGTCCATGAGGTCAGTCTGGCAGACGTCCTGGGCATGGCGGCCCTGGCGGGCCACCTGCCCCGCCAGCGGGCCCTGGTGGGCATCCAGCCCAAATACATGGACTGGGGCGATGGCCCCACGGCGGAGGTGGAGGCGGCCATCCCGGAGGCCTGCCGCACCATCGGCAACATTATCGCGAGGTGGTACCCATGAGCCTGTCCGACATCCCCGTCACCGTGGAACCTTTGCAGCGCCCCACGGGCATGGCCCACGCCCTGCTGCGGGAGATCGCCGACCACCTGGCCGAGCTCGACAGCACCGGCACGGCGGGGGCCATCGATCTATCCAGCCTGCCCATGAACAGCGCCGACATCGAAGAGCTCAAGGCCCTGCTCGGCCGCGGCGAGGTGGAGGTGGGTGTGGACACGGTGGGTCGCAGCGAGTTCTACGAGACCACTTATACCGGGGTGTGGTGGGCGAGCCACTACGGTGACGACGGCTCGAAATTGACCGAGCGCATTGAAATAACTGCCGTACCTGAGATGATCAAAAGCCATCCGGACGATATCCGCAACGCCCATCAGCGCTTGCGCGACGCCCTTCCCACCGACGACCAGGAGACCCGTCAATGAGCCAGCGTGAAGAGAATCTGGGTCAGTACATGGCCCGCCGCGGCATATCACGGCGCACCTTTCTGAAGTTCTGCACCGTAATGGGCTCGACGATGGCACTGTCGCCCGCCCAGGCGGCGGAGATGGCGGAGACCATGGCCAAGGCCACGCGACAGTCTGTCATCTGGCTCTCCTTCCAGGAATGCACGGGCTGCACGGAGTCCATCACCCGCTCCCACAACCCCACCCTCGAGAGCCTCATATTCGATTTCATCTCCCTCGACTACCACCACACCCTGCAGGCCGCCGCCGGCGATGCCGCCGAGCACGCCCGCGAAGAGGCCATGAAGAAGCACAAGGGCAAGTACGTGGTGGTGGTGGATGGCTCCATACCCATGGGCGAGAACGCCCATTACTCCACCATCGCCGGCATTACCAACGAACAGATGCTCAGGGATACCGCCAAGGACTGCTTCGCCATCGTCACCGTGGGCACCTGTGCCGCCTTCGGGGGGATCCCGGCGGCCCGCCCCAATCCCACCGGCGCGGTGGCGGTCTCGGACATCATCAAGGACAAGCCCATCATCAACGTCTCGGGCTGCCCTCCCATGCCCCAGGTGATGACCGGCACCCTGTCCCATATCCTGACCTTCGGTGCCATTCCGGAACTGGATCATCTGGGCCGGCCCATCGCCTTCTTCGGCGAGACCATCCACGACCGCTGCTACCGGCGGCCCTTCTACGAGAAGGGGCAGTTCGCCAAGTCCTTCGATGACGAAGGCGCCCGCAAGGGCTGGTGCCTGTACGAAGTGGGTTGTAAGGGCCCCACTACTTACAACGCCTGCGCCAACCTCAAGTGGAACGGGGCCGACACCTTCCCCGTCCAGTCCGGTCACGGCTGCCTGGGTTGCTCGGAACCCAACTTCTGGGACCAGGCGGGCGGCTTCTACGCGCCCCTGTCCGTAGGCGACTGGGGCTCCCATGAGGTGCTGGCCGGCGCCGTCGTGGCGGGTGCCGCCGTGGGCGCCGCCGCCGCTGTGGCGGGGCGTTCCAAGCAGAAGTCCGCCCATGAGGAGAAGAAGTCATGACACTGCTCGAATTCGCCCGCGGACCGGCCATGGAGTGGTCCCTGATCATCCTCGTGGCCGGGGTCGTGCTGCGTTTCGCCGGGATATTCCTCCTCACCCGCCACAAGACCTACTTCCGGACCAAGGGCGGCAGCACCCTGGCCGCCGGCCTGCGCACCATCGGCACCCGCTCGGCGCCCACGCCCGACCTGGAGCACCGGGTACGGTTTTCCCATTATACCGGCTACCTGTGGCACATCGGCCTGTTCATCACCGTGCTGTTCTACGCCCCTCATATCCTGTTCTTCGAATCCATCCTCGGCTTCGGCTGGCCGGCCCTGCCCACCAGCGTGGTGCTGGCCGCGGCGGCCGTCACCCTGGCGGTGCTCATCGCCCTGTTGATACGCCGCATGGTGCACCCGGTGCTGAAGACCATCTCCGGCTTCGACGACTATGCGAGCTGGTTCGTCACCACCCTGCCCCTGGTCACCGGGCTGGTGGCCTTCGGCCACCTGGGGGCCGACTTCGGCTGGCGCTACGAGACCCTGCTGGCGGTGCATATCCTCAGCGTGGAACTGCTGTTCGTATACTTCCCCTTCGGTAAGCTTTTCCATCCCTTCAGCATCTGGTTCACGCGCTACATGATCGGCGGACAAATGGAGCAACGGGGGGTACGGGCATGAGTCTCAATCGTGAAGCCTTCAACAAATTCGCCGAGATGGCGGGCCAGTTGGCGGACATGGACACGCCGGTGGAGATGCCGGACGACCAGCGGGTCGCCAACGCCAAGCGGGTGATGATGGAGAAGATGGACGCCCCCAAGGCGGCCATGCTGGAATCCTGCATCCACTGCGGCATGTGTGCCGAGGTCTGTCACTTCTACATGACCCAGGAGGACGGCAAGTTCACCCCCATCCTCAAGCTCGACCTGCTGAAACGAGTCTACCGCCGGGAGCTTTCGCCCCTGCGCTGGATGCACCGGCTCTATACCCGGGACGTCACCATCGAGGACCTCGAGGAATGGCAGGAGCTGGTGTATGACACCTGCACCGTGTGCGGCCGTTGCAGCCTCATCTGCCCCATGGGCATCCACATCGCCGCCATGATGCCCATCATGCGCAACGCCTACTCGGCCGCCGGCATGGTGCCGGCAGAGCTCCACCTCATGGACAGCCAGCAGGACCAGGGCCACCTGTTCGGGGTGGGCAAGGACGAATTCATCGGTCTCATCGAGCAGTTGCGCAGCCAGGGGCTGGAGATCCCGGTGGACAAGGACAAGGCGGACATCATGGTCCTCACCTCGGTGCTGGACATCATGGTGAGCCAGGACTCCCTCATCGCCATGATCAAGATCATGAACCACCTGGGCTACGACTGGACGTTCCGCACCGACGGCTACGAGTGCGCCAACTTCGGCATGTTGTCGGGCGACGAGGAGGTCCACCTCAAGGCCTCCAAGAAGATCATCGACGCCGCCGTGGCCTGTGGCGCCAAGAAGGTCATCGTGGCCGAGTGCGGCCACTCCTATCCGGCCCTGCGTTACGAGGCTCCGGACATCTGGGGCCACGCCCTGCCCTTCGAGGTCCTGGCCACCTCCGAATTCCTGGGCCAGGAGGTCGAGAAGGGCACCCTCAAGCTCAAGAAGGCCGAGGGCGTCCACACCGTCACCTTCCACGACCCCTGCAAGAACAACCGCTGGGGCGGCGTGGAGAAGGAGCCGCGGGCGGTGCTCACGGCCCTCGGCCTGGAGATCCGGGAGCCGGATTCCACCGGCCGCACCAACATCTGCTGCGGTGGCGGTGGCGGGGCCTTCCTCATCAATCGCACGGCCGATTACCGCCAGCGGGTGTTCGAGCTCAAGCGCGACCAGATCGACGCCACCGGCTCCGAGGCCCTGGTGGTGACCTGCGGCAGCTGCCGCCTCAACTTCGAGGTGGGCAAGATGAAGAGCAACTGGGGCAAACCCGTCGAGAGCCTGGTGGAGATGGTGGGCGACAACCTCGACGACGGCGCGGCCCGCTCCGGCACCGGCTCCCCGTAATCCAGCACGCAATAAAAGGACAGTCCCATGGCAGAACGAGTCGTAGTTGATCCCATCACCCGCATCGAAGGCCACCTGCGTATCGAGGCCGCCACCGATGACGCGGGCAACATCTCCTCCGCCTACAGCTCCGGGACCATGGTGCGGGGCATCGAGACCATCCTCAAGGGCCGCGACCCGCGGGACGCCTGGGCCTTCGCCCAGCGCATCTGCGGCGTGTGCACCCTGGTCCACGGCATCGCCTCGGTGCGTTCGGTGGAGGACGCCCTGAACTACAAGATCCCCCAGAACGCGCAGCTCATCCGTAACCTGATGATCGGCGCCCAATACGTCCACGACCACGTGATGCACTTCTACCACCTCCATGCCCTGGACTGGGTGGACGTGGTGTCGGCCCTGGACGCGGATCCGAAGAAGACCTCGGAACTCGCCCAGTCCATATCCGACTACGCCCGCTCCTCCCCCGGCTATTTCAAGGACGTCCAGAAGCGCGTGAAGGAGCTGGTGGAATCGGGGCAGCTCGGCATCTTCGCCAACGGTTACTGGGGACACCCTGCATACAAGCTGCCCCCCGAGGCCAATCTCATGGCGGTGGCCCACTACCTGGACGCCCTGGCATGGCAGCGGGATGTGGTGAAGCTCCACGCCATCCTCGGCGGCAAGAACCCCCATCCCAACTTCCTGGTGGGCGGCGCCCCCTCTCCCATCAGCATCGACGCCGGGGCCACCACCGGCGGCGCGGCGGGCACGGCCCTGAACGTGGTGACCCTAAACACCATCCGCAGCATCATCCAGTCCATGCAGCAGTTCGTGGACCAGGTCTACGTGCCCGACACCCTGGCCATCGCCGGCTTCTACAAGGACTGGTTCGCCCGCGGTGAAGGCACGCGCAACTTCATGGTGTTCGGTGACCTGCCCGAGAAGGGCATGGACGACCCCGACAGCTTCTTCTTCAAACCCGGTGTCATTCTCGACCGCGACCTGTCGCGCATCGAGCCGGTGGACCTCAACGACCCGGAACAGATAAAGGAGTTCGTCTCCCATTCCTGGTACGACTACAGCACCGGCAAGGACGCGGGGCTGCACCCCTATGACGGTGAGACGGAGCTGAACTACAGCGGCCGCGGCGGCCCGGCGCCGCCCTACAAGCAGCTCAACGTGGACGACGGCTATTCGTGGCTGAAGTCGCCCCGCTGGCGCGGCCAGGCCGTGGAGGTGGGCCCCCTGGCCCGCGTCCTCATGCTCTACGCCCAGGGCCACGAACCCACCCGGGAACTGGCCGGCATGGCCCTGAAGAAGCTCGATGCCCCCATCGAGGCCATGTTCTCCACCCTGGGGCGCACCGCCGCGCGCACCCTGGAGTCCAAGCTGGTGGCCGACCAGATGATGAACTGGCTGGATATCATGGTGGCCAACATCAAGGCCGGCGACCTGAAGGTCCACAACGAGGAGATGTGGGACCCGAAGACCTGGCCGAAGGAGGCCAGGGGCGTCGGCTACATGGAGGCCCCCCGGGGCGCCCTGTCACACTACATCGTCATCAAGGACGGCAAGATCGATAACTACCAGGCGGTGGTGCCCTCCACCTGGAACGCCGGCCCACGGGACCCGGAGAATGTGGCCGGGCCCTACGAGGCGGCGCTGCAGGACAACCACAGCCTCCACGATGCCGCCCAGCCCATCGAGATCCTGCGCACCATTCACAGCTTCGACCCCTGTATCGCCTGCGCGGTGCATGTGAATGATCCCGACGGGGAGGAAGTGGTGAAGGTGAAGGTGCGGTAGTTACCCGCTACTTCGTTGGCTGGATGGAGAAACCCGCCTGATGGCGGGTTTCTTTTTCCAGGCGGTGTGACCGATGCCATTTGGCTTCGTCGCTTATATCTTTGCTGTCTTCTAACTTCTTTTTTCGCTCTCCTGATCGAGTTCATTTCTTTTGCTTGCCCAAAAGAAATGAACCAAAGACAACTTCGTCAGGAACGAAGTTGGACGCGCGTAGCGCGCCCGAAAAGGGCCAGGCCAGGGATGGCCTGGCTCAAAAGGGCACCCCGGTTGCGCGCCGCCCTGCGGGCGGTGCCCGCATCGGCTGGTCGAGCCGGGGTCGCGCTGACTCGGTCTCCTCGGGAATGCAATCCTGCATTCCCGGCAGACCCCAGGGTTTGCCATCCCTGGCAAACCCGCTCGACGGAGCAACGGTCCACCGGACCGTTGCCATTCTCCGTCTCGCCCTGCCTCGTTCATCGCTCAAGCTGCATCCCTGAAGATTGCCCCCGTCTCTCCTGGCGCCTCCTCGGCGCTTCACAGGGGACCCCGCTAAGGAAGTCATGGTTAAAACAAAGGCTATGCCTTTGTTCCGAGCTTCAAGTGTTAGAGTGGGTTCCCATCTTTCAACCTTCCTCCACCACCGCCCACGCTGCCAGCCGCCCCGCTCCATGGAAACCGGTACCAGCCTTGCGACCCTGACGGCCTTGTTCGGTGCCATGGTGGTGCTGGCCGCGGTGCCGAGCGTGAGCGTTCTCACGGTCTCGGCGCGCTCGGCTGCCCTCGGCTTTCGCCATGGCGTCGCGACGACCCTGGGGGTGGTGACCGGCGACCTGGTGTTCATCGTGCTGGCCCTGTCGGGTCTGGCACTGCTGGTAAAGGGCCTGGGGGATCTGTTCTTCGTGGTGGAATACCTCGCCGCCGCCTACCTCATGGGCCTGGGGCTCCTGCTCCTGCGCTCCCGAGGCGGGCCACCGCAGGCCCGCCGGAGCGCGGCCTCCCTGCCCGGGAGTTTCCTGGTGGGCCTGGTCGTCACCCTCGGGGATCAGAAGGCGGTGCTGTTCTACCTCGGCTTCCTGCCCGCCTTCGTGGACGTGGCCACCGTCACCCTGGCGGATACCTGGCGCATAGGCCTGGTCGCCGTCCTCGCCGTGGGCGGCGTCAAGCTCGCTTACGCCTGGGTGGCCGCCCGCACGGGTTCCCTGCTCGGCGCCGGTGCCGGGCGGGCACTGGAGGTGACGGCCGCCGGCATCCTGATGGCCGTGGGTGTAACCATGGCGTTGAATATCTGAAGTCCCTGTCTCCGGTGACCCGTCGCTTTCTTAACGTGAAAGTCGCGCAGCGACACCTTTGGACTCCCTCTCCCCTTGGGAGAGGGCCGGGGTGAGGGACGGACATGGCGCACCTTTCATCTTTCGGGGTGGCCTCGCGCCATGTCCGTTATATTAATCGGGATTAATTTTTCCCATGACGCGGCTATGCCATTGAAAACATAGATTAAGTTTGACAAGGAATTATCCTTGATGCGCTGGATAACCGCCTCCCGACAGTCTATAGATCTTTCCCTATAGAGCGTTTTCACACGCCGCCACAGCACATCGCTCGTGGTTACTTACCGGCCGCAGAGCCGGGCAATAGGAGGAGTCAATGTCGAGGACCGTTATCCTGGGTGCCGGTTTCGCCGGCCAGTACGCAGCACTCGTCCTTCAACACGCGTTGAAGGGCAAGGGGGACCACAAGATCACGGTGGTCAATCCCTTTCCGAAGTTCACCTACATCCCCTCCCTCATCTGGGTGGCCACGGATCAGCTCCCCGTGGACAAGACGCAGATCGATCTGGCCCCCGTCTACCGGCGCTTGGGGATCGATTTCATTCAGGGCACGGCCACCGAGATCCACCCCGACGACGACTTCGTGATGGTGCGCACCACCGAAGGGCCGGACGAGCGCGTGGACTACGATTACCTGATCAATGCCACGGGCCCGCAACTCAACTTCGACGCCACCCCCGGCCTCGGTCCGGACAAGGGCTACACCCATTCCATCTGCAGCCCGCCCCACGCCGAGGCCACCGCCCAGCGCTACCGGGAACTGGTGGAGCGCCTCGAGACGGGGGACAGGGCCCGTATCGTGGTGGGCACCGGCCATGGAGACTGCACCTGCCAGGGGGCGGGGTTCGAGTACATCTCGCTGCTTCACAACGATCTGGTGGACCGCGGGTTGCGGGATCAGGTGGAACTGCGCTGGGTGTCCAACGAACCCTGCCCGGGGGATTTCGGTATCGACGGCTTCGAGGTACGCCGGGGCTCCATGATGTTCACCTCCGAGGACATGGCGCGCGCCGTGTTTCGCGACTACGACATCGCCTGGGATACCCGCACCGCGGTCCATGCCGTGGAGCCCGACCGCATGCACATCGAAAATGCCGAGGGCGAATACCGGGAACTGCCCTTCGATTTCGCCATGCTCATCCCGCCCTTCAAGGGCAAGCCCATCCGCTATGTGGGCCGCGACGGCAGGGACCTCGGCGGCGAGCTCACCAACAAGGCCGGCTTTCTCAAGGTGGATGCGGGCTACGGCAAGTGCTACGAGGAGATTACCGCCGACGACTGGCCCCGCACCTACCAGAACCAGACCTACCCCAACCTGTTCGCCGCCGGCATCGCCTTCGCCCCGCCGGGCTGCATGTCGAAGCCCTGCGCCTCCCCCAACGGCACCTCCATCTCGCCATCCATACCCCGTACCGGTTACACCTCGGAGCTCACGGGCAAGGCCGCGGCGCTGAACGTGGCGGAGTTGATCCAGGGCCGCGAGCCCTGCCACTCGGCCTCCCTGGCGGAGACCGCCGGCATGTGCATCGCCTCCATGAAGAACTCGTGGACCCGCGGTACGGCGGCAGTCATCGGCATTCATCCCATCGTGCGCAACAACGGCCTGTATCCCGGTCACGGGCGCAATCTCGATAACAGCGCGGTGGAGATGGGCCTGGCCGGGGCCTGGCTCAAGAAGGGCCTGCACTACGCCTTTCTCTATAAGCTGGGCGCCAAGCCCCTGTGGCGCCACATCCCTTGAGGTTCACGGGGCGAGGCACGCCCACGTCGAAAGCATGAAGGGCCGCCTCGCCCCACCAAGTGCCTGCGGCACATCTATCACGTCAGATGAGGTTCTCACCATGGAATATATGATCAGCCCCCAAGAGAAGCGTCAACAGACCAACCTGCTCTATCAGCTGTGGCGGGTGACGGTGCTGTCCTTCAAGTTCATGCGTCTGACCCGCGGGGGATGCGTGAGCCCGCAGCTTCGGGAGCGGCGCGGTAAAGACTAGCCCCCCGGGAAGACCCCGGATCCCCCACGGGTATCGTTACCCATGTCCCTGCAGCCGTTCTGCGGCTATCCTGGGCGCCGATCCAAGCGGCTGAGGACACATGCAACAACCTGCCATAGGGGCCCTGGGCGACGGCGGTTGCCGCTTCAGAGACGGAGAGCGGGAGTGGCTCGCGACGTGGCATGAGGCCACAGAAGCGCCGGCCGGTCAGGCCCACGGGTCGGCGGGTGCCTGCATCACCCCCCGGGGCGGTATCGTACTGGTGAGTGCGGATGGCGGGCAGAAGTGGCAGTTTCCCGGTGGCCACCCCGAAGGGCACGAGGACTGGCGGGCCACCCTGGAGAGGGAAGTGCTCGAGGAGGCCTGCGCCCGCGTGGACGGCGCGATGCTGCTGGGCTTCACACGCCTGCAATGCCAGGGCGGCATGGACGAAGGTGCGGTCCTGGTGCGTTCCCTGTGGCGAGCCGACGTGACGCTGCTGCCATGGCGGCCGCGCCATGAAATGACCCACCGGCGGGTGGTGGGACACGACGCCGCCCTCGACCATCTCAACCACCCCCCCGGGGTGGCCCCCCTTTATGCCGAGTGGCTGCGCCGTGCCCTGGGCCGGCCCTGACCGTGACGGGGCGTTGATACGGCGCACCGACTCGAAACAGTTCCACAAAGTCGGACACCTCCCTTAAGCCAGCGCGGCCGAATCAGAGGGGCCGTGGGCGAGGGCCGCGGCGACGATACCCGGCGCGTGTCAGACCCTTTACAGTCCGACCCGTGAAAGAACAGCGCCTTACCGTCAGCCACCACCAGGGTCAGCCACCACCAGGGTCAGCCACCATCAGGGCGATGCCCTGCGACCTGGTGGATAGGGACGATCCGGGCACTGGCGTTGCGGGCCGTGGGGACCTGTCCTAAGGAGACCCACGGTCGTTGGCATTCAAGGACCGGGCTTCCCAAACGATACTATTCATTAGGGCCTTTTGGCCGGAACCCCCCATACCGCGACGGGAGAGGGAGGCGAGATTCTTCGCGGGTACCCTGCGCGAAGGACTCTGGGCAGCACCCCGGGGTCTGAGCCGACGGCGGCGGTGACGGCGGCTTTATTCGCCACCAGGGACATGAGGAATCGACAGTGGGCTATTCGGGGATACACGGGGCGAGGAGGCAGGAGATCCCGGGCCCGCAACGGCGCTCGGGGGCGGCCAGCCGCCCGCGCCAGGGGTGGCGGTTGGTCCTGCTGCTCGGCCTGGCCCTGACCCAGCGCTCCGGGCCCGCCGCCCCGCTGCCGGAGAATCTCGCCGACTTCAGCCTCGAGGCACTGATGGATATCGAGGTGACCTCGGTATCGAAACGGCCCGAGAAACGCACCAAGGCAGCCGCCGCCATCTACGTCCTGACCGGCGAGGACATCCGCCGGCTGGGAGCCACGAGCATCCCCGATGCCTTGCGGGTCGTTCCCGGGCTCCACGTGGCGCGCATCGACGCCAACAAGTGGGCCATCACCGCGCGGGGCTTCAACAGCCGGTTTGCCAACAAGCTCCTGGTCATGCTGGACGGGCGCAGCGTCTACACGCCCCTGTTCGCCGGGGTTTACTGGGAGGCGCTGGAGACCCCTCTGGAAGATATCGAGCGCATCGAGGTGATCCGCGGCCCGGGTGGAACCCTGTGGGGCGCGAACGCGGTCAACGGGGTCATCAACATCATCACCAAGCCGGCGGCCCAGACCCAGGGAGGCCTGCTGTCGGCCGGCGCCGGTAACGAGGCCCGGGCCTTCGGCACCCTGCGCTACGGTGGCGAGCTGGGCGCCAACGGCCACTACCGGGTCTACGGCATGTACGGGAACCGTGACCCCGGTCGCGGCATGACCGACACCCACGACGACTGGGAGCTGACCCAGACGGGCTTCAGGGCGGACTGGGAATGGAAGGACCGCACACGGCTGACCCTCCAGGGCGACTTCTACCAAGGGCTCGCCGGCCAGCAGGTCACCCTCCCGGTCACCCCCGCCAATGCCACGGCCACCCTGGTGGATGACACCGACATCTCCGGCGGCAACCTGCTCATGCGCTGGATGCGGACCCTGGAGGGGGGCTCCGAGTACAGATTCCAGGCCTACTTCGACCATGTCAATCGCGAGGGGCTGGTGCTCCACGAAGACAGGGATACCGTGGACCTGGAGTTCCAGCATCGCTTTCAGTGCTGCGAGGCCCATGACGTGCTGTGGGGCGTCGGCTACCGCCGCACCAGCGACAACACCGACGACAACGCCTGGTTCCGGCTGGACCCCGCGTCCCGCACCGTGCACCTCTACAGCGGCTTCCTGCAGGATGAGATCGCGCTCCATGAGAACCTCTCCCTCATCGTCGGCTCCAAGTTCGAGCACAACGACTTCTCCGGCTTCGAGTACCAGCCCAACCTGCGGGCGGTATGGACCCCCCGGCCCAACCAGACGCTGTGGGCGGCCGTATCACGCGCCGTGCGCAGCCCGGCCCGGGGCGAGCACGATGTACGCCTGCGCACGCTGCCGGCGGTGAATCCGGGACGGCCCGTCATCATCCGCGGCGACGAGGACTTCGACTCGGAGAACCTCCTCGCCTACGAGGCCGGCTATCGATGGCAGGGCGGTACGACCGTATCCGTGGATGTGGCCGCCTTCTACAACCGCTATGACGAGCTCCGCACCTTCGATCCGGAGGTCTTCACCCCCACGGCCCTGGGTCTGCCCTTCGATAACCGCCTGGAGGGTGAGACCTACGGGGTCGAGGTCGCCGCTCAGTGGCAGATCCGGCCCGGCTGGCGCCTGGAAGGCAGCTACTCCTTCCTGCAGATGGACCTGGACCTGTCCGAGGGCAGCGCGGACACGGTATCCCGGGGTGCCGAAGACGCCAGCCCCCATCATCAGGCCAGCGTCCGCTCCCATATGGACCTCACCCCAGCCCTCGAACTGGACATCGGTGTGCGCTACGTGGGATCCCTGGAAACCCCCACCGGGGATCCGGCCATGCCCGCCATCGCGGTGGCCTCCTACACCGAGCTTGATGCGCGCCTCGCCTGGCGTGTCGGCGCCGCACTGGAGGTCTACATCGCCGGCTGGAACCTCCTCGACGGGCACCACGAGGAGTTCACGCCGGACTTCATTCGCAGTCAGCCGACCCGGGTGGAACGCAGCGTCCATACAGGCCTGTCGTGGCGTTTCTGAATCGTGCGGCTGGTGCCGTCGCGGGCATCCTCCTGGTGGCCGGCACGCTGCCGGTGGCGGGAGCACGGGCCGGCCCCGATATCCAGGGCTCGGTGGAATACCGGGTCAAGGCCGCCATGCTCTACAACTTCACGAGGTTCGTGCGCTGGCCCGCGACCATGGCCGCCGGAAACGAGCTCGTGCTGTGCGTGCTCGGCGAGAACCCCTTCGGCGACGCCCTCGAGGACCTGGTCGGTCGGCCCACGGGCAATCGCACCCTGGCGCTGCGCCACCTCGCCGGCAATGGCGGTATGGAAGGCTGCGGGGTCCTGTTCATAGCGGCCTCCGAACAGGCAAACGTGGGCAACCTGCTCCGACAGCTGGGCCATCGCCCGGTGCTGACGGTCTCGGAGTTGGAGGGCTTCATCGAACAGGGGGGTATAATCCGCTTCATCCTCGAGGACAACAAGGTGCGCTTCCGCATCAACCTGACGGCGGCGGAGCAGGCGGGCCTCGGCATCAGCTCCAAGCTGCTCAAACTCGCCCGGGACGTCGACGGCGCTCCGCGCCAGGGGCCCTAGAGACATGCGCCGGCTCCGGGACATCCCCCTTCGCAGCAAGCTCACCCTCATCATCATGATGACCAGCACGGCAACCGCCCTGCTGGTCATACTGGGGCTGGTGGCCAACGACATCACGAACATGCGCCGCACCATGGCCGAGGACCTGGGCACCCTCGCCGACATCGTCGGTGCCAACAGCGCCGCGGCCATCGTCTTCGGGGACACCCGCTCGGTCCAGGAGACCCTCGGCTTCCTCCACAGCCAGCCCCACGTGCTCTCTGCTGCCATCGCAGGGCCCGAAGGTGGGCCCCTCGGCCGCTATACCCAGGAAGACGGCGTGCTGCCCCACCGGGCTACGCCGGCCTTACCCTCCCCGGGGCCGTCCTGGGGCCGGCATATCGAAGTGAAACAGGACATCGTTCTGGACGGGGAGAAGATCGGCACCGTCCACCTGCGTTCGGACCTCAGCCAGCTGCACCAGCGCCTGCGTTGGTATGCCGGCATCGTGGGTCTCGTGCTGGTGCTGTCCCTGCTGCTCGCCTACGCCCTCAGTGCAGCCCTCCAGCGGGTGGTGACCCGGCCCATCCTCCGGCTTGCGGACACTGCACGCGCCGTCTCGAGTGACAAGAACTACTCCCTGCGCGCCCCCCCGGGCGGGGGCGACGAGATCGGCGTGCTCATCGGCAGCTTCAACGGCATGCTGTCCGAGATCCAGGTCCGGGATACGGAGCTGGAGCACCATCAAAAGCACCTGCAGGAGATGGTCTCCCTGCGCACCGCCGAGCTCGAGGCCGCCAACTCCAAGCTCCAGCTCGCCAAGGAACAGGCCGAGATGGCCGCCGAACGGATGACCCATCAGGCCTACCACGACGCCCTCACGGAGCTACCCAACCGTGCCCTCCTGAACGACCGCCTCATCGTGGCCCTCGCCCATGCCCCACGGGAGCACTGCAAGCTCGCCCTGCTGTTCCTGGATCTGGATCGCTTCAAGGTCATCAACGACTCCCTCGGCCACGCCGTGGGAGACCGCCTGCTGGTGCAGGTGGCACGACGCCTGGAACACTGTGTACGCCGCGAGGATACCGTGGCCCGGCTCGGGGGAGACGAGTTCATGGTGCTGCTTTCCTCCATCCAGGAGCCCAACGACGCCGGGCGGGTCGCCCAGAAGATCATAGATACCCTGTCCGAGCCCCTGAACTGTGACGGTCAGGAGCTGCACGTCACCACCAGCATCGGTATCAGCATCTACCCCGACGACGGCACCGACGGCGGCATGCTGATGAAGAACGCGGACATGTGCCTGTACCGGGCCAAGGACCGTGGGCGCAACAACTATCAGTTCTGGACCGCGGACATGGATGCCGCCTCTCACCAGCGCCTGACCATGGAGAACGAGCTGCGCAAGGCCCTGGAGCGAGGGGAGATCAGTGTTCACTATCAACCCAAGGTCGCTGTGGCCAGCGGCATCGTGACGGGCGCCGAGGCCCTGGCACGCTGGCACCATCCCCAGCTCGGCGAGGTGCCCCCGGCCCGGTTCATACCCCTGGCCGAGGAGACCGGTCTCATATGCGCCATCGGCGAATGGGTGCTGCGCACGGCCTGTGCCCAGGCCCGGCGCTGGAGCGACGCCGGACACCCCCTGCGTATCGCGGTCAACCTCTCCGCCAACCAGTTCCTCCAGGGCGACCTGTCCGGGATGGTGGCGCGGGCACTATCGGAGTCCGGCCTCGAACCGGCACGGCTTGAACTCGAGATCACCGAGAGCGTGGTCATGCAGAACCGCGAGACCTCCATGGCCGCGTTGCGGGAGTTCAAGAACATGGGCACGCACATCGCCATCGACGATTTCGGGACCGGCTTCTCCTCCCTCAGCTACATCAGCCGCTTTCCCGTGGATACGGTGAAGATCGACAGGTCCTTCGTGAGCAAGCTGACGGTGGTGGAGGAAGACGCCTCCATCGCCAAGGCGATCATCGCCATGGCCCACAGCCTGAGGCTGGAGGTGGTGGCCGAAGGTGTCGAGGAGGAAGACCAGCTGCGGTTCCTGAAGGACCATGGCTGCGACACCGTGCAAGGCTACCTCTACGGCCGGCCCGTTGCGGCGCCGGAGTTCGATGCCTTCCTGGCCGCTCGGCAGGCCTCCCGCGGGGCTCCCGTCGCGTCATCAGGGGACACCTGAGCACCGCCCCGCTCTCCCCGGTCACCGGGGATATAGCGGTGCTATGCCTCCTCCTCTTGCCTTGCCTGGCGCACTGTGCCCGGCGCGACTTCTCTAACATGCTTACGGGACAGGACACTAG
>JAABTG010000041.1 GCA_011389995.1 Thiotrichales bacterium
GGCCAGGCCCCGGTAGGGACGCGCGACGCGCGTCGTCCTATGGCCCATGGGTGGGGATGCACTGCAGGTCCTCCGCCACGGTGAGGGCCCCGCCATAATGGTCACGCACCCGGGCGAGCTGCCCATCCAGGTCATCCAGGCTGCGGGCCATGAGGTGGGAGAGCACCAGGCGCCCCGGTGCCGCCGCGCCGGCGAAGCGGCCGATGGCCGATGGCGTGGCGTGGAGATTGCGCGCCACCGACCCGGCGTCCTCAGGAATGGCCATGGGCATCACCAGCACGTCGGCATCCGCCGCCAGGGGCGCGAGATATTTGGTGCTGAGGTTCTGGTCGCCACTGATGACGATGCGCCGGCCCGCGAGCTCGAAGGCGTAGCCGAGGGTGGGTATGGGGCCGTGGTGGACCCCCACGGCGTGGACCACCATGCCATCGTCCCGCCACACCTCCACGGGCTGGGCGGCGGCGGCGGATACCGTGATGGGCTCCAGGGCGAACAGCCCCTGCGTGCCCTCCAGGAAGCCATCGAGGTAACGGAAGGCCCCGCCGTCGGGGGCGAACAGGGCCTCGAGAAAGCCCTCCATCCCTGGCATGAGGCGGTTGCCATCGGGGCCGCTCACCGCCAGGGCGCGGCGGCGCGGAGAGAAGTAGCCCCCTTTCAACAGGGCCGGCACATCGGCCGCGTGGTCGGTATGGAAGTGGGTGAGGGCCAGAAGTTCCAGGTCCTCCAGCCGCGCCCCGGCCTCGCCGAAGCGCAGGAACACCCCGCCGCCGACGTCCACCAGGGCCCGCGCCCGCCCGTCGTGCCAGATGAGATAGCCGGAACCCGCCCGCCCGTCGTCGGCGATGGGACCGCCCGAGCCGAGGACCTGGAGGGCCACGCCTTCGGCCCCGCAGCCCTCGACCGCCGTGGCCTGAGGGACGACCAGAAACAGCAGCGCCGCCAGGGCGGTGCCAGGCCCCGTTCCCCGATTGACAGCCATGGCCGTCACCGCACCAGGTGCTTGCGCCAGGTGCCCTCCTCCATCATCGGGGCAAAGATCATGTAGTAGGGCCCGCGGTCCACGTGGGCGAGGACGCCCTGGTTGTGGATCTGCAGCAGCTCGTAGTTCACCAGGGCCTTGCCCAGGCCCTGGTGGGCATGCTCCGGCGTCTCCCACTCCATATGCACGAAGTACTGGGCCGGGGTCTGGGCCGGGATGGGCGGGGTGTCCCCGGGCTGGTCGCCATAGTTGGTGTTGTAGGCCGGCGGGTTGGCCCCCAGGGTGGCCTTGGTGGCCCCTTCCGGGTCGAGCTGGAAGGAGCCGATGGCCGACACCCCCATCTGCTTGAGGACCATCCAGCCGATCATGCCCGGGGCGTTCTCCTTGAGCCACTTCAGGGTCTCCACCGCCCCCTCCTCGAAGGCCTGCTCGTGGCCGTCCATGACCCAGTGGTCCCCCACCACCACCGCCCGCTGGGAGGCCAGGGCCACCTTGGGCACGGGCTGTTGGCGGGCGAAGCTGGCACCGAGGGTATGGGGCACGTCGGTCATGGCCAGCACCGGCGGCAGGTCCGAAGAGCGGATCTCGTAGAGGGGTTCCCACGGCCCCTCCACCAACATGTCCAGGCACGCACCGCACAGTTCGTAGATGGTGTCGAACTGCTGGTAGTGCATCTCCTCGTGGGATTTCACGTCTTTCCACACCGTGTACTGGTACATGCCGATGGGATTCAGGGTCTCCCGCATGTCCAGGGCCCCGCCGCCGTAGCGCCCGCCCATGGGATGGATCCCCGTCTGCAGCAGCTGCTCGAAGCCCATGAAGCCGGGATGCTTGGCGGTGGTGATGCAGACCTTGGGGCCCACCTTGCTCATGGTGGCATAGGACTCGGGGGTGTTGGTCACCTTGCTCATGTTGATGGCGATGATGGGATTATCGGACATGGCTTAACTCCTCGGGATGGTGGCCTGTGTCGCTTGATTGATCGGAAAGAAATAAAAGTAAACTGCACATTACAACTAAGGACTATTACATTTGTTGACGGCTGGAGGATGATGCCAATGCAGACCCGCCCCGGGCCTCCTTTCTCACGGTCCCCACCGCGGGGAACTGCGTGAAATCATCGAGGGGCCGGCCGGGGTCCGTCGGGAAAGGCAACCATGCCGCCCGCCAGCCAGGCCGCTGGCCTTCAGAGACAAGAGTGAGGGTTCGGCGCAGAAGGCCGGTCCGGTCAGGCGTGAATCATGGAGATGGCGATGAGCGATCAGGGCCCCAGGGACGCCGCCACGGCGCGGTGCCTGCCCCGGCGGCGCCGTGGCCGGGAGGGGCGGGCATGAAGGTCATCGGCGGTGACATCGGCGGCACCAAGACGGTGCTGGGGCTGTTTACGGTGGACGGAGCCGTCCTGCGCCTCGATGCCGAGCAGAGCTTCCCCAGCGCCCGCTATGGGAGCCTGGAGGCCATCGTCGCCGCCTTCATGGGCACCATCGACGACCCACCCCACGCCGCCGCTTTCGGTATCGCCGGCCCCGTCGAAGGCAACCGCGCCCGCACCACCAACCTGCCCTGGGAGGTGGATGGCGCGCGGCTGGCCCGGGCCGCCGCACTGCCGGCGGTGGGCCTGCTCAATGACCTGGAGGCCACCGCCCTCGGCATCTTCGAGCTCGACGCCGGCGACCTGCTGACCCTGCACCCCGGCGCCGACGGCGCCACCGGCAATGCCGCGGTGATCGCCGCCGGCACCGGACTGGGCGAGGCCGGCATCGTCTTCACGGACGGACGCCCGCGCCCCTTCGCCAGCGAGGGCGGCCACGGCGGCCTCGCCCCCGAGACGGCGCTTGAGCGGCGCCTGCTGGAGTTTCTCGCCGGCCGCTACGAGCGGGTGAGCTGGGAGCGCGCCCTGTCGGGCCCGGGCCTGGTGGCGGTGCTGGAGTTCATCATGGCGGACCGCGGCGCCCGCCCCTCCGCGGCGGCCCAGGCCGCCCTGGTCGCCCGTGACCCGGCGGCGGTGAGCCGCGGTGCGGACGACCACGGCTGCGCCCTGTGCCAGGGGGCCCTGGACCTGTTCGTCCGCCTCTACGGCTCCGAGGCCGGCAACCTGGCCCTCAAGACCATGGCCCGGGGGGGCGTCTACGTGGGCGGCGGCATCGCGCCGAAGGTCCTGCGTCACCTGCAGGGGCCGGGCTTCATGGCGGGCTTTCTCCACAAGGGTAGAATGGCGGGGCTGCTTGCCGGCATCCCGGTGCGGGTGATACTCAACCCGCGGGCCGCCCTGCTCGGCGCCGCCCGCCGCGCCGCCGGTACCCACGGATATGGCTGACGAAACCCATCAGGAGGTTCTATGAGCAAGCTCGAGACACTGCGCGGCATGACCCAGGTGGTGGCCGACACCGGCGACATCGACGCCATCGCCACCCACCAGCCGGTGGACGCCACCACCAACCCCTCCCTGCTGCTGAAGGCGGCCCAGATGGCGGGCTACCGGCACCTGGTGGACGATGCCCTGGAATACGGCAGGGGCCGCGGCAAGGACCGTGCCGAACAGAGCCGGCTGATGATGGACCGCCTGGCCGTCAACTTCGGCTGCGAGATCCTGAAGATCGTCCCCGGCCGCGTCTCCACCGAGGTGGATGCCCGTCTGTCCTTCGATACCCAGGGCACCATCGGCCGCGCCATGCAGCTCATGGGCCTCTATGATGCCGCGGGGGTGGGCAAGGACCGCATTCTCATCAAGATCGCCTCCACCTGGGAGGGGATCCGCGCCGCCGAGTTCCTGGAGCGGGAGGGCATCCACTGCAACCTCACCCTGATGTTCGCCTTCCCCCAGGCGGCGGCCTGCGCCGATGCCGGGGTCACCCTCATCTCGCCCTTCGTGGGCCGTATCATGGACTGGTACAAGAAAAACGAAGGAGTGGAGGGCTATGCCCCCCAGGACGACCCCGGGGTGAAGTCCGTGACCCGCATCTACAACTACTACAAGCGCCACGGCTACGACACCACGGTGATGGGGGCGAGCTTCCGCAACGCCGGCGAGATCCTGGAGCTGGCGGGCTGCGACCTACTCACCATCGCCCCCAACCTGATGGCGGAACTGGACGCCATGGAGGGCGAGGTGCCCCGCCGCCTCGACCCCGCCACGGCCGCGCAGCAGGGCGAGGACCGCGTCCGGCTGGACGAGAAGGCCTTTCGCTGGGAGATGAACGAGGACCCCATGGCCACCGAGAAGCTGGCGGAAGGTATACGCAACTTCGCCGCCGACGCCGCCAAGCTGGAACGCTTCGCCCTCGAGGCCTGCACCGACTGCGATTGATGGAGGGTCAAAGCAACGCCTCTCGGGCTGAAGCCCGACCTACTAAAAGCGTAACCGCGAAAGACGCGAAATGACGCGAAAAGGAAAAAGGGGACGGAGGGATTAAGGATTATTCCCTCCATCCCCTTTTTGACGATGGTGCCGAAGCTACGCCAGCAGGAACAGGGTGCCGAGGCCGAGGAAGGTCATGAAGCCCACCACGTCGGTGACGGTGGTGAGCACCACGCCCCCGGCCAGGGCGGGGTCGATGTCGAAGCGTTTCAGCAGCAGGGGAACGGCGGCGCCGAACAGGGCCGCCACCACCAGGTTCACCACCATGGCCACGGCGATGATGATGGCGAGCCCCGGGTTGCCGAACCACCAGCCCGCCGCCAACCCCACCACCACCGCCCATACCAGGCCGTTCAGGACCCCCACGGCCACCTCCTTGGTGAACAGGTAGCGGGTGTTGCCGGAGCCCAGCTGTCCCAGGGCCATGCCGCGGATCACCACCGTCAGGGTCTGGCTGCCGGCGATGCCGCCCATGCTGGCCACGATGGGCATGAGCACCGCCAGGGCCACCACCTCCTGGATGGTGGCCTCGAACAAGCCGATGACCCAGGCGGCGAGGAAGGCGGTGGCCAGGTTCACCCCCAGCCACAGGGCGCGGCGCCGCGTGGTGGAGAGCACGGGGGCGAACATGTCCTCCTCCTCGCTCAGGCCCGCCATGCCCATAAGCTGGTGCTCGCCCTCGTCCCGGATGACGTCCAGCACGTCGTCCACGGTGATGCGGCCCAGCAGCACGCCGTGGTCGTCCACCACCGCGGCGGATACGAAATCGCGGTGTTCGAAGAGCTTGGCCACGTCCCGCTGAGGGGTCTCCACGGGGATGCCCTCGGCCTCCGTGTTCATGACCTCCGCCACCGCGGTGGCCGGGTCGTTGATGATGACGGCACTCAGGGCCAGCCGCCCCAGGTAGACGTTGTCACGGTCCACCACCATCAGGCTGTCGGTATGCTCCGGCACCTCCCCCTTGCGGCGCAGATAGCGGGCCACCACCTCCACGCTCACATCGGCGCGCACCGTGAGCACATCCACGTTCATGAGGCCGCCGGCGGTGTCCTCGTCGTAGGACAGCACCTGCTCCAGACGGCGGCGGTTCTGCTCGTCCATGGAGGCCAGCACCTCCTCCACCATGGACTCCGGGAGGTCCTGGAGGATGTCCGCCACATCGTCCACCTCCAGGCCCTCGGTGGCCGCCGCCACCTCGTCGGGGGCCATCTGGCGCAGGCGCTCGGTGCGCACCGCGTCCTCGGTGTAGGTGAACACGCTGTCCCGCTGATCGGGCTCCAGCAACTCCCACACCTCACCACGCTGGCTGGAGGGGATGGACTCCAGCAGCTCGGCGACGTCGGAGGGGTGCTGCTCGGCCAGCAGCCGGGCGGCCTGCGCCTGGTCCTCGCTGTCGAGGGCCTCGCTCAGTTCATGGAGCAGTTGCTGATCCGGGAGAATCTCGTTGTCGGGGGTCATAGGGGATCCGTTGGCGGGCGCGGTGAGGTTGCGGCCAGTATATCGTCCGCGATTGACCGGGGCGGGCTCAGGGGTCTATGCCGAGCCGGTCGAGCAGCCTGCGCCGCGCCTCCCCGTCGACGACGCCAAGAAACTCCCGGGCGATGGCCGCCACATCCTGGACGTCATTTTCGTTGATGGCCTGCTTGATCTCCAACAGGGCGTTGGGGGGCACGCTGAATTCCCGCAACCCCAGTCCCAGCAGCAACCGGGTATAGCTGGAGTTGCCCGCCATCTCCCCGCACATGCTCACCGGAATACCCGCCGCCGCGCCCGCCTGGAGGATGGTATCGATGAGCCGCAACACGGCGGGATGCAGGGGGTCATAGAGATAATTCACCTCGTCGTCGAGGCGGTCGATGGCCAGGGTGTACTGGATGAGGTCGTTGGTGCCGATGGAGAGAAAATCCAGGTGGGGGGCGAAGAGGTCCGCCGCCAGGGCGATGGCCGGCACCTCCACCATGGCCCCGATGGGGATCCCGGCGGCGTGCTCGAGACCATCCTGCTGGAGGGACTGACGGGCCATCTCCACCAGTTGGCGCACCTGGTGCACCTCGGCCACCGTGGACACCATGGGCACCATGAGGCGCACCTCCCCCAGGGCCGCGGCGCGCAGGATGGCCCGCAGCTGGGTGAGGAAGATCCCCGTCTCCCGCAGGCACAGGCGCACCGCCCGCAGGCCGAGGGCCGGATTGATGCATACGGATTCGCGGCCACCCCGCACGCTGTCACAGGACTTGTCCGCCCCCACGTCCAAGGTGCGGATGGTGACGGGCGCCCCGTCCAGGGCCAGCACCACGGAGGCATAGGCCTCCACCTGCTCCTCCTCGTCCGGCGGCGTGACGCGGTTCATGAACAGGAATTCGGTGCGATACAGCCCCACCCCCGCGGCATTCACCTGGCGCACCGCCACCACGTCCTCGGGCAGCTCGATATTGGCGTGGAGCCGGATGGCGTGGCCGTCGCGGGTGACCACGGGTTTGTCCCGCAGCCGTTCCCGGCGCTTGTGGTGGGCGTAGATGTTCTCCTTGAGGCCCTGGTAGTAGTCGATGGTGCGGGCATCGGGGGCGATGATGACGACGCCTTCCCGGCCGTCCACGATGACCGTGTCATCGTCCTTCAGATAGGCGTGGGCCTGGTGCAGGCCCACCAACGAGGGCAGGCGCAGGCTGCGGGCGAGGATGGCGCTGTGGGAGGTGGGCCCGCCGAATTCGGTGATGATGCCCACCACCCCCTGATGGTTGAGCAATACCAGTTCCGCAGGCGACAGGTCCCGGGCCAGCACCACGTGGCCGGCGAGGGCGTCCTCCCCCGCCATGCGGTCGCCATCGCCCTCCTCCAGCAGGGCATGCTGGATGCGCGCCACCACGTGCTCCACGTCGTCCTTGCGGGTGCGCAGATAGCCGTCGTCCATGGCCTCGAACACGCGCACCAGATCGTCCCGCTGCACCTTGAGGGCCCACTCGGCGTTACACCCCCGTTCGCGGATGATCTGGGCCGGCACGGTGGTGAGGGCGGAATCCTGGAGCATCAGCAGATGGGTATCGATGAAGGACGCGATATCCGCCGAGGTGTCCGTGGGGATGCGCTGCTTGACCGCCTGAAGCTGGCGCCGCGCCGCTTCCACCCCCGCGAACAGGCGGACCACCTCGGCCTCCACCTGGTGGGGGGCCACGAGGCGTTCCGTCACCTCGAGCTGGGAACGATCGGCCACGTAGAGACGCCCCATGGCCACGCCCTTGGCCGCACAGATGCCCCGCAGCAGGACGCTCATTCCTCCTCCCCGAAACGATTCTCCACCAGCCGGCCGAGGGCCGAGGCGGCCTCTTCGGCATCGGGGCCCGCCACCACCAGGCGCAGCTCCGTGCCCTTGGCCGCGGCCAGCATCATCACCCCCATGATGCTCTTGGCATTCACCTCCCGGCCGTCCCGCCACAGGTGCACGGTGGATTCGAAGGAACCCGCCAGGGTCACGAACTTGGCCGCGGCCCGGGCATGGAGCCCCAGCTTGTTGATGATGGTGACTTGGCGTTCCAGCCGTGTCATGTCAGGCCTCGCTCCCGGCGAACACGCCTTCCCTGCCCCCGCTCAGGGCCTTCTCGGCGAGTTCATCCAACGCCAGCTGCGGATAGTTGAGCACCCGCACCAGCATGGGCAGATTGACCCCCGCCACCATGCGGACCGGGACCCCCGGCGGCGGCTTGCAGGCGATGTTGCTGGGGGTGCCGCCGAAGATGTCCGTCAGCATGAGCACCCCGGCGCCCTGGTCGAGGGCCTCGAGGCGGCTGCACAACAGGGCCGCCATCTCATCCGGGTCGCTGTCACAGGGCACGTCCAGGCTGTCCAGTGCCAGGGGCAGTTCGCTCAGCATGCGGGTGACCGTGGCCACCAGGCTGGAGCCGATGCAGTCATGGGTGATGAGCAATACGCCGACGCTCAACGGGATGTCCCGGGGTCGGGGGATGCGCCGCAACGGCGCAATGGCGGATATCTGTTCAAGGCGCACCTTCCTCCCGGGCCGTGGCCCACCAGCCCTCCAGGGTGTCCATGAGGCTGGCGTCGTCGGGCCGCGCCGCCACCAGGGGCGTGTGACGAAAACCCAGCTCCCGCGCCCGCGCCACCATGTCCTCGTTGACCACCAGCAGGCGCACGACCCCGGTGCAGGCCTCCAGCCCCGGGCCGGCGATGGTCGCCAGATTCTCCATGGCCTCGCGGCTGGTGAGCAACAGTACCTCCCACTCGCCGGTGGCACACGCCGCGCTCAGGCGCCTGCCGTCGGCATCCGTCGGCATCACCCGGCGATAGACCTCAGCATAGTCAACCCGCGCCCCCCGTGCCCTCAATTCGTCCGCCAGCAGGGCCCGCCCGCCCTCGCCGCGAAAGATGATGATGCGCCGCCCCGTCACCCGCTCGGCGGGCAGCAGCTCCAGCAGACCCTCGCTGGTGAAGCGCTGCCGGGGCACCACGTCGGGGGCCACGCCCGCCGCCGCCAGGGCGCGGGCGGTGGCCGCCCCCACCGCCGCCACCTCCAGCCCGGCCAGGCTGCGCCCCCGGCGACGCACCAGGTCCAGCCCCCACCAGGCGGCATTGGCGCTGATGAAGATGGCCAGGTCATAGTCGTCGAGGCGGTCCACCAGGGCCCGCGCCGGGGTCTCGTGCGTGGGCGCCGCCACCTCCAGCAGGGGGAATTCCATGACCCGGGCCCCCCGGCGCTCCAGCCCCGCCACCAGCTCGGCGGCCTGGTGGCGGGGGCGGGTCACCACCACCCCCAGGCCGTCAAGAGACCGGCTGTCCACCGGCCTCCCCCAGGACCTCCCTCAGGATCACGTCGGCGCCGGCCGCGATGAGGGCCTCGGCGAGCTCGATGCCCAACCGCTCGCCATCCTCGGGGGCTCCGCTCACCTCGTCCCGCAGCACCTCGCTGCCATCCAGCCGCCCCACCAGCCCGCGCAGCCGCAGGCCCTCCCCCACCAGTTCCGCGTGACCCGCCACCGGCACCTGGCAACCCCCGGCGAGGCGCCGGTTGAGGGCCCGCTCGGCGGTGATGCGCAGGGTGCTGTCACGGTCCGCCAGGGGGCCGATGAGGGCCCCCACCTCGCCATCGCCGCTACGGCATTCGATGCCGATGATGCCCTGGCCGATGGCGGGCAGGCACTGCTCCGTGGTGAGGCGGCTGGCGATGCGCCCTCCCATGCCCAAACGCATGAGGCCCGCGCTCGCCAGCACGATGGCGTCGTAGTCGCCGTCATCGAGCTTGGCCAGGCGGGTGTTCACATTGCCCCTCAGGTCCCGCACCCTGAGGTCCGGCCGCAGCGCCCGCAACTGCACCTGGCGGCGCAGGCTGGAGGTGCCGAGGACGGCGCCCTCGGGCAGGTCATCGAAGCGGTCGAAGCGGTTGGACACGAAGGCGTCGTGGGGGTCCTCCCGGGCCAGCACCACCGGCAGATGGAGGCCATCGGGAAACTCCACCGGCACATCCTTCATGGAGTGCACCGCGATGTCCGCCGTACCCTCCAGCATGCCCTGCTCCAGCTCCTTCACGAACAGCCCCTTGCCTCCCACCTTGGCCAGGGGGGCGTCCAGAATGCGATCGCCGCGGGTGGTCATGGTCACCAGCTCCACCGCCAGGCCGGGATGGGCCGCCACCAGCCGCTGGGCCACGTGCTCGGCCTGCCACAGGGCCAGCGGGCTCTTGCGGGTCGCGATTCGAATGACATTCATGGGATGCTCGGCCTTTTAAGGTCCACGGTGGGGCGGCGGAGGGGACCACCGCCGCGGAACCGCAAACAGTAATGTCGCCCCGCAGCCGATGCAAACGAACGGGATGCCATCCACCCCGGGGGCATGGGATACTGGGGGTGTTTCCCATGGCCTGTTGACGTGATGACTAAGAATACGATGTTCCTCGCCGGCCTGCTCGCCCTCATCGGGCCCGGGGCCGCTGCGGCCGCGTCCGATCCCCGGGAGGCCCTGCTGACCCGGGACCTGGCCGAGGTGGGCGCGCGCGCCGCCGCCCGGGACATCCCCATCGTGCTGCTCATGAGCGCCTCCTACTGCGGCTACTGCGACCGCGTGCGCGATGAATTCCTGGTGCCCATGATCATCGGCGGCGACTACGCCGGGCGCGCCATCCTGGCAGAGCTCCCCATCGACGGCCCCGCGGTGCGGGACTTCGACGGCGCCCGGCGGTCCGCCGAGGCCATCGCCCGGCGCTACCACGTCTCCCTGGTGCCCACCCTGCTGTTCCTCGACGGCCGGGGACGGGAACTCGCCGAGCCCATGGTGGGGCTGGGCACGGTGGATTTCTTCGGCGCCTACCTGGAACGGGCCGTCGAGACCGCCGAGGCCCGTCTCACAGCGCCGGAGCCCGCGCCATGACCGTGGACATCGGCGTGGTGATGGACCCCATAGCGGCCATCAACATCAAGAAGGATTCCAGTTTCGCCATGATGCTGGCGGCCCAGGCCCGCGGCTGGCGGCTGTGGTACATGGAGCCCGATGACCTGTTGATGCGCGACGGCGTGGCCTGGGCCAGCCGCCGCCCGGTCACCGTGACGGACAACCCCGCCGGCTGGTACGAACTGGGGGCGCGGTTGCTGGCGCCCCTGTACGAGCTGGACGTGGTGCTGATGCGCAAGGACCCGCCGGTGCGCCGGGAATACATCTACGCCACCTATATCCTGGAGGCCGCCGAGCGCGACGGCACCCTGGTGGTGAACCGCCCCCAGGCCCTGCGGGACGTCAACGAGAAGCTCTACACCGCCTGGTTCCCGGAGTACTGCACCCCCACCCTGGTGGACCGCGACAACGAGCGCATCCGCGACTTCCTCATGGAACACGGCGACGTGATCCTGAAACCCCTGGACGCCATGGGCGGCGAGTCGGTGTTCCGGCTGCGGGAGGGCGACCCCAACACCAGCGTGGTGCTGGAGCTCATGACCGACCGCGGGCGCCGCTATACCATGGCCCAGCGCTTCATCCCCGAGATCCGCGACGGTGACAAACGCATCCTGCTGGTGGACGGCGAGCCCGTCCCCTATGCCCTGGCGCGCATCCCGGCCCGCGGCGAGACCCGGGGCAACCTGGCGGCCGGCGGCCGCGGCATGGGCGTGCCCCTGTCCGAGCACGACCGCGAGATCTGCGCCCGGGTGGCCCCCTCGCTGCGGGAGAAAGGGCTCGTCTTCGTGGGCCTCGACGTCATCGGCGACTGGCTCACGGAGGTCAACGTCACCAGCCCCACCTGCATCCGTGAGCTCGATGCCATCTATGGCCTGGACATCGCCGGTGGGCTGATGGACGCCATCCACCGCCGCCTCGCCGCCCACCGGGACGCGTGACCGGGGCACCCCGCCCTTACCCGGGCGCCCTCTTTGCGGGGCGCCGCCACCTCCCCGGCCGCCGGGCCGTGGTCCTCCTTGCCTTGTCCCTGGCCCTGATGCTGGCGGCGGGCTGCGAGGCCCCGTCGCAACTCCATCAGCGCCAGCTCTACACCTTCGGCACCCTGGTGGAGGTGTCCCTGTGGGGGGTGGAGACGGAGCTGGCGGAGCGGGCCTTCGAGGCCCTCGCCGGGGAATTCGACTACATGAACGAGGCCTGGCACGCCTGGCGTCCCGGCACCCTCGGCACCTTCAACGAGCGCTGCGCCACCGGCGAGCCGTTCCCGGGTGACGCCGGGGTCGTGGAGCTGGTGCGCCTGGGCGCCTCCCTGTCCCGGCAAAGTGACGGCCTGTTCAACCCCGCCATCGGGGGCCTGGTGGCCCTGTGGGGCTTCCACGCCGACCTCCCCGAACCCCGCGCGCCGCCCGCGGCGGCCATCGCCGAGCTGGTGGCCGCGGCGCCGGCCATGGCCGACATCCACATCGACGACGACGGCACGGTGCGCTGTGTCAACACCGCCGTACGTCTGGACTTCGGGGCCTTCGCCAAGGGCTACGGGGTGGACCGCGCCATGGAGCGCCTGCGCGACCTCGGTATCGACAACGCCGTCATCAACGCCGGCGGCGACCTGCGCGCCATCGGCAGTAAGGACGGTCGTCCCTGGCGCATCGGCGTGCGCCATCCGCGGGGCCCCGGCGCCCTCGCCCGCCTCGAGGTGGCGGGGGACGAGAGCGTGTTCACGTCGGGTGACTACGAGCGCTGGTTCGAGTGGCAGGACACCCGTTACCACCACATCATCGACCCCCGCACCGGCTGGCCCAGCCGCGGCGCGGCCTCCGCCACCGTGGTCCATGGCGACGCCACCACCGCCGATGCCGCGGCCACCGCCCTGATGGTGGCCGGCGCCGGCGCCTGGCCGGCGGTGGCGGCGCGCCTCGGCGTCACCGAGGCCATGGTGATCACCGCGGATCTGGAGGTGGAGATGACCCCGGCCATGGAACGGCGCCTGCAATTCACCGCCGAACCCGCGGCCGTGCGCGTGCTGCCGGCCCCGGCCGCCGGGCCGGCGGATTGAGGTAGACTCACCGTCCGAGATGCGTATCCTGCTGGCCCGCCTCAAGTCCTTCATGCCCTCCGCCATGGCGCCGTCGGAGCGCCTCGGCGTCTCCGTCATGCTGGCCCTCGCGGTGCACGCCCTGGTGGTCTTCGGCATCACCTTCATCCCCGAGGACCCTGCCAAGGAGAGCCGCAACACCCTCGATATCATCCTCGTACCGAAGAAGACCGAGACGCCCCCGGAGAAGGCGGACTTCCTGGCCCAGGCCAGCCAGGAAGGGGGCGGCGAGAGCCCCGAGAAGGCGCGGCCCACCACGCCGACGCCCGCCCCCATGGTGGCGGCCGAGCCCAACGTGACCGCGGCGGCCCCCGCCCCCGCACCACCGCCCCCGCCGGCGCCCGAGCCTCCCCCCGAGAAGCCGGTACTCACCCAGGAAAAGGCCCCGGTGAAGGTGGAGCCGGTGGAAAAGCCCCCCCCTGAAACGCCCGAGCCGGAACCGCAGCCGGAACCCGCACCCGAACCCGAACCGGCGGCCAAGCCCAGGATATCCGCCGCCCAGCTCATCAACCGCAGCCTGGAGATGGCCACCCTGTCGGCGGAGCTCGACGTACGCATGAAGCGTTATGCCGAACGGCCCCGGCGCAAGTACATCAATGCCCGCACCCGGGAATACAAGTATGCCGCCTACATGGAGGCCTGGCGGGCCAAGGTGGAACGGGTGGGCAACCTCAACTATCCCGACGCGGCCCGCCGCCGGGGCCTGTCGGGCAGCCTGCTGCTGGACGTCTCCCTCAACGCCGACGGCAGCATCAACAAGATCAGCCTGCGCCGTTCCTCCGGCGAGAAGGTGCTGGACGACGCCGCCATGGGTATCGTGCGCCTCGCCGCGCCCTTCGCCCCGTTCCCCGACGGCATCCGGGATGAGACGGATATCCTCCACATCGAGCGCACCTGGCAGTTCCTCGGCAGCAACCGCCTGTTCGCCCGCTGAGAGCGGTGCTTGTAACCGTTATGGCCAGATTCGATACTATGGGGCCATGACCCGACTGAACCTGACAAACCACTTTCTGATCTCCATGCCGAGCCTGACGGACCCCAATTTCCATCAGACGGTGACCCTGCTGTGCGCCCACAACGAGGACGGTGCCATGGGCATCGTCATCAACCGTCCCCTGGGCCTGGAACTGGGCGAGGTACTGGCCCAGATGGATATCACGGCGGACTCGGAGCAGGTCCAGCACCTGCACGTGCTGGAGGGCGGCCCGGTGCAGCGGGAGCGGGGCTTCGTCATCCACCGTCCGCGGGGGGAATGGGAGGCCATGCTGCCGGTGGGCGGGGACATCGGCGTCACCGCCTCCCGCGACGTACTGTCCGCCATCGCCCACGGGGCGGGGCCGGAGGAATCGGTGGTGGCCCTGGGCTATGCCGGCTGGGCCGCCGGCCAACTGGAGCGCGAGCTGTCCGAGAATGCCTGGATATCCGGGCCGGCGGACAACCGCATCCTGTTCCACACCCCCTTCGAAAAACGCTGGGGAGAGGCCCTGGCCCTCCTCGGCATCGACCAGAACATGCTGTCGAGTGACACCGGTCACGCATGAACGGTCCCCGGGCGTGCTGTTGGGCTTCGATTTCGGCACCCGACGCATCGGCGTCGCCGTGGGCCAGCGCATCACCGGCACGGCGCGTCCCCTGCTCACCATCCGGGTGGCGCAGGATCGCCCCGACTGGGAGGCCATCGGCGCCTTGATGGCCCAATGGCAGCCCGAGGCCGTAGTGGTGGGCCTGCCCCTGAACATGGATGGCAGCGAGCAGGTCATAACAGCGCGGGCGCGCCGCTTCAGCCGTCAACTGAACGGCCGCTTCGGCCTGCCGGTGCACCTGATGGACGAGCGTCTGAGCACCCGCGAGGCGGCCCGCCGCCTCGAGGAAGACGGACGTCCCGTCACCCACCTGGACCCGCATGCCGCGGCCGTCATTCTGGAGAGCTGGCTCAACGCCAACGCCTGAATCATGAAGGAAATACCCCAAGTCGAGGCCCTGCTCGAGGCCATGTGCGCCGAACTACGGGACTTTCTGGCCTCCCAGGCGCGGCAGGACCCCCTGGTGGTGGGGATCCGTACCGGGGGCGTGTGGGTGGCGGAGGGCGTCCGCTCCCGCCTCGGCGTCGCCGATCCCATGGGCGAGCTCAACATCAACTTCTACCGCGACGACTTCACCCGCATCGGGCTTCATCCCCAGGTTCAGCCCTCCATGCTGCCCTTCGACGTGGACGGCCGCCACGTGCTGCTGGTGGACGACGTGCTCCATACGGGCCGCACCATCCGCGCCGCCATGAACGAGATCTTCGACTACGGCAGGCCGGCCAGCATCACCCTGGCGGTGCTGGTGGAACGCAGCGGCCGCGAACTGCCCATCCGCGCCGACGTCGCCGGCACCCGCCTGTCCCTGCGGCCCCAGGACCACATCAAGCTCACCGGCCCGGAGCCCCTGGCCCTGGAGTTCAAGCAGGCGCGATGAACCTGCAACTCACCGAAGATGGCAGGCTGCGGCACTTTCTCACCATCGAGGGGCTGGACCGCCCCCTGTTGACCCGTATCCTCGATACCGCCGAATCCTTCGTGGGGGTGGGGGAGCGGGCGGTAAAGAAGGTGCCGCTGTTGCGCGGCAAGACCATCGCCAACCTGTTCTTCGAACCCAGCACCCGCACCCGCTCCACCTTCGAGCTGGCGGCCAAGCGGCTGTCGGCGGACCTGCTCAACCTCAGTGTGTCCGCCTCGGCCACCAGGAAGGGCGAGAGCCTCATGGACACCCTGCGCAATCTCGAGGCCATGCAGTGCGAGATGTTCGTGGTGCGCCATGAGGCCAGCGGCGCCGCCCACTACATCGCCTCCCACGTGGCCCCCCACGTGTCGGTCATCAACGCCGGCGACGGCCGCCACGCCCACCCCACCCAGGCCATGCTGGACATGTTCACCATCCGCCGCCACAAAGAGCGCTTCGAGCACCTCAAGGTGGCCATCGTCGGGGACCTCATGCACTCGCGGGTGGCGCGCTCCCAGATCCACGCCCTGTCCATCCTCGGCGTGCCGGAGATCCGCGTGGTGGCGCCCCGCACCCTCATCCCCCCCTTCATCGAGAACATGGGGGTCCATGTGTATACCCGCCTGAACCGCGGCCTCAAGGACGTGGACGTGGTGATCATGCTGCGCCTCCAGCACGAGCGCATGGACAGCGGCCTGCTGCCCAGTGAGCACGAGTATTTCCGCTACTACGGCCTCACCGAGGAGCGCCTGGCGGTGGCAGACGACAACGTCATCGTCATGCATCCGGGGCCCATGAACCGGGGGGTGGAGATCGACAGCGACGTGGCCGACGGGCCCCACTCGGTGATTCTGCAGCAGGTGACCTACGGCATCGCCATCCGCATGGCGGTGATGTCCATGTGCCTCGGCAACCCCCCCGCGGTGGAAGGGGGGGAGGGCTGATGGGTACCAGCATCCGCGGCGGCTGGGTGGTGGACCCCGCCAACGGCATCGACGAGCAGCTGGACATCCACGTGGAGGACGGCGTCATCGTCGGCCTCGGCCCCAGCCCCGCCAATTTCGAGGTGGAGCGGGAGTATCACGTGGACGGCAACGTGGTGTGCCCCGGCCTCATCGAGTTGCGGGCCTCCCTGCGGGAGCCGGGCCAGGAGCACAAGGCCACCATCGCCAGCGAGAGCCGGGCCGCGGTGCGCGGCGGCATCACCACCCTGTGCTGTACCCCGGACACCGACCCGGTGGTGGACACCCCCGCCGTGGTGGAGCTCATCCACCAGCGGGCGGGGGCCGTGGCCTGCGCCCGGGTGGAGGTGCAGGGGGCCCTGACCCAGGGCCTCGAGGGCAGCCGGCTGTCACAGATGGGGGCCTTGCGGGACGCCGGTTGCATCGGCGTTTCCAACGCCTACCGGGTGATGGAGAACACCGAGGTGGTGCGCCGCGCCATGGAGTACGCCGCCACCTTCGGCCTCACCATCCTGTTGTTTCCCGAGGACCCCTGGCTGGCCCAGGACCATGCCGCCCACGAGGGCGCCGTGGGCACCCGCCTCGGCCTGCCGGGGCTGGCGGAGACCGCCGAGACCATTACCCTGGCCCGGGACCTGTTGCTGGTGGAGGCCAGCGGGGTGCGCGCCCATATCTGCGGCCTGTCCACGGCCCGCGGCGTGGAGATGGTGGCCCAGGCCCGCGCCCGCGGCCTGCCGGTGACCGCCGATGTGGCCCTCCCCAACCTGTTCCTCACGGAGATGGACGTGACCGACTTCAACTCCGCGTGCAAGGTGCGCCCGCCCCTGCGCACCCAGCGCGACCGCGAGGCCCTGCGCCAGGGGGTGCACGAGGGCACCATCGCCACCCTGTGTTCGGCCCATCAGCCCCACGAACCCGACGCCAAACAGGCCCCCTTCACCGAGGCCGCGCCCGGCATCAGCGGCCTGGAGACCCTGCTGGTCCTCACCCTGCGGCTGGTGGACGAGGGCCTGCTGACCCTGCAGCAGGCCATCTCCCGCGTCACCTACGAACCGGCCCGGGTGTTCGGCCTGGAGGCCGGCACCCTGAGCCCCGGCCGTCCCGCGGATATCTGTGTGTTCGATCCGGAGCGTCACTGGATGCTGACCCGGGAACGGCTGTGGAGCGAGGGTCGCAACACCCCCTTCATCGGCTGGGAATTCAAGGGCGAGGTCACCCACACCTTCGTGGGCGGCCGGCTGGTTTACCACCTGGAGGATGCATGAAAGGCCACCGCGACAGCCTGCTGCTGGAGGACGCCGAGGTGCTGGCCCACGACACCTACGAGGGGAGCCAGCATATTCTCAGGGTGGGCGCGCCGCGCATCGCCGCCCGGGCCCGCGCCGGCAGCTTCGCCCATATCACCTGCGGGCCGCGGCTGCCCATGCGCCGGCCCCTGTCCATCATGCGGGTGGACGCCCACGGCGGCTGGCTGGAGTTTCTCTATAAGGTGGTGGGGGACGGCACCGCCGAACTGTCCCGGCGGCGGGTGGGGGATGTGGTGAGCGTGCTGGGCCCCATCGGGCGGCCCTTCATGGCCTCGCCCGAGCGTCCCCGCCCCCTGCTCCTGGGGGGCGGCGTGGGGATTCCGCCCATGGTGTTCCTGGCCGACGAGCTGCGCACCGACCCGCGCTACCGGCCCCTCGTCATCATGGGCTCGGAGGTCCCCTTCCCCTTCCGGCCATGGCACTCCAGGCTGGAGGTAGCCGGCATGCCCGACGGCGTGGACACGGGCATGCCCCTGCTGGAGGACTGGGGGGTCCCCAGCCGCCTCGCCAGCCTCCAGGGTTACGCCGGCTGCCACCACGGCTACGTCACGGACCTGGCGCGCCGGTGGCTGGATGGCCTGGACGACGCCCGGCGGCGTGAGGTGGAGATCTTCGGCTGTGGCCCCCACCCCATGCTGGAGGCGGTGGCGCGCTTGGCCGCGGAGTACCGGCTGCCCTGTCAGGTGTCCCTGGAGGAATTCATGGCCTGTGCCGTGGGGGGCTGCGCCGGCTGCACGGTGGAGGTGCTGACGGACCAGGGCCCGGCCATGAAACGGGTGTGCGTGGACGGCCCCGTGTTCGAGGCCCGGGCCGTGTTTCCCGAATGGTTCCACGGCGCCGGCGCCTGACCATCCCCGCGGCGAACCCGTCAGGCATCCGGGCAGGGGGGGCGCCTCCTCGCCTCGGGGCCCGCGGGAGCACACGCCGGCCTGCCTCCGTCAGCGCGCGGCAACCCGGTTCCGACCCGCCACCTTGGCGTCATACAAGGCCTTGTCCGCCCGTTTCAACACCGCCTCGACGTCCGCGTCGTCGTCCGTGGCCAGGGTGACCCCGATGCTCACCGTCGGCCTCGCCACACCGTCACCACCGGATGCCGGCAGCACCAGGGCCGCCACTGCCGCGGCCAGTCGCCGGGCGGCATCGGTGGCCTCCGCGATGGAGGAATCGGGCAGCATCACGGCGAATTCATCGCCGCCGTAACGTCCGAGGATGTCGCTGCGACGCAGGGTCTTGCGGGCGGCCCTCACCAGGGAGCGCAACACCTCGTCACCGAAGGCGTGGCCGAAGGCATCGTTCAGGGGTTTGAATTCGTCTACGTCCAGCATCATGACGGCCACCTGGTTGCCGTAGCGGCGGCGGCGCTCGAATTCGCGCTCGGCGAGTTCGAAGAAATGGCCGCGGCTGTAGGCGCCGGTCAGGCCGTCGATGGCAACGGCCTGCCGCAGGGCCGCCTCGGCGTGCTTGAGTTCGGTAACATCGAGGACGGTGCCCAGGATCCGTGGTGCCGGGCCGGCGGCCCGGCGTACCCTGGCCCGGGCCTCCAGGTATTTCACCGCGCCGCCGCTCCCCACCGTGCGGAAGGCAACCCGCAGCACCCCGCTGTGGTCGATGGCACGGGCGATGGCGGCCTCGACGTCCCTGCGATCCTCGGGATGCACGGTGCGCAGGGACCCATGCGCCTCTCCCGTACCGGTCGCGTGGATGAAGCTGAACAGGCGGAAGGTCTGACTGACCCAGCTGTGGGCCGGCCCCTTCAGCTCCCACTCCCACATCCTGAGCCCCGCAAGCTCCTGGGCCTCCTGCAGCCGCTCCTTCACCAGTTGCAACGCGTCCACCTCGGCCTTCAGGGCGAGTTCCCGCCGCCTCGACTCCGTCAGGGCCCCTCGAGCGCGCCGCAGCCCGGTCCCCAGAACGACGCCGACCAGCCCCACGGCGATAACCGCCAGGAGGAAGAACAGGCTGTCGGGCAGGGCTCCCACGCACGCTTACTCCTGGAATGGCTGGCTCAACTCAATTGTGGCCCATTAAACGACCCCAAAGTCCTTTGCGCCACAGAGAACCGCAGGGATCTGACGAGCAGTGCCGCGGCGCGGCGCGAAGCGGCTCACAGACGCAGCAACAGTTACCCGTCAAGCCACGGGGTGAGGAAAGGGGCGTCAATGGTTAAACTGGCGCCATGGCGGTGCAACTGGTCAATCTGCGAGGCGTACTCGAGGACGAGGCGGAGGAGCTGCGCGCCCTGCTCCGCGAGCATGACATCGACTTCTACGAGACGCCTCCGGGCAACTGGGGCATATCCCTGCCCGCCCTGTGGCTGCGGGATCATCGGCGCCTCGCCGAGGCACGGGCCCTGGTGGAGGACTACCAGGCCCGCCGGGCGGCCCATGCCCGGGAGGAGTACGAGCGCCAGGCGGCCACGGGACATCACCGCACCCTGCTGCACGAGGCCCGCGAGCGGCCCCTGCGCCTGGTCTTCTACGGCGCCGTCATCGGGCTGGTGCTCTACGTGTCCATCAAGCCCTTCGTCAGCCTCGGCGGCTGAAGGACCCGGCTTCCCGCCATGGAGATCGCCTACCGGGCCCAGGACATAGCCGAGGCGGAGATCGTCTCCGGCATGCTGCGGGCCCATGGCATCGATGCCCACGTGGGCGGCTACTACCTCCAGGGTGGCGTGGGTGAACTCGCCCCCATGGGCTTCGCCAGCGTCCAGGTGGAGGCGTCCCAACTCGGCCCCGCGCGGCAGCTGGTGGATCAGTACACGGCGGCCCGCGGGGTGTCCGGGGCCGCGCCCACAACGGGCCGGCGCACCACCATGCCCAAACTCGTATTGGCGGTCTTGGCTGCCCTTGCCGTGGCCACCCTCTACCTGCTGGTACGCGGCGGGTGAGGACGGCAGCCGTGGCCTGTTTCCGCGCCACCCTGGATGCCTGGGACCATGGGGCCTTCGGCGACACCCTGCGGAGTGACCTGGCGGCCTGCCGGGAGGGCCTCAGGTGCATCGCGGAACGGGCCTCCGCCAGCGGCTGCCTGGCCGCCGAGGATCCCGCCGTCACCCTCCTCGGCCGGGCGTGGAACCCCGACGGCATCCATATCCACATCGGCGTCTTCTTTCGCACCGTGCTGGCGGGATGCAGCTGTGGGGATGAGCCGTCGATGGAAAACGGCTATTGCGAGATCCGCATCACCATCGATGGCACCACCGCCGAGGGCGAACTGCGGGACATCTCCTGAGGCAGAGCTTCAGCCGCGGACCGGACCGCGCGTGCGTCCTCAGCCGAAGTTGATCTTGGCCTCGAGGTTGGTCTTGGAGTCGGCATTGCCGAGGGCCTCCTCGAGGGTGATGCGGCCGTCCTTGAAGAGCCTGAACAGGGCATCGTCGAAGGTCTGCATACCCTTGGCGCCGCTGGTGGCCATGGCCTCCTTCACCTCGTCGATATCCCCCTTGAGGATGAGCTCGGCAATGTGGGGCGTCATCATCATGATCTCGATGGCCGCGCAGCGTTTCTGATCCACCCCCATCACCAGGCGCTGGGAGATGATGGCCCGCAGGTTCAGGGACAGGTCCATGAACAACTGTTTGTGCTGGTCCTGGGAAAACAGGTTGATGACCCGCTCGAGGGCCTGGTTGGCATTGTTGGCATGAAGGGTGGATATGGCCAGATGGCCGGTGTTGCTGAGTTCCAGCGCCGCCTCCATGGTCTCACGGTCGCGGATCTCGCCGATGAGGATGACGTCGGGGGCCTCGCGCAGGGAGCTCCGCAGCGCCGCGCGATAGGAGTACGTATCCACGCCGATCTCGCGCTGGTTGACGATGGACTCGTGGTTGGGATGGGCGAATTCCACCGGGTCCTCGATGGTGAGGATGTGACCCGCGGCACCGCGGTTACGGTGGTCGATCATGGCGGCGAGGGTGGTGGACTTGCCTGAGCCGGTGGCCCCCACCATGAGGATCAGGCCGCGCTTGTGCATGATCAGCTCATTCAGGATGAGGGGCAGCTTCAACTGCTCCAGGGTGGGGATGTCCGAGGGGATGAGGCGCAGCACCATGGCCACCTCGCCGCGCTGACGAAACACGTTGACGCGAAAACGCGCGTCGCCGCCGGGCATGGTGATGGCGAAATCACATTCCAGATGCTGCTCGAAGTACTTTATCTGATCGTCGCTCATGATGCCGTAGGCGGCGCCACGGGAGAGTTCGCTGGTGAGGATGCTCTTGCCCACCGGCTTCTGCTGGCCTTCCATCTTTATCTTCACCGGCGCACCCACCGTGAAGAACAGATCCGAGGCGTTCTTCTCCACCATGAGTTTCAGATAAGGGACGATATCCACCGGGTGTCTCCTGCTGTGTGGTCAATCCAATGACGAAGCCGGGCTCCATACCCCGTCAAGGACGGGGGGCCTCACCGCACGCTGTGCTCGTCGGCGTCCTCGGCCAGGGTGAGGTTATCCAGGGAGCCTATGCCACCGCCCTGCTTGGCGGTCTTGCCCTCGAGCTTGATGCGCAGCCGGAGTTCGTTGGCCGAGTCGGCGCTGCGCAGGGCCTCCTCCAGGGAGATCCTGTCTGCCTCGTAGAGGTCGAACAGGGCCTGATCGAAGGTCTTCATGCCGAGTTCGTTGGACTTGGCCATGATCTCCTTGATGCCGTACACCTCCCCCTTGAGGATGAGGTCCGCGATGAGGGGCGAGTTGAGCAGCACCTCGATGGCCGCCACCCGGCCCTTGCCATCCACCGTGCGCATGAGGCGCTGGGACACCACCGCCTTGAGGTTCAGGGACAGGTCCATGAGCAACTGGGGCCGGCGCTCCTCCGGGAAGAAGTTGATGATGCGGTCGAGGGCCTGGTTGGAGCTGTTGGCGTGGAGGGTGGCCATGGCCAGGTGGCCCGTCTCCGCGAACTGGATGCCGTACTCCATGGTCTCGCGGTCGCGGATCTCCCCCAGCAGGATCACGTCCGGCGCCTGACGCAGGGTATTCTTGAGGGCCACCCCCCAGTCCTCGGTGTCCATGCCGATCTCCCGCTGGGTCATGATGCAGTTCTTGTGGGGATGGACGTACTCGATGGGGTCCTCGAGGGTGATGATGTGGCCGTAGGAGTTCTCGTTGCGGTGGTTGATCATGGCCGCGAGGCTGGTGGATTTGCCCGAGCCGGTACCACCCACCATGATCACCAGCCCCCGCTTGGTCATGGCGATGTCCCTCATCACCTTGGGCAGATTGAGCTTCTCCAGGGTCGGGGGGTCGGTCTCGATGGTGCGCAGCACCAGGGCGGCGCAACCCTGCTGCACCAGGGCATTGACGCGGAAGCGCCCGATACCCGGCGGATTGATGGCGAAGTTGCACTCGCTGGTGGCGTCGTACTCCTTCATCTGCTTGTCGTTCATGATGGCATGGGCCATCGCCTGGGTGTTCTCCTGGGTCAGGGCCTTCTTGGAGACCGGCGTGATCTTGCCGTGGATCTTGATGGCCGGCGGAAAGTCCGCGGTGATGAAGAGGTCGGAACCCTTCTTCTGGACCATGAGCTTCAGCAGGTCCAGCATGAATTTGATTGCCTGTTCCCGTTCCACGCGTCACATCCTCCTGGGGTGGGTACGGCCCTTTGCGGGCTAGATGCTGTCCTTGTTGGAGGCCTTCTTGCGGGCCTCGTCACGGGTCACCAGGCCCTTGCGCAACAACTCCTGGAGGTTCTGATCCAGGGTCTGCATGCCGAACTGCTGGCCCGTCTGAATGGCGGAGTACATCTGGGCAATCTTGTTCTCGCGGATGAGGTTGCGAATGGCGGGGGTGCCCATCATGATCTCGTGGGCCGCCACCCGGCCACCCCCCACCTTCTTGAGCAGGCTCTGGGAGATAACGGCCCGCAGCGACTCCGACAACATGGCCCGGATCATGTCCTTCTCCGCCGCCGGGAACACGTCCACGATGCGGTCGATGGTCTTGGCCGCCGAACTGGTGTGCAGGGTGCCGAACACCAGGTGCCCGGTCTCCGCCGCCGACAACGCCAGCCGTATGGTCTCCAGGTCCCGCATCTCACCCACCAGGACGACGTCCGGGTCCTCACGCAGGGCCGAACGCAGGGCCTCGTTGAAACCCAGGGTGTCACGATGCACCTCGCGCTGGTTCACCAGGCACTTTTTGCTTTCGTGCACGAACTCGATGGGGTCCTCGATGGTGAGGATATGACCGTACTCGGTGTTGTTCTTGTAATCCACCATGGCGGCCAGGGTAGTGGATTTGCCGGACCCCGTGGGGCCGGTGACCAGCACCACGCCCCGCGGGTGGTCGGAGATGCTCTTGAAGATCTCCGGGGCGTTGAGGTCCTCCAGGGTGAGGATCTTGGAGGGAATGGTACGGAACACGGCGCCGGAGCCGCGATTCTGGTTGAAGGCGTTGACGCGGAAACGGGCCAGCCCCGGGATCTCGAAGGAGAAGTCCGTTTCCAGAAACTCCTCGTAATCCTTGCGCTGCTTGTCGTTCATGATGTCGTACACCAGATCGTGCACCGTGGTGTGATCCAGCGCCGGCACGTTGATGCGGCGGACGTCCCCGTCCACCCGGATCATCGGCGGCAGTCCGGCCGACAGATGCATGTCTGAGGCCCCGTTCTTGACCGCGAATGCCAACAGTTCGCCGATATCCATCCAGTACCCCCCCGAGGTGATCTGCCGAGCCGGGACGGACGCCCCGGACGTTGGTTCGAAAGTATAGTCCAACCCATGTTAGCGGAAGATTTGTCAGGCTTTTTAGCACACAATGAAGATGCCCATGATGTCCGTCGTCGATAACCTCCACAACGTGCGCGCCCGCATCGCCGCCGCGGCCGCCGCCTGCGGGCGGGCGCCGGATGCGGTGCAGTTGCTCGCGGTCTCCAAGACCCATCCCCCCGAGTTCATTCGCACCGCCCATGGCGCCGGCCAGCGCGCCTTCGGCGAGAACTATGTCCAGGAGGCCCTGGCCAAGATGGAGCGCCTGCGGGACCTGGAACTGGAGTGGCATTTCATCGGCCCCCTGCAGAGCAACAAGACCCGTGCGGTGGCCGAAAACTGCGACTGGATCCACACCGTGGACCGCGAGCGCATCGGCCGCCGGCTGGCCACCCAGCGTCCCCGGGGGCTCGCCCCCCTCAATGTCTGCATCGAGGTGAATGTCAGCGGCGAGGCCTCCAAGGCGGGTGTGCCTCCCGACGAGGCCCTGGCCCTGGCCCGCACCCTCGCCCCCCTGCCGGGGCTGCACCTGCGCGGCCTCATGTGCGTGCCGGCGGCCACCGACGATGGCGCCCGCCAACGGCAGGCCTTCCGGACCCTGGCCCGGCTGCAGCAGGAACTGAACAACGCGGGGCTGGGGTTGGACACCCTGTCCATGGGCATGACGGCCGACCTCGAGGCGGCCATCGCCGAGGGCAGCACCCTGGTACGGGTGGGCACAGGCATCTTCGGCCCCCGGGCCGCCGCGGGGCCCGGGCCGTGAGCCGGCCGGCCACGCCACCGGGCGGCGAGGCGTGTTACCCTTTGGGTATACGCCTTTGAGTATGCGAAGGTCTCCACAGCGCAACCTGAAAGCCACTTCGATCCATGTCTGATGCATCCATCTGTTTCATCGGCGGCGGCAACATGGCCACCAGCCTCATCGGCGGCCTCATCGCCAGTGGCCGGGCGGCCTCCGACATCACCGTCTCCGAACCCGACGAAGGACGCCGCCGGGTCCTGACGGAGCGTTTCGGCGTCCATGGGGTGACCGACAACACCGCCGCCACCGCTGCTGTGATGGTGCTGGCGGTCAAGCCCCAGGTCCTCGGCGCGGTGTGCCGGGAGATCGGCCCCGGGCTGGCCCGGCGTTCCCCCCTCGTCATCTCCATCGCCGCCGGCGTGCGGGTGGACAGCATCGCCCGCTGGCTGGGCTTCGACGCGGCCATCATCCGCGCCATGCCCAACACCCCGGCGCTACTGGGTTGCGGCGCCAGCGGGCTGTTCGCCAACCGTCACGTCACCAGCGCCCAGCGGGATCAGGGGGAATCCGTCCTGCGCGCCGTGGGCCTCACCCAATGGGTGCAGGAAGAGGCGCAGCTGGATGCGGTGACCGCCGTATCCGGCAGCGGCCCTGCCTATTTCCTCATGCTCATGGAGGCCATGGCCGAGGCCGGCGTGAACATGGGACTGGCTCCGGCCACGGCCCGGCTGCTGGTGATGGAAACCGCCTTCGGCGCCGCCAAGATGGCCATGGAAAGCGCGGAGACCCCCGCCGAACTGCGCGCCCGGGTGACCTCTCCGGGGGGCACCACCCAGGCCGCCCTCCATCACCTCGAGGAGGGGGGCTTCCGGCAACTGGTGGGCGAGGCCCTGGAGCGGGCCCGCAGCCGGGCGGCCACCCTGGCCGACGAGCAGGAGGCGGGCTGACATGAGTCCCATGGGCGACGCCGGCTACTTTCTCATCCATACCGCCTTCTATCTCTACATCACGGTGGTGATGGTGCGCTTCCTGCTCCAGCTGGTACGGGCGGATTTCTACAACCCCATCTCCCAGTTCACGGTGAAGGCGACGGCACCGCTCATCAATCCATTGCGGCGCTACATCCCGGGCTACGGTGGCGTGGACGTGGCGGCCATCGTGCTGATGCTGGCCCTCAAGCTGGTGGAACTGTATCTGCTCTCGGCCTTCGGCGGCGTCTCCCCGGGACCATTACAGATGGTATTCCTGGCCGTGGCCGGCCTTCTGGAGCTGGCCATCAACCTCTACATCTTCATGATCATCGTGCAGGTGGTCATGAGTTGGGTGAACCCCGGGGTCTACAACGACGTGACCGCCATCATCCACCGGCTCACCGAGCCCGTGATGGCACCGGTGCGGCGGGCGCTGCCCCCCATGGGCGGACTGGACCTGTCGCCCCTGTTCGTTCTCATCGGATTGCAGCTCGTCAAGATACTGGTGGTGGCCCCCCTCCAGGGCATGGGCGTCGCGGGCATGATGTGAGCCTGGGCGGTCGCGCCGGCAGGGCGAGGGCCTGGTGCCGGAGCTCCAGGTCCAGGCCGGCTCCAGGCGCCGCAAACAGGTGGTGATCCCCCCGGGGGAGGACTGAAAGCAGGCCTCAGCCGAACAGGGAGCGCAGAAACCCCTTCTTCTTGCGCCCCGGCGACGATTTGCCATCGCCCCCGCCGGCGGCGGCCTCGGGCTTGGCATGCCTGCGGGGGGGACGCTCTCCCAACTCCCGTGCCTTGGCCTCCGCCTCCCGTTGCAGGCGCTCCCGCAGCTGGGCGCGGACATCGTCCCCCACCTTGAAACCCATGAGTTCGTCGAAGGTGTTGGGCTTGTGGAGCACCGACTTCGCCAGTTCCTCGAGAAAACTCTCCGTGAAGTCCTCCACCCTGACCTGATAGACGTTCGCGCCGATACGGCTGAGGTTCCGGGTGGTGATGCGGATCCGATGCTCCTGGGCGGCGATCTCGAAGTGCACCGACACCCGCACGTGGGCATCCATCTCGAAGCTGCCGCAATAGGCGCTGCCCGCCGCCCCCACGTCCTCCCGGAAGTTGAAGAGCATGCCGTGCTTCCACAGGTACTCACGCTCCCCCTTGACGCCATCCCGGGTGAACACCCTGAAAGTGACGGTATCGTCCCGCGAGCAGACGTAGGTCAGGGTCAGCTCGTTGGTATCGGGCACATCGTCGGCCTTCAGCATGTAGTCATGCTGGCGCAGGTGTTCGAGGCGGCCCGCCCCCTCCACCTCGTAGTCGGAGAAGATATCGGGGTCGGCCCTCACCAGGTTGTCGACGAATTCGCGCAGATAATGGTAGGCCCGCAGCATGGCCGGCTGGGCCCGCTTGCGGAACATGGCGGCCTCGGACATGGCGCTGCGCCGCTCCTCCTCCCGCCGCGCCTCGGCATCCTTGGCCTGTTGTTTCAACTCTTCGAGTAATGCCATACGCCAGTCCCCCGGGCCCGCTCACATGGTTGACCGCTGCGGCGGGCGGATGATATCCACCAATTCTAGCCGCTCCGTTGGATTTAGCGACAGCAAAGTCCAACTCATAAGCCGACCGTTCGGGGGAACGGCCGCCACAGGACTTGGTGAGCCACCTGATCCCGGCTAAGCTTTCGCCTTACATTGCCATAACAAGCCCGCTTTGCCGGTCATCCGGTAAAGGCAACGGGCGGACGGCGGCGGCACACCACCGCGAGCCGGAACGACAACTCATGAGGAAGCCCCAAATGTACAAAAACACGGTTCTCAAGATCCTCGGCGCCCTGCTGCTCACCCTGACGACCCTCGGCGCCGCCGCGGAGCAATCGGTGGACGTGGGTGAATACGTCATCCACTACAACGCCCTCAACACCGACAACCTGCTGCCCCAGGTGGCCCAGAGCTATGGCATCACCCGCAGCCCCAACCGGGTGCTTCTCAACATCACGGTATTGAAGAAGGTCATGGGCACCACCGGCAAGCCGGTGTCGGCGGATATCACCGCCACCGCCACCAATCTGAACAACCAGCTGTACACCATCGACATGCGGGAGGTGGATGACGGCGGCGCCCTCTACCATCTCGGCACCCTCACCGTGAACCACGGCGACACCCTGACCTTCCACATCACCGCCGTACCCGAAGGCTCCGAAACCCCCTACAAGCTGAAGTTCCAGAAGCAGTTCTACGTGGCCCGCTGAAGGATGGGGCGAAGCATTCGGCGCGTTTGCTGCGACCCGCCCGGGGCGGCTGTGGCTGCGAACGCGGCCGGATGCTTCGTCATTGCCCGAGGGCGGCCCTTGAGGCCCCCTCGGGAACACCTCAGGGGCGCGAACGGGAGGCCACGGGGGCAGCACCCTCAGCCCCGGCGTGCCAGCTGAGCCCGGCTTTATTCAGTGCCTTCCCGGCACACCAGCGGCCGCCATCGGTATGCCATCCCAGGCGTCGCGCAACAGCACCAGGGCGAATACCAGCAGCAGCAGCCCGCAGGCCGCCATGATACGCCGCTGCCAGTGGCGGGCGAGGCGTTCCCGTCCCCGGGACACCAGCCAGGCCAGGGCCAGCTTGCTGCCCACCAGCACGCCATAGAAGGCCGCGACGAAGGCGACGCCGCGCGCCGGGTGCCGGTGCCATGCCTCGAGCAGCAGGGGCCCGCCCACCGCCATCCAGAACAACCACGGATGGGGACTCAGGATGTTCACCATCACCCCCTGCCACAGGTCCCGGCGGCCCGGCATCGCGGCACCCGTTCCCAGGCTGGCGGAACGGGCCTCCGCCAACGTACGCAGGGCCAGATAGAGCACCAGCAGTGCTCCCAGCGCCGTGAGCCCCCGCAGGAAGGATGCCGGCAGGGCGGCGAGGAGGGTGACGCACAACAGGATCACCGGCAGATCCGTGATCAGGGGGGCCAGGGCCACCCGGCCGCCGGCACCCATGCCGCCCTTGAGGGAGGCCGTCACGACGAGGGTCATGAGGGGTCCGGGACTGACCCCGGCGGCCAGCCCCAGGCTCAGGCCCAGCAGCCACAGGGGCGTCTCGGTCATGCCATGGGGCGGCCTGGCCGACCGCCACCCCCTCCCCGGGAGGCGGACATCAGGACCGTGGCCGGGCCATTGGCCGCCCGGTGCGATGGCAGGGGGCGGTCCAGGGGCCTCAGCAGGACTCGACGGAGGGCAGGCCGGACAGGGCCATGGCCAGCTCCGTCTCGCTGTAGTCCTGATCGTGGAGCCGGCCTTCCAGGTAATCGGTGTAGGCCTGCATGTCGAAGTGGCCGTGGCCGCACAGGTTGAACAGGATGGCCCTGGACTCGCCGCGTTCCCGGCAGGCCACGGCCTCGTCGATGGCGGCGCGCACCGCGTGATTGGGTTCGGGGGCCGGGATGATGCCCTCGGCCCGGGCGAACTGCAGGCCGGCCTCGAAGCACTCGTTCTGGTGATAGGAGCGGGCACTGGCCATGCCCTCGGCCACCACCTGGCTCACCAGGGGCGCCATGCCATGGTAGCGCAGGCCGCCGGCGTGGAAACCCGGTGGCACGAAGTTGGAGCCCAGGGTGTGCATCTTCACCAGGGGCGTGAGGTGGGCGGTGTCGCCGTAGTCATAGGCGTAGGCCCCCTTGGTGAGGGTGGGGCAGTTGCTGGGCTCCACGGCGATGATCTCCACGTCGCGACCACCCCGCAGCTTCTCCCCCAGGAAGGGAAAGACGATGCCGCCGAAGTTGCTGCCGCCGCCGGTGCAGCCGATGATCATGTCCGGGTAGTCATCGGCCATCTCCATCTGGGCCATGGCCTCCTGGCCGATAACCGTCTGGTGGAGCAGGACGTGGTTGAGCACGCTGCCGAGGGCATATTTGGTGTCGTCCCGCGCCACCGCCCGCTCCACCGCCTCGGAGATGGCGATGCCGAGGCTGCCGGTGCTGTCGGGATTGTCCGTCAGCACCGCCCGCCCGGCGGCCGTCAGATCGCTGGGGCTGGCGATGCAGGTGGCCCCGAAACTCTCCATGAAGGCCCGCCGGTAGGGCTTCTGCCGGAAACTCACCTTGACCATGAAGACTTCGATGTCCAGCCCGAAGAAGGCCCCCGCCAGGGCCAGGGACGACCCCCACTGACCCGCACCGGTCTCGGTGGCGATACGCCGCACGCCCTCCTCCCTGGAATAGAAGGCCTGGGGAATGGCCGTGTTGGGCTTGTGGCTGCCCGCCGGACTCACGCCTTCGTACTTGTAGTAGATGCGCGCCGGCGTATCCAGGGCCTTCTCCAGGCGCCGGGCGCGGTACAGGGGCGAGGGGCGCCACTGGCGATAGATGTCCCGCACCGGCCCGGGGATCTCGATCTCCCGCTCGGTGCTCACCTCCTGTTCGATCACCGCCCGTGGAAACAGCACCGCCAGGTCGTCGGGACCGATGGGGAGGCCGGTGCCGGGGTGCAGGGCCGGCGTCGGCGGGTTGGGCAGGTCGGCGACGATGTTGTACCAGAACCTCGGCAGGTCCTTCTCGTCCAGCAGGTATTTGACCGAATCGCTCATGGGCTCCGTTCTCTGGGTGCGGTGAGAGGGCCAAGGGTATCGGGACCTGCGGCGGTGGACAATCGGGGGTCGGGGGTCGGGGGTCGGGGGTCGGGGGTCGGGGGTCGGGGGTTCAAGGATGGTAGTCGATGATCAGGGGCGCGTGGTCGGAGAAGCGTTGATCCTTGTAGATGGTGGCCGCCGTCACCCGCCCGGCCATGGCCGGGGTCACCACCTGGTAATCGATGCGCCAGCCGACGTTCTTCTCCCAGGCCCGGCCGCGGTTGGACCACCAGGTGTACTGATGGGGCTCGTCGTTGATGCGCCGGAAGGCGTCCACCCAGCCCAGGGGGCCGAATACCCGGTCCAGCCACGCCCGCTCCTCGGGCAGGAAGCCGGAGTTCTTCTGGTTGCCCCGCCAGTTGCGGATGTCGGCCTCACGGTGGGCGATGTTCCAGTCGCCGCAGATGACGACCTCCCGGCGCTGGCGTCCCAGGCGCGCCAGATGACCGGCCAGACGGGCCATGAGGTCGAACTTGACGCCCTGGCGCTGGTCCCCCGATGACCCCGAGGGCAGATAGAGGCTGACCACCGAGAGGCCCGGGAAGCGGGCCTCCAGGTAGCGACCCTCGGCGTCCACGTCCGGCCAGCCGATGCCGTGGCGGACCTCGTCGGGGGCCGCCCGTGAAAACAGGGCGACGCCGCTGTAACCCGGCTTGCGGGCATGATGAAAGGCACAGTGATAGCCCGCCAGATGGAATTCGCCGGTGGCCACCAGGTCGTCCTGGATGCGGGTCTCCTGCAGGCAGATCACGTCCGCGGCGGCCGCGCTGAGCCATTCGTAAAGGCCCTTGCGGCGGGCGGACCGCAGGCCGTTGGCGTTGAGGGTGATGATGCGCAAGGCGGGTCCTCCGGGACGGTGGCGACAGAAGCCGCCAGAGTAGACAATATCCACCGTCGTCAGGCAAACCGCCGCCGCGACGGCAGGCATGGTCACCACCGCTCCCACTCACCACCAAGGGAACACCATGAAAGGCTACCAGCAGGAATTCATCGAGTTCGCCCTCGGCGTGGGTGTGCTCAGGTTCGGTGATTTCACCCTCAAGTCGGGACGCCAGAGCCCCTATTTCTTCAATACCGGACTGTTCAACAGCGGCGGCCACCTGGCCCGCCTCGGCGCCTTCTACGCCCGTGCCATCATGGAGGGGACGGTGCCATTCGACATGCTCTACGGCCCGGCCTACAAGGGCATACCCCTGGCGACGGCCACCGCCATGGCGCTGGCCACCCACCATGACCGCGATGTGCCGCTGTGCTTCAACCGCAAGGAGGCCAAGGAGCATGGTGAGGGCGGCAACACCGTGGGTGCGCCCCTGGCCGGGCGCGTCCTCATCGTAGACGACGTGATATCCGCCGGGACCTCGGTGCGCGAGTCGGTGGACATCATTCGCGCCGCCGGGGCCGAGACCGCAGGCGTGGTGATCTCCCTCGACCGCCAGGAACGGGGCCAGGGCCCGCGCTCTGCCATTCAGGAGATCCGGGGCGACTTCCACATGCCGGTGATCAGCATCGTGGCCCTGGACCAGGTGGTGGAGTATCTGGCCGCCCGCAACGACATGGCCGAGACCCTGGCCCGCGTGGAGGACTACCGCGCCCGTTACGGCGTGAGTTGAGGCCGGCGGTGACATGGGCCTGTGGACGTTTCACCCTGCCCGCCGCGAGACGCTAGAATGCCTCCAAACCAACGTTCATTGTGCGAGGCGCTCCACCTCAAAGAGCTGAAAAGCCACCTCGCCCATGCACGCACCCTCACCCCATCCCTCTCCCTGCAGGGAGACGGAGAGATCGTGTGCCTGCGGCACTTCTTTCACCCAAAGCCCATGGACCCGTCATGACAAACATCCGCCATTCCATCCTCTTCCTGATGGTCGCCCTGATGGCCACGCCGGGTGCCGCCCAGACGGCCATCAAATGCTGGACCAACAGCGAGGGCGTGCGCGAGTGCGGCAACGTCGTGCCGCCGGAGTATGCCCAGAAGGGCCATGAGGAGTTGTCGGAGCGCGGCATCAGGAAGCGCGAGGTGGAGGCCGCCAAGACCCCCGAGGAACTGGCGGCGGAGCGGCGGCAGCGCCAGCAGCGGGAGGAGCGGGAGCGCCTGGCCCGCGAACAGGCGGCCCGGGACCGGGTGCTGCTGCGCACCTACACCTCGACGGGGGAACTCGACCTCGCCCTCGAGGACAAGCTCGCGGTGCTGGAATCGCGCATCAGCCTTACCCGCAACCATATCGAGAAGTTCAGCCAGAACCTGGAGCTGCTGCGCGCCAAGGCGGCCCGCGAGGAGCGCAGGGGCGGCGGCGTCTCCGACAAGGTGAGGGAGAACATCGCCCAGGTGGAGCGCCAGATCGAGAAGAGCCGGCAGTTCGTGGCCGACAGCGAGGAGGAGAAGGCGGAGCTCCGGCAACAACACGCCGCGGACAGGGAGCGTTTCGAGAAGCTGAAGTCAGGCACCATCCAGCCCGGGGATATCTCCCACCTCGATGCGGCCCGCCGCGAGGCCGGCGCATCCCCACCTGCGGCGGGCGCAACGCCTCCCTGAAGCAAATCACGGGCCCCAGCCAGGGCCTCAATCTCCCGCGGCACCCGGACCAGCGACGCCGGCTGCCCGCCTCAGGGGCGGCTCAGGGTGCTTTTGCCGTAATGACGACCTCGAACGCCTCCATACGGCCCTCGCCGGCGAAGGCCTCCTTCGGCATGGGGTCGGCATGGGCCGCCCTGAAGTCCTCCGAGCCGACCCAGGCCTCGAAGGACGCCTTGTCCCGCCAGCTCGTCTGCACCACATAGGGCGTATCCGGGCCGTCGGGCCGGAGGACCTGCATGGCCACGAACCCGGCTTGCTGCTCGATCTGTCCGGCACGCCTGCGGAAACGTTCCTCGAAGGTCTCTTCCCAGCCGCCGGCGACCGGGACGCGATTGGTAACGATGTACATGGGTGCTCCTGTGGCCGGGGGATTCATGCTAACCAGGCGAAGGATAGACCAGACCGGGCATCGGACGAAACGAGCGCCGCGCTTTTAACCTTGCGGCGCCGGGACCGAAGCGCCGGCGGCCGGCCTGCAGACCGTAAGACAAAACGAAGCGCTTACGCGCAATCGTCATATCTTCTTCACTAAAACGTCTGCTCCGTCACGTTTTAATCCCCACCGCTGCATTCCCGGCCCAACCCATGGTCTGCGCTGCGCCCCCCCAGGGGCAGGTAGAGGGAGGGAAGTCTGGGCCTGGCCGGTATCCATGCCATTCCGGAGCCTTGAGGAAGGCGCAGCGGATCCTCACCGACACGCATCATTCAATCCAAAAAGGACAGAGGGAAATTTGAAATGAAAAAGACCGTTCTCGCGACCCTGGTCGCCGCGGCGTGCTCCAACGCCTACGCCATCGAGCCCTTCAACCCCCTTTCGAGTTCCGCCAGCCTGGTGGACGTGAACGAGGCCACCGCCCCGTTCGTGCTGCCGAGCGGCTGGAAGCAGGAGAAGATCACCGACCGTAACACCCTGTCCCTGGGTGCCGGCTCCGGCTTCGCCACCAACCCCGCCAACGAGTTCAAGGGCACCTTCAGCGACTGGGACATGGTGGACGTCAGTTCCGACGGCAATTCCATCTACATCCCCTTCGAGGTGCAGACCGGTGCGGGCGTGGGC
>JAABTG010000002.1 GCA_011389995.1 Thiotrichales bacterium
CTAGCGCCGCCGCTTCACCTCCCCGGACTCACGGATTACAGTGACTTATCAAACACTTTCATCGACAGGGTGTTAATCCCCGCGCCCTTCGACATACTAGAGGGCTGAAAAAACGGACCCCCATTCATGAGTACTGAAACTGACTGTGTCATCGTCGGCGCCGGACCCTGCGGCCTGTTCCAGGTATTCGAGCTCGGCCTGCTCGGCATCCACGCCAACGTGGTGGATTCCCTGCCCTATACCGGCGGCCAGTGCACCCATCTGTATCCGGACAAGCCCATCTACGACATCCCCGCCCTGCCCGTGTGCGGGGCCCAGGAACTGGTGGAACGGCTGGAGGAGCAGATCGCGCCCTTCAGCCCCACCTATCACCTGGGCCAGGAGGTGGTCCAGTGTGCCCCCATGGACGACGGACGCTTCCACGTGGTGACCTCCAAGGGCACGGAGTTTCATGCCCGCACCGTCATCATCGCTGGCGGCGTCGGCTCCTTCCAGCCGCGCCCCCTGCGGGTGGAGGGCGCGGAGAAATACGCCGGCGATACCATCAACTACGCCGTGCGCAACCGCGACAGGTATGCCGGCAAGCATCTCATCATCCTGGGTGGTGGCGACTCCGCCCTGGACTGGACCCTGGACCTGGTGGACATGGCCGACCGCCTGACCCTGGTGCATCGGCGCGAGGGCTTCCGCGCCGCCCCCGCCTCGGTCAACCACATGAAGGAACTGGTGGAACAGGGACGTATGGACCTGGTCATCGGCAGGACCGCCGCCCTGGTGGAACGGGAGGGCCGCCTGGCCGGGCTGGAGGTGAAGGACGCCCACGGCGACATCCATACCGTGGAAGGCGACGAGGTCCTGGTGTTCTACGGCCTGTCCCCCAACCTCGGGCCCATCAAGGAGTGGGGCCTCAAACTCAACAAGAACCAGATCGTGGTGGACACGGCCATGTTCCAGACCAGCGTGCCGGGCATCTTCGCCGTCGGGGACATCAACTTCTATCCGGGCAAGAAGAAGCTCATCCTGAGCGGTTTCCACGAGGCGGCCCTGACGGCCTTCGCGGTCCAGCATTTCATCGACCCGGAGAAGAAGCAGTTTCTCCAGTACACCACCACCAGCCCCGCCATGCACGAGCGCCTGGGGGTGGACGGCTCCAGCGTCGGCAAGCACCAATAGCCGTTGCGAATGATGCCGGGCCTGCCCCGGCAACTCAGCGGCACGCCCTTGCGGGACATCGCCGTGACGACCTGCGGCGCCGCCCGAGGATCGCCGGCGATGCCGGAGCGGGCGGCGTTAAATATCTTCCAAACCCCCGAGGTGGACCATGAAGACCTGGCAATGCACCATTTGCGGATTCATCTACGACGAGGCCGAAGGCCTGCCCGACGAGGGCATCCCCCCCGGCACCCGCTGGGAGGACATCCCCGAGGACTGGCAATGCCCCGAGTGCCAGGTGGAGAAGGCCATGTTCGAGATGGTGGAGATCTGAGGGGCCGGGACCACGCAGGATCGCGGGTACCCCTTCAGGACGGCGGGTCCCCCAGCCACTCCACGGTATAGAGGTCGCGGCGCCGATCCTTGCGGTTGGTGACGGAGCCCTCGTGGCGGATCTGGGCCAGACGGTCCAGGTCGAGATCGGCCACCAGGGCCATCTCGGTATTGGGGGTGCTCTCCGCCATGATGGCGTCATGGGGAAAGGCGAAGTCCGACGGCGAGTAGACGGCCGACTGGGCATACTGGATGTCCACGTTGTCCACCTGGGGCAGGTTGCCCACGCTGCCGCCGATGGCGACGTAGCATTCGTTCTCGATGGCCCGCGCCTGGGCACAGCGCTGCACCCGCAGGAAACCGTTCTTGGTATCCGTCCAGAAGGGCACGAAGAGGATGTCCATGCCCTGCTCCGCCAGCAGCCGGGGCAGCTCGGGGAACTCCACGTCATAGCAGATGAGGATGCCGATGCGCCCGGCATCGGTGTCGAACACCCCCAGGGAGTCACCGCCCTGGATCACCCAGTCGCGGCGCTCGTGGGGGGTGATATGAAGCTTGGGCTGGGTCTCCACCGTGCCGTCCCGGCGGCACAGGTAGGCGTAGTTGAACAGCATGTCACCTTCCAACACCGGCAGGCTGCCGGCGATGATGTTGATGTTGTAGGTGACCGCGAACTGGGTCAGGGCCTCCAGGGTGCGCTCGGCGAAACCGGCCAGGAAACGCACCGCCTCGTACTGGGTGTCCTGCTCCCCGAGCCCCATGAGAGGGGCATTGAAGAACTCCGGGAACATGACGAAATCGGCCTGGTAGTCGGCCATGGAATCCACGAAATACTCCACCTGGTCCAGCCAGCTCTGGAAGGAGTTGGTGGGCCGCATCTGCCACTGCACGATGCCCACCCGCACCACCACCTTGCGGATCTCTTCCACCGCGATGCCCTCGGGCTCGTAGAGGATGTTGCTCCACTCCAGCAGGGTGGCGAAGCCTCGGGACTTGGCATCCGCGGGCAGGTAGCCCTTCATGATGCGCTTGACCTCGAAGTCGTTGGCGAGCTGGAAGCTGAGGATGGGGTCGTGGATCTCCTTGCGCCGGACGCCGTCGATGTAGTCCTCCGGGGCCAGTTCCTCGGCGTACTCGTGGTAGCGCACGATGCGCCCGCCGGCCAGGATGGCCCGCAGGTTGAGGTTGCGGCACAACTCCTTGCGGGCGTCGTAGAGCCGCCGCCCCAGGCGCAGCCCCCGGTACTCCGGGTCCACGAACAGGTCCATGCCGTAGAGGGCATCCCCCCCCGGGTCATGGCGGATGCGTTCGCGCCGGCCGATGAGGTCGTCGTAGGTGTGGGCGCGGCTGAAACGCTCGTAGCTGCAGCGCACCGTCAGGGCCACGGCGATGAGCCGCCCGTTGTCCTCGATGGCGATCTGTCCCTCGGGGAAATCCTTGAACAGGGCCAGCAGGGAATCCCGCGGCCAGGCCCCGCCGATGTCCGGATAGACCCGCTCCATGAGGGCCTCGAGCTCGGGGATGTCCGCGCCAGAGAGGTTGCGCAGCTTGAGTCTCAAATCTGGGGGTAGTTCGGTATTCAATGCACCTGCCTGTGGTGTGGTGCCGGCCGGGATGGGCCAAGCGCCGGCGGCAGGGTGATTATGCCTTGCCGGCCGGCGGCGGGGAACACGGCCCGGCAAGGGCCTGGGCCTTCACTTGCGGGGGCGACAGGCAGGCTGGGGGGCGACCAGGGAACAGCGGCGGACGGGGTGTGTACAGAGTCCGAGGCGGGGGGCTAAGGCCGCGGCCCGCCCATCCCCCGGGCGCCGTTGCGGCGGTCCTGGGGGGCAAGGATGGCGGATGCCGGCCCTTACTCGCCGTAGCCCATGCCGGCGCCACGGGAATTGCGCGCGAAGTAGGCCGAGCTGCCCTTGGGCACCACCACCACCCCGCCCGGGGTCACCTCGTAGCGGGCACCATCGGCGGCGGGGTCGAAGCCAATCTCGGCGCCTTCCGCGATGTGGTTGTGGCGGTCGACGATGGTCCGGCGCAGGCGCGCCCCGCGGCCCACCCGCACGTAATCCATGATGATGCACTCGTCGAGTTCGGCCCCCGGCTCGATCACCGCCTCACGGCGGATGATGCTGTTACGCACGGAGGCGTTGTTCACCACGCTGGCCGCCCCCAGCAGGCTGTTGTCCACGGCACTGGCGAAGACCCGCGACACCGGCCCCTGGTAATGGCTGGAGAAGATGGGCCATTGGGGGTTGAAGGCATCGAAAACGGGCTCGTGGCCGAGCACGTCCTGGTGGGCCTCGAAGTAGGCGTCCAGGGTGCCCACGTCCCGCCAGTAGCCGACCTCCTCATAGGATTTGATACCGGGCACCCGGTTGGTGGCGAAGTCGTAGGCATACAGGCCGGCCCCTTCCACGAGCAGGCGGGGCAGAACATGATGGCCGAAGTCCGTCTCGCCCCGGCGCCGGGCCTCCTCCAGGGCCGCCAGCAGGACCTCGGTGTCGAACAGGTAGTTGCCCATGGAGGCATAGGCCCATGCCGCATTGCCGGGCATTGGCGTACCGAGGCTTGGCTTCTCCTCGAAGCCGCGGATGCGGCCGTCCGCGTCCGCCTCGATGATGCCGAAGCTCGCCGTCTGCTCGATGGGCACCGGCCGCGCCGCGACAGTGACATCGGCATCCCACTCGCGGTGGAAGCGGATCATCTGGCGCACGTCCATGCGGTAGATGTGGTCGGCGCCGAACACCGCCACCAGGTCGGGGCGATGGATCTTGAGCAGGTTGGCACTCTGCTGCACGGCGTCTGCGGTGCCACGGAAATACTCGTGACCCGTTTCCATCTGCGGCGGCACCACGGTGACGAACTGGTCGGGCAGCAGGGGTGAGATGGTCCAGGCCTTGCGCACGTGTTCGATGAGGGACTGGGCCTTGTACTGCACCAGCAGGTAGATGGCCCGGACCTCGGAGTTGATGAGGTTGCTGAGGACGAAGTCCACCATTCGGTAGCGGCCGCCGAAGGGTACCGACGGCTTGCAGCGCTGGGCCGTCAATGGTTGCAGCCGCGTGCCTGCACCGCCGGCCATCACGAAGGCCACCACCCGTTCCGTATCCCGTCGTTCTCTCACGCCACCTCCGCTTTTCGTCGATTCCTTGTCCATCACGGCCGAACCCCGCCCGGCGGCCCGGCTACGGCGAGCGCACCGGGCCCTCCGGCCTTCAGCCCAACTCGATACGCCGGCGCTTGGCCTTGCTCACCCTGGGCAGGGTGAGCTCCATTGGTCCGCGGATCACCGCCAGGGTGATCCATATATGCGCTCAAAACGGCAGTATCGACCGGATGCCGGTGATGCTGTCGTCGATGGTGTCGGCCTCCATCTCCGCCACCATGACCCTGCGCACCCTGGCGCTCAGGCTGCCGATGACCCCGGGCAACACGTTATGGGGGGCGATCATCACCAGCCGGTCGTAACCCCCCTGGCGCTGCTGGCGTTCGAGGTGGCTACCGAGGCTCTCGGCCAGCCTTCTCAACTTGCCGTCGACGGCCTTACGCACATCCTTCACCCGTCCCCGCTTCCCGGGCTCCGACGCCGGACCGCCGTCGTCCCTGCCCGCCGGCGTTCCCTCGTCCTCGAGCACCGCCAACTCCCGCAGGGCATCTGCAGGCTCCCGGAGTTCGAATATACGGGCGCGCTCGCCATCCGTGCTCACCACCCAGGTCGTGTATGTCATCATGATGTCACCTTTGGGATCCCAAAAAGTCCTGTGCCTTCGCCCATCGCCCGGCCACATAGTCTGCGGCGGCGCCCAGACGCTTGCCGTCCAGCGCGGCCAGCACGGCATCATGGGATGCGGCGAACTTCTTCACTCCTTCCTGTTCCAGCTGTTGGGTAATGGCGGCCAGGTCGACCCCCAGTTCCCCCAGGATCTCCAGATCCTGCAGCGCCCTGCCTACCGCCGTCTCCAGACTGGGGCGCGGTTCGCCGTGGTCCAGAAAGGCATCCAGGGTGGCCGGAGGCACGGTGGTCACGGTGTGGGTGCCCATCAGCCCCTCCACATAACGCACGTCCCCATAGGCCGGGTCCTTGGTGCCGGTGCTGGCCCACAACGGACGCTGCGGACGCGCCCCCAACCGCGCCAGGCCCTCCCCCGCCTCACCGGCCAGGGTATCCCTGAAGCGGCGGTAGACGACCTTGGCGGTGGCCATGCCGATGCGCCCCCGCAGGGCCCGGGCCTGGGCACCACCCATCTCATCGAGGACGGCATCCACTTTGGTATCGATACGGCTGACGAAGAACGACGCCACCGAGGCCAGCCGCCCCGGCCGCGGGCTTGCCGCCACGCCCCGGCGAAAGACATCCGCCACCGCCTCATAGCGGGCGAGGGAGAACAGCAGGGTGACGTTGACGTTGATGCCCTGGCCGAGCAGGGTCTCCACCGCCGGCAATCCCGGCACGGTGGCCGGGACCTTGATCATCAGGTTGGGCCTGTCCACCGCCTGCCACAGGTGGCGGGCCGCGGCGATGGTGCCGTCGGCGTCATAGGCGAGGTGGGGCGAAACCTCCAGGCTGACGAAGCCGTCGGCGCCGCCGCTGACATCGTAGATGGGCCGCAGGATATCCGCCGCCTCCTGCACGTCCCGGATCACCAGCCACTGGTAGAGGGTCTCGGCATCCATGGCCGGGTCGGCCTGGATGAGGTCGCGGATGGCATCGTCGTAATCGGTACCGCCGGTGATGGCCTGATGGAAAATGGTGGGGTTGCTGGTCACCCCCCGCAGCCCTTCCGCCACCAGTTCCTCCAGGCCGCCGCGGGTCACGAGGTTGCGGTCGATATAGTCCAGCCACAGGGCCTGGCCGAGTTCCTCGTACAGCAACTCGATTTTCGACATGAAGGGCGCTCCCGCGATGCAGCCGTGTGGCCGTGATTCAAACCAACCATACTTTGATGACTAAACATCCGCGGAGCATTAAAAGTTCTTAATGCCG
>JAABTG010000003.1 GCA_011389995.1 Thiotrichales bacterium
GGCGCACGCCAGGGAGTCGGTCATGAGTGAGTCTGGCGGCATCGCCATTATCCTCATCACCTTCGGCGGTCTGTTCGTGCTGGGGTTGCTGGCGGATCTGGCGGGACGCCACAGCCCCCTGCCCCGGGTCACCCTGCTGCTGTTGGCAGGCTTCGTCATCGGTCCATCGGTGCTGGACTGGCTGCCGGACTTCACCGATCAGTGGTTTCCCGTCCTCACCGACATCGCCCTGGCCCTCATCGGTTTCCTGCTGGGCCAGAAGATGACCCGCCAACGCTTCCGCGAGCTCGGGCGGGCCGTGATCGCCATGTCCCTGGGCGAAGTCGTGATGACCGCGCTGCTCGTATTCTCGGTACTGGCGGCGTTCGGCGTGCCCGTCGAAGTGGCCCTGCTGCTGGCCGGCATCGCCCCGGCCACGGCCCCCGCCGCCACCGTCGACGTGGTCAGGGAATATGGTGCCAGGGGCCGCTTCACCGATACTCTCCTTGGCATCGTGGCCATCGATGACGCCTGGGGCCTGCTGGCCTTCAGCCTGCTGCTGGCCGTCGCCCAGGGCCTCAGTGGCCAGGGCGGGGCCATGGAAAGCGTGCTCCACGGCCTGCACGAGATCGGCGGCGCGTTGCTGCTGGGCCTGGCCCTCGGCCTGCCCATGGCCTATCTCACCGGACGCGTGCGGCCCGGCGAGCCCACCCAGGCCGAGGCCCTGGGTCTGGTGTTGCTGGCGGCAGGCCTCGCCGAATGGTTGCAGGTGTCCTACATCCTGACGGCCATGGTGATGGGGGTGACGGTGGCCAACCTCGCCACTCATCACCAGCGTCCCTTTCGTGCCATCGAGGGCATCGAGTGGCCGTTCCTGATCCTGTTCTTCCTGCTGGCGGGTGCCGCCCTGCATGTCGAAGCCCTGGCCGCCGCCGGCATGCTGGCGGGGGCTTACATCGGCCTGCGGCTGGTCGGGCGCCTCATCGGCACCCGCGTGGGGGGCTGGTTGAGCGGCGCGGATCCCACCACGCGCCACTGGATCGGGCTGGCCCTGCTGCCCCAGGCGGGGGTCGCCGTCGGTATGGCCCTCCTCGCCAGCCAAAGCTTCCCCGAGCTCAAGGACGTCATCCTGCCCGTGGTGCTCGGCTCCACGGTGATCTTCGAGATTTTAGGCCCCGTGGTGACCCGCTGGACCCTCACCCGGGTGGGTGATATCGGCCGCGGAGATGGGACGTGAATGCCCCGGCCTCGGGGGCAGCCGGTACACACCCGCCGGCGCGCGGGACTACCCTGCCCATGGGGTCGTTCGCGTGGTGACGGACGAAGGCCGCGACAGGTGGTGCCGGAATGCCGGCAGGCCGGCCATGGGTAAAGCGCCATGAGTGGGACGCCCCGGAGCGCCCGCGCCCGGCCCGCCATCCTCGAGCCCGGGCGCAACTGCTGGCGTCTCGCCCGGGCCGGGCGGCTGCGCTTTCTGGTGGACGGGGCCGCTTACTTCCCCCTCTTCCGCACCGTGGCCCGTCGTGCCACCCGCAGCGTGCTCATCATCGGTTGGGATGTGGACAGCCGCTTCGACCTGCTCCACGAAGAGCCCGCCGACGGCCTCCCCGCCCGCCTCGGGGACTTCCTCGAGGCCCTGGTGACGGCCCGGGACCAGCTCCAGATCCATGTCCTCAACTGGGACTACGCCATGATCTTTGCCCCCAAGCGGGAATGGCTGCCGGTCTACCGCATGGACCGCACGACCCACCCGCGTCTGCACTTTCGTACCGACGACCGTCACCCGCCCGGGGCCTCCCAGCACCAGAAGATCGTGGTGGTGGACGACCGGGTGGCCTTCGTGGGGGGACTCGATTTCGCCCTCGGTCGCTGGGACACCTCCGCCCACCGCCCGGACGATGCGCGGCGGCGCGACGCCGGGGAGGCGACAGCGCCGCGGCCATACCACGACCTGCAGCTGATGGTGGGCGGGCCGGTGGCCGGGGTGCTGGGGGGGATGGCCCGCGGGCGCTGGACGCGTGCCACCGGCGAGGACCTCGCACCACCGGCGCCAACCGCCGGTCACGACCCCTGGCCCGAGGGCCTGGAGCCCCACCTGACGGACGTGCCGGTGGCCATCGCCCGCACCTTTCCGCCCTATGGTGAACAGCCCGAGGTGCGCGAGGTGGAACGGCTGATGCTGGACGCCATCGCCGCCGCCCGTCATACCCTCTACCTGGAGAACCAGTACTTCACCGCCGGCAGCGTCGGTGATGCCCTGGAGCGCCGCCTGGCGGAGGATAACGGCCCCGAGGTGGTCCTGATCCTGCCGCGCTGGACCGACGGCTGGCTGTCCCGCAACACCATGGACGTGC
>JAABTG010000004.1 GCA_011389995.1 Thiotrichales bacterium
CTGCGCCACCGCCTGCTGGCCGAGCACCTGGGGGTCGCCGAGGCGACCGTCGACGCCGCCGTAACGGAACACGGCGGCTCCCTGGCGGCGGCGGTGGAGGCCCTGCGTGGTGACGGCCGTACCCTGGTGCCCTTCGAGTTCGGCGTCTCCCCCGAGGAGGACGCCATGGTGCCCGACGCCGCCATCGCCGATCCGGGCACCCCCCTGGCCGCCGACGAGTTGGCCCGCCTGGTGGTGGACGAGGATGCCGAGCCGGCCCGCCGTACCCTGCGGGACCTCACCCTGATGCTGGTGGCCGCACTCCTGCTCGCCGCCGCCTGGCGCTACACGGCCCTCGGCCAGTGGCTCGACGTGGACGCCGCGGTGGGTGTCCTGGAAGGCCTGCGCCAGGACTGGACCATGCCCCTGGTGGTCATGGGCATCTATATGGTGGCGGCGCTGATGATGTTTCCCGTCACCCTGTTGATCGTCGCCACCGGCATCGTCTTCGGCGCCGGCCCGGGTTTTGTCTACGCCCTCGCAGGGGCCGAGCTCAGCGCCCTGCTGACCTTTGCCATCGGTCGGATGGTGGGCCACGACGCCGTACGCCGCCTGCCGGGCCGCTGGGTGGCCATGGTGCGCCGCCGTCTCGCACGCCAGGGCCTGCTCGCCATCATCACCCTGCGGGTGGTACCCGTGGCACCTTTTTCGGTGGTCAACCTGGTGGCCGGCGCCTCCCCCATGCGGGTGCGTGACTTCGCCCTCGGCACCCTGCTGGGGATGGCGCCGGGGACCCTCGGGCTCACCGTATTCTTCGACCAGCTGATTACCGCCGTCACCCATCCGGGCAGCCTGCGGGTGGCCGGCCTGGTGGCCCTGGCGGCCCTTATCGGCGCCGGCAGCTGGCTGCTGAGGCGCTGGCTGCAGGGGCGCCAGCGGCGGCGACGCACCGGCAGCGGCGCCTCCTGAGACGCCGCCGTCCCTGCCCGCATGTCCGCCGCCCCTCGTCCACCGCCGTTTCAGTCGCGCCGGTCATAGCGCAGCACCACCAGGCTGCGCGGCGGGGCCGTGTAGCATGCCTCGTGGTGTCGGCGGGGCGCCGGCTCACCCTCGTCACGGCTGGTGTCCAGTTCCACCACCGGCCATGCCGGGCGTCGGGGCAGTGCGTACTCCACCGCCTCGGCGGCGGCGTTGAGGATCAGCATGAAATCGTCATCCGGCTCCTTCTCGCCGTGGCTGGTGAGGTGGTACAGGCCCGCCGCACCACTCACCAGCAGGGCGATGGAACGCCGTCCGCCATCCTGCCAGTCCGCGGCCGCCATCTCGGCGCCATCGGGCTTCAGCCACACCACGTCCTTGTGCGCGGTCCCGGGGATGGTCTCGCCCTGGAAGAAACGGTGGCGGTGAAAGACGATATGCTCCCGCCGCAGGCGGATGAGGGCCAGCGTAAAGGCCGGCAGTCCCTTATCCTCCCCCATCGTCCAATCGAGCCAGGCGATCTCGTTGTCCTGACAGTAGGCGTTGTTGTTACCCCCCTGGGTATGCCCCCGCTCGTCGCCGGCCAGCAGCATGGGCACGCCCTGGGACAGCAGCAGGGTGGCCAGCATGTTGCGCTTCTGGCGCCGCCGCAGGGCGATGACCTCGGGGTCGTCGCTGGGGCCCTCCACACCACAGTTCCAGCTATGGTTGTCGTCGGCGCCGTCGCGGTTGTCCTCCAGGTTGGCCTCGTTGTGCTTGTGGTTGTAGCTCACCAGATCGTGGAGGGTGAAGCCGTCATGGGCGGTCACGAAGTTGATGCTGGACCACGGCCGGCGGCCGCGGCGGTCGTAGATGTCGCTGGAACCGGCGAGGCGCGATGCCAACTCCGGCAGCTGGCCCTCGTCGCCCTTCCAGAAGCGGCGGACGGTGTCGCGATAGCGATCGTTCCATTCCGCCCAGCGCGGCGGAAACTGGCCGAGGCGATAACCGCCATCGCCCACGTCCCATGGTTCGGCGATGAGCCTGACCGCCGACAGCGTCGGGTCCTGGGCCACCGTATCCAGGAAGCTCGCATGTTCGTTGAATTCGCCGCTGACCCGCGCCAGGGTGGTGGCGAGGTCGAAGCGAAAGCCGTCGACCCCCATCTCCTGGACCCAGTAGCGCAGGGAGTCGGTGACCATGCCCAGCACGGAGGGATGGCGCAGTTCGAGGGCATTGCCGGTACCGGTGAAGTCGTTGTAGTGGCGGGGATCGCCGTCCACCAGATAATAGTAGGACTGGTTATCGATGCCGCGCATGGACAGGGTGGGCCCCAGATGATTGCCCTCCGCCGTGTGGTTGTAGACGACGTCCAGGATCACCTCGATGCCGGCATCGTGCATCAGCTGGACGAAGGTCTTGAACTCGCCGATGCCACCCTCCCCCAGATATTCGGGATGGGGCGCGAAGAAGCCGATGGTGTTGTAGCCCCAGTAGTTGCTCAGGCCCTGCTCCACGAGATGACGGTCATCGAGGAAGGCCTGTACCGGCTGCAGTTCGACGGCGGTGATACCCAGCCCCTTGAGATACTCGGTGACGCCCGGGGCGCTCAGACCGGCGAAGGTGCCGCGCGCCGTCCTGGACACGCCGGGATGGCGCATGGTGAAGCCGCGCACGTGCATCTCATAGAACACGGCCTCGTGCCAGGGCCGGGCCGGCGGGCGGTCGAGCCCCCAGGTGAAGGCCGGATCGATGACCTCGCACTTGGGCATGAAGCGGGCACTGTTGCGCCTGTCGAAGGACAGGTCGCCCTTGTCGTGTCCCACCACGTAGCCGAACAGGGCATCGTTCCACTTGAGGGTGCCCCTGAGCCTCTTCGCATAGGGGTCGAGGAGCAGCTTGTGGGGATTGAAGCGATGGCCCTGGCGGGGCTCGTAGGGCCCGTAGACCCGGTAGCCGTAGCGTTGTCCGGGACGCACGTCCGGCAGGTAACCGTGCCAGATCTCGTTGCTGTACTCGGGCAGCGCAATGCGGGCCACCTCGCGCGCGCCGCTGCCGTTGAACAGGCACAACTCCACCTTCTCGGCATGGGCCGAAAACAAAGCGAAGTTGGTGCCGGAACCGTTCCATGTGGCACCCAGAGGATAGGGCAGCCCCGGCCACACCCGCCATGTCCCGCTGGCCGACACCCGTCAGTCTGCCGTCACCGGGCTCAGGCGGTGACGGCTGAGGATGTCTATCACTTCCTGTTCAAGATGGTCGTTGACCTTGACCTGCAATCGCCCCTCGGCCTCGTCCACCTGCATCTGCTCCGCCCCCAGCCCGACGCCGGCGAGGGCATCCCGCACCCGGTGCAACTGCAGGCTGGATACATAGGATCCCGAGATGGTCCTGATCATGGTCTCGTCATCCCCTCGCGTTAACGTGAAAGTCGCGCAGCGACACCTTTGGACTCCCTCTCCCCCTGGGAGAGGGCCGGGGAGGGACGGACATGGCGCACCTTTCATCCTTCGGGGTGGCCTCGCGCCATGTCCGTCAGGGTGAAAAGGCGGTCTGCCGCCACCCCCTGCCGGGCCCATGGACGCGGGCCAGGATAACCGGCGGCCAACCCTCGGCTACGATTCGGGACATTAGCCGCGGCCACCATGGCCGGCATTGAAATAGCGCAATCACAGCGACCCCATTGAAGGATCTCAATGTCCTTCACCATGGCCTGCGCTACACATAGCGGCATCATCCTTAGCCTGGAGTTCCGCCATGGGGGCCGACCACCGCTCCGCAGACATCAGCCGCGTCTGGGAGGACCTCGCCGGCGATGGTGGCCGCATCATCTACCTGGTGTTGGACGGCGCCGGCGGCCTGCGTGATGCCGCCACCGGGGCCACCGCCCTCGAACATGCGTGGACGCCCCATCTCGATGAACTGGCGCGGGCTTCCAGTTGCGGCCTGCTGGAACTGGTGGGCCCCGGCATCACCCCCGGCAGCGGCCCCGGCCACCTGGCTTTGTTCGGCTACGCCCCCCTGGCCTATCCCCTGGGGCGCGGCGTGCTGGCGGCCCTGGGCATCGATTTCCCCCTCCATGAAGGCGACGTGGCGGCGCGCATCAATTTCGCCACCATGGACGACCACGGGAACATCACGGACCGCCGCGCCGGTCGCATCGACGACGACCTCAACCAGCGCCTGTGCGACCGCCTGCGGGACCATGTGCAACTCGACTTCGACGGCGAGTATTTCCTGCAGACCGTGGCCGGGCATCGGGCGATGCTGGTGTTGCGGGGCGATGGCCTCGGCGGCGACGTGGGGGACACCGATCCCCAGGCGACAGGCGTGCCGCCGCGGGAGCCCACGGCCGGCTCGCCGGCTGATGAGCGTACCGCCGACCTCGTGGCATCCTTCGCCCGCCAGGCCCGCGACATACTGGCCGACGAAACCCCCGCCAACGCCGTGTTGCTGCGCGGCATCGCGCGTCACAGTCCGCTGCCGACCCTGGCAGAGCGCTTCGGCCTGCGCGCCCTGTGCGTGGCATCCTATCCCATGTACCGCGGCCTCGCCCGCCTGCTCGGCATGGATGTCGCGGCACGTCCCGCCGGACCCTACGAGGCCTTCGACAGCCTCGAGGAGCACTTCGGCGAGGACCATGATTTCTACTTTCTGCATGTCAAGGACACCGACCGTTACGGCGAGGACGCGGACTTCGCGGCCAAGGTGACGGCCATCGAAACCGTGGACCGCCTGCTGCCCCGGCTGCGGGCCCTGGAACCCGACGTGCTGGTGGTGACCGCCGATCATTCCACGCCGGCGGCCATGGGGGCCCATAGCTGGCACCCGGTGCCGGTGCTCATTCACGGTCGTTACGCCCGTGCCGACGACATCGCGCCCTTCGATGAATACCGCTGCCGTGGCGGTGGCCTGGGGCTGCGCCCGGGCGTGCACCTGATGGGTCTCGTCCTGGCCAACGCCGGGCGCCTGCGCAAGTTCGGGGCCTGAGGCCATGGGCGGGCAGCGACGGTGAATGGCGGCCGCGGGTCCATCGTGGTGGGCACTTCCGGCTGGTCCTACGACCACTGGCGCGGTCCCTTCTTCCCGCGGGATCTGCCCCGGGCCGAGCACCTGGACTACTACGCGGCCCGCTTCCCCGGGGTCGAGATCAATAATTCCTTCTACCACCTGCCGGCAGTGGATACCCTGGAGCACTGGCGCGAGACGGTGCCGGACGGCTTCGTCTTCACCGCCAAGGCCAGCCGTTACGTCACCCACATGAAGAAGCTCAAGGACCCCGGAAACGGCCTCGCCACCTTTCTGGAGCGCATCGCCGTGCTCGGGGACCGCCTGGGGCCCATCCTGTTCCAGCTGCCGCCCCACTGGCACTTCGACGCCGCGCGCCTCGAGGCCTTCCTGAAGGCCCTCGACCGCGACTTTCGCTATGCCTTCGAGGTGCGCGACCACAGCTGGCTGAACGACCATACCTACGAACTGCTGTCACGCCATGGTGCGGCCCTGTGTATCTACGACCTGGACGGGTTCACCTCGCCCAAGGAGCTGACCACGGACTTCGTCTACGTGCGTCTGCACGGCCCCGGCGGGCCCTACCAGGGCAGCTACGACACCGCCACCCTCGCCGGCTGGGCCGGCGCCTTCCACAGCTGGGCCGCGGCCGGACATGATGTCCACTGCTACTTCGACAACGACGAGGCCGGCTATGCCCCGGCCAATGCGGCCCGCCTGCGGGACATGGTGTCCTGAGCCAGATCCGCATTGAAATCCGGCAATGACAGGGCAGGCGTGACGTCGAAGAATTGCAGTCATAGGGGGCGCCCCATCACTACCCCTGGCCCCACGGCGCCTCCCCGTGCCACCCAACCGAAAGGAGTCAGAATCATGTCCGTAGTCAAAGTCATCGAGGTCCTCGCCCAGTCCGATAAGAGCTGGGAAGATGCCGCCCAGATCGCCGTCACCAAGGCCGGGGAGTCCCTCCGGGGTATCCAGTCCATCTACATCAAGGAGATGGAGGCGAAGGTCGAGGACAACCGCATCACCACCTACCGCATCAACGGCAAGGTCACCTTCGAGCTCGATTGAATCCGTGATCCTGATGTGGGATGCCCTCGCTCACGGCACGCCGGCCGCGACCGCGGACGCGGATTGGCAGCACCCGGCATCGCCGGCGCTCTCATCCTTCATTGCACGCGTGCTGGAGCTCCATGGCGACCACGGGGCGCCTACCTTAGCCACCATCCGCCAGGCCATCCGCGACCGCCTCGGCGCCCGCGTGGTCCCCCTGGACCGCCTGTCCTCGGCCCGCCTCACCGCCCTGCGTGAAGAGGTGGATGCCCTCATCCTGGCCCACGACGAGCACAGCCGGGCGATCCGTTTTCTGCGCCCGTGGGTCAGCGCCCCGTTGCGATGGTTGATCGCCACCGCAGACCCCGGCCGTTCCCTCGGCGGCCTGTTGAAGGGGCTCGATGAAGGGCTGTTTCGGCGCCCCCTGGCCGACGGCGGATTCACCGCCGGCGAGGTGGAGCTGGTGGGCGCCGAACTGCGGGCATTGGTGGTCCGCTACGGTCATCAAATGCCGGCGTGGCGCTTGGTTTCCCGCACCACTGCCGAATCCACGATGCCCACCGCGGCCCCCGGGGTGACGGCCCGCTGATGGCCCGCGACCACTCGGCATTGAGCCCCTTCTTACCGCTCCCTTCGTGGGGAGAAACCACCGCTTTTCCCCCTCCCAACCAACTCCGGGCATCCTGCTCTCCGCCCTTCGGGTCACCGCTGCGCACTGTTCAAACCCGCTCCCGGCGGGTTTGTCCCCCACAAGTGGGGGAGGAGCTCTTCCCCCTCCCTACTCGTGGGGAAGAACCATCGCTTTCTCCCTCCCCACTCGTGGGGAGGGCCGGGGTGGGGACAGGCGCCGGGCGGGGCCCGGAGGCTGGCATGGCCCACACCATCAACACCACCCAACCCACCAGCGGAGGTAACCCCATGGAAAACAAGAAGGCCTATCAGGAACGGATGGAGGCCGAGTTGCGCGAGTGGCAGGCCAAGATCGACGTTCTCAAGGCCAAGGCCGACAAGGCCCAGGCGGACCAGAAGCTCGAATACGAGGAGGAAATAGAGGCCCTGCGGGAAAAGCAGGAGCAGGTGCGCGAGCGCCTGGAGGAACTCCAGGATGCCGGGGAGGACGCCTGGCAGGAGGTAAAGGCCGGCCTGGATGCGGCCTGGGAAGACATGCGAGCGGCCACCGACCGCGCCCTGGATCGGTTCAAGTGACATGCCGGAACTCCCGGACGTGGAGGTCTACCGCCGCCGCCTGGAGGGCGGGGCACTGCACCGCGCGGTGGCCGGGGTGCACGTGGCGGCCCCGGATCTGCTGCAAGGCACCAGTCCCCAGGGCCTCGGGCGGGCCCTGAACGGGCGGTCCTTCACCGCGGCGCGGCGCCACGGCAAATACCTGTTCGCGGTCCACGACGGCGATGGCGCCCTGGTGCTGCACTTCGGCATGAGCGGCGTACTCGTCACCGTCTCCGCCAAAGACGAGGCGCCGGACTATACCCGCTGTGTGGTGGAATTCACCGACGGCGGGCGCCTTGCCTACAGCGCGCCGCGCAAACTCGGCCTCATCGCCCTCGCCGGGAGCGTGGAGGAGTTCATCCGCGACCGGGACCTCGGCCCCGACGCCCTCGGGCTGGATGCCGACACCCTGGAGCGCCTGGCCTCCGGGCGGCGCGGCGGCATCAAGTCGTGGCTCATGGACCAGGGGACCATGGCGGGGATCGGCAACGTCTACTCCGACGAGATCCTGTTCCAGGCCGGCATACACCCGCGCCGCGCCGTCAAGGCCCTGGAGCAGGCGGGGTTCGAGGGGCTGCAGGGGGCCATGGACAAGGCCCTCCATGGCGCCATCGAGGCCGCGGCGGAGCCGGCGCGCATGCCCGCGGACTTCCTGCTCCCCCACCGCCATGACGGCGGCCACTGCCCGAGCTGCGGCACCGCCCTGGAACACCTCCAGGCCGCCGGGCGCACCGCCTGGCACTGTCCCCGATGTCAACGCGACTGAGATCCCGGCGCCGGTTGCCAGGCATCCGTTCACGCCCCGGCACAGGCCCCGGGACGGCGGATGACCGTTGATATTGTTCAATGCCTGCTCCGCCATCGCGACGGATGCTTGAAGCGGGTCCGCAGGGCGGGACGGAGAAGAATGTGAGCAAGCTGCTGGCGAAGAACACCCTGTTGTCGGAGGACGCCGAGGCAGCGGTTTTCCATCTGGATGGCGTGCTCACCCGCACGCAACCGGTCCACGCCGAGGCGTGGAAGGCCATGTTCGATGAGTTTCTGGCCCGCCATCGGCCCCAGGAACCGCCCTTCGACAGGGATACAGACTACCACCGCCACGTGGACGGCAAGCCACGCCATGACGGCGTGCGCGGCTTTCTGGAGGCCCGCGGCATCGAATTGCCCGAGGGTGAACCGGAGGACGAGCCCGGCCGGCCGACGGTCTATGGCCTCGGCAACCGCAAGAACGTCCTGTTCCTGGAGCGGCTGCAACGCAACGGCGTGGAGGTCTATGGCGGCGGCGTCGCCCTGGTACGGGCCCTGCGAAAGGCCGGGGTCCCCACTGCGGTGGTGTCCTCCAGCAGCAACTGCGAGGCCGTTTTGGAGGCCGCCGGCATCGCCGGGCTGTTCGACGTCCGGGTGGATGGCCGCGACCTGCGGCGTCACGGACTGGCCGGCAAGCCGGCGCCGGACATGTTCCTCGAGGCCTTGGGGCGCCTCGACAGCACGCCGCGCCATGCCATCGCCGTGGAGGATGCCGTTGCCGGCGTCGCCGCGGCGGTGGCGGCCGGCTGTGGCGCCGTCATCGGCGTCGACCGCAGCGGCGACCCCGAGGCCCTGCGCCACTACGGCGCCCATCTGGTGGTGGCCGACCTCGCCGCGGTGACCGTGGCCGGGCACCGCGCCGCCACCAAACCGGTGGCGGAGCTCCCCTGCGCCCTCGACCACCTGGAAGACATCTATCCCGGCGACCATCAGGAACCGGCCCTGTTCCTGGACTACGACGGCACCCTCACCCCCATCGTCGAGCGCCCCGCCGATGCCGTATTGCCCGATGCCATGGCCGTCGTGCTGCGGCGCCTGGCGGGTATGTGCGAGGTGGCGGTGGTGAGCGGGCGCGACCTCGCCGACCTGCGCCGGCGGGTGGGCATCGAGGAGCTGTGGTATGCCGGCAGCCACGGTTTCGACATCGCCGGTCCCGGCGGCGAGCACACCGCTTACCCGGAGGGTCGCGATTACCTGCCGGCACTGGATGACGCGGAACGGGCGCTGCGGGAGGCGCTGGCCGGAGTAGCCGGCTGCGAGGTGGAGCGCAAGCGCTTCGCCCTCGCCACCCATTATCGCCGGGTGGCCGCGGGCGAGGTGCCGGCGGTGGAGGGCGTGGTGGAGGACACCCGGGCCGCGCACCCTGAACTGCGCATATCCCGCGGCAGGCAGGTCATCGAGCTGCAGCCCGACATGGACTGGGACCAGGGCCGCGCCCTCAACTGGCTGATGCGCGCCCTGGACATGGATCCCGCGCGCTTCATACCCATCGTCATCGGTGACGACGTCACGGACGAGGATGCCTTCCGCGAGGTCGCCCGGCCCCGGCCGGGGCGCGGCGTCGGTATCGTGGTAACCGCCGACGACGGGCGCAGCAGCCGCGCCGACTACTGCCTCGCCGATCCGCGGGCGGTGGGGGTGTTCCTGGAGCGCCTCGCGGACCGCATCGAGAGAGACCGGCCATGAGCCGCTGGGAGCTGGTCTAAGAGGACTTCGAACCATACCAGGAGGCCCTGCGCGAGGCCCGGTGCGCTTTGGGCAACGGCTATTTCGCCAGCCGCGGCGCGACGCCCGAGTCCCGCGCCGACGACCTCCATTATCCGGGCACCTGCATCGCCGGCTGCCACGACCGCCTGGAGACGGACATCGCCGGGCGCACCGTCGAGAACGAGGACCGGGTGAACGCCCCCCACTGGCTGGTCCTGAGCTTGCGTATGGAGCACGGCGACTGGCTCGACCTGGAGGCGGTGACCATCCTGAGCTACCGCCAGGAGCTGGACCTCGAGCAGGGCACCTTGGCGCGCACCGTGCGTTTTCGCGACGCCGCCGGCTCGAGTCGTGGGGATTGGCGGAGGCACCATGGCCCCTTTGACGCCGGGAGCGGGCTGGACCGCGCCCCCGGGAAAACGCTGATTTAATCCCGGAGGAATTAAATCAGCGGCACCCGGCCCCATACACGGCCGGGGCGGCGAAGACCGCCCCCCAACCCTACTGGCACGCCGCCTCCTGCAACTTGCCGGCATCGACCTGATATATCTCCCGGCGCAGGCCATCACATTTCTGCAGCATCTCGCTGCGCTTGAAGCCGGCGAGGACGCGGCTGATGCTCTCCGGGGTCACGCCGAGGATATCGGCCATCTCGGGACCGGAAAGCAGCTGCACCTGGTCGGCGGGCGAGCCGTATTCGACCTCGGCGAGGAATTTCAGCAGCCGCGCCAGACGGGGCTTGATGCCGCCGGTGGAGAAATCGGCGATCCAGCGGTCGGCCTGGGCCAGATATTCATGCCACTGGCGCAAAACCCCCATCAGCAGAGCGGGGTCTTCCTGTTGCAGCCGCCGCAATACGGGCATGGACAGGCACTCCACCTCCACCTTCCCGGTGGCTATGGCGGTGTGGATATAGGGCTGGCCCAAAAGCCCCTCCAGCCCCAGGCTGTCGCCGGGGACATGGAGCCGCACGATGCGGGCGCGGCCGTGGGGCAGGTAGCTCAGCAGCTTCACCATGCCACTGCGAATGAGGTAGACCCCCTGGACGTCATCCCCCTGATGATAGATGTGATCCTGCGACTGGAAGATACGCTTGTGGCTGGCCGCCAGGGCCGTCCGGGGCCACGGGGAATCGTCCCCGGGGGCCTCGCGTCCGGCAGGCGATACCGTGTGACTATCTGCAGAGTTCATTATCGTGGTCGATTCCTGCATCGCTTGCGTCTCCTAATTCAAACCATGGGTTTTCGTTCGAGGTTCACTGCGCGCCCGGGGCGGGGCCCCGCGGTGGCGCCGGCAATGAGGCCATCCCGGCTCATTGCCTGCCGGACCACATGGCCTCCATCTCGCGCTCGGCCTCCAGCCAGTCCTCCAGCTCGCCACCGGGGGCGAAGCCCCGCGCCTGGCCGCGGTAGTAGGCGGCGTTGGCGATGTCGTGGTGACGGGCGTCGTTGGTACTGGGGGTCTGGGTATCCGACAACGTCGCCGGATCGGCCGGTGCAGGCTTTATGGTCTTGGTTTTCATCGCGTGCTCCCTGGAATGACTGCGGGTTCCGGGCCGGTGGCCGCCAGGCCGCCGGGCCGTTTTTGAAGTTCGTCACAAGACTAGAACTTCACGGGCCCCGCGAACATTCAGGCGAACACTAAGTAGATACACCTAAGGTGGGTGTGGATACCGGCGGCGGCAGCACGACACTGCACAAGGGTGGAAAGGGCGAGGGGGTGAGGGCCGCGACGGGCCGGGGGTGAGCATGGGCCGGGCCGGCGCACCCGCAGCACGGCGGCCTTCGGGTCAGGCCGAAGGGGTTACGCCAGGCCGCAGTGGTCCGCCATGCGCACCAGGTCGGCCAGGCAGTCCGCGGCCATCTTGTTCATGACGTGGGTGCGATGGACCTCCACCGTACGGGGGCTGAGGCCCAGGCTTTGGGCGATCTCCTTGTTGGTCAGGCCATCCACCACCATCGCCATGACCTCGCGCTCACGGGGGCTGAGGCGGCCATGGCGGTTGCGGACCTCCTCGGCATGGGCCCGTGCCCGCAGGCGTTGGCGGTTGACCTCCAGGGCCTTGGAGACCGCTTCGACCAGATCGTCCGCCCGCACCGGTTTCTCCAGGAAGTCCACGGCCCCGCCGCGGACGGCGCTCACCGCCCCGGGCACGTCACCGTGGCCGGTGAGGAACATCACCGCGAGGTCCACGCCGCGCGTCTTGAGGGCGCTGTGGACCTCGTGACCACTCATACCCGGCATGGCCACGTCCAGCAGGGCGCAGCCCCTGGCGTTTTCATCCACCGCCGCCAGGAAGGTGGGGCCGTCGGCGAAACAGCGGGTGTTAAAGCCGGCCCCCTCCAGGAACTGGCCCACGGCCTCGCGCATGGGCTCGTCGTCATCGACGACGAAGACGGTGGGCCCGTCGTCCGCGGCTGTACCGGTGGGGCTCATGTCGCCACGGGCAAGGTGAAGTGGAACACCCCCCCGGGCCTGTGGGGCTCCACCCACAGCCGCCCGCCCTGGGTCTCGATGAGGCTGCGGCTCACCGACAGGCCCACGCCGAGGCCATACTCCTTGGTACTGGCGAGGCTGTTGAACACATCTCCGGCTGCTTGCCCATCGATGCCGGGGCCGGAGTCGCACACGCTCACCCGTTCCATGGCACCGTCCCTGACGGTCTCGACACGGATACGGCCACCATCCATGCCGGCATCGTGGATGGACTCGATGGCGTTGTTGAGAAGGTTGAATATCACCTGTTCGATATGCACGGTCACACCCCACAACGGCGGCAGCCCGGCCGCCAGTTCCATGTCGATGGTGATGCCGAAGCGCTCGGCCTTGCCGGTGAGCAGGCCGCAGACATTGCGCACCCCGGAGTTGATGTCCACCGGCTCATATTTAATCTTGCCCTGCTTCAAGAAGGACCGCAAACGCCGGATGATCTCGGCGCCGCGCACCGCCTGGCCGCTGATACGCTCGAGATTGGCGGCCAGGCGCTGGCGGTCCTCCGGCGCCTCCCTCAGCAGCGCGCGACTGGAGTCGGCAAACATGGATATGGCGCCCAGGGGCTGGTTGAGCTCATGGGCCAGCACCGTGGCCAGCTGGCTGACGGTGTACATGCGCTGCAGGCGCGCCGCTTCCTCGAGGTGGCGGCGCGCCTGTTCCTCGGCCGCCCGCTGCTCGCTGAAGTCCACGCCGGCGCCGATGAGGTATCGGGCACCGCCCTCGGCGTCCCACATGAGAGTATAGTTCCAACTCACCGGCAGACAGCTGCCGTCCGCCCCACACCAGCCATGCTCCCCGGCGACCCGCCCCTCCCCTGCCCATACCCGCTGGTGAAGGCGCCGCACCCGGTGGCGCTCGTGGGCCGGCACCAGGTCCAGCACCGCCATCCCCGCCGCCAGCCGGGCTTCATCGTAGCCGGTCGCCTCCGCGCAGGCGCGGTTGAAGTTCACCACCCGTCCCTCGGCGTCGACGATGACGATGAGGGCACCCGCCGTATCGAGGATGGTATCGCGAAAACGGCGTTCCTCGGCCAGCCAGGCCGTGCGCTCGGTCACCCGGGCCTCGAGGTCGGCCTGCAGGTCCACCAGCTCCTGCTCGACCCCCTTGCGCTGGGTGACATCGGCGCTGCAGCCCACCATGCCCATGAACTCGCCGCTGTCGGAGAAACGCGGGTGGGCCCAGGACTCCAGCCAGCGCCAGTCGCCGGCGCCACCACGCACCCGCACCTCGGCATGAAAGGGCCGGTGCTCGCGGCAACAGGACATGAATCCGTCCCCGTAGGCCTCGGCATCGTCCGGGTGCACCACGAGCCGCCAGCCGTCCCCCGCGGCTTCGCTGGCGGTGATGCCGAAGAACTCGAGATAGGTGCGGTTGACGAAATCCAGGCGGCCCTCGGCATCGTGCACCCAGACTATCAGGGGCAGGCCATCGGCCATGAGCCGGAAACGGGCCTCACTCTCCCGCAGGGCCGTCTCCGCCGCCTTGCGCGCGGTGATATCCAGGTTCATGCCCAGCCATCCGCGAATATGGCCCCCGTCATCCCGCAGGGGGGTGGCACGGGCGTTGCTCCAGTGCCACGCCCCCTCTGCCCCGCGCAGCCGGTACTCGGCATTCAGGGGCCGGCCCTCGGCCAGGGCCGACCGCCAGCAGGCGGCCGCGTGGTCGCGGTCGTCGGGGTGGATCATCTCCAGCCAGCCGTCACCTCGCCAGGCCTCCGGGCCCTGGCCCGTGAAGCCCCGCCAGCTGGGTGAGTCCGCCACCACCTGGCCGCCCCCATCGGTCTCCCACACGGCCTGGGAGGTGGCTTCCACCAGGGTCCGGAAGCGCTGTTCGCTATCCTCCAGCCGCTGCTCGTCGACCACGCCCGGGGTGAGGTCGCGGATGGTCAGGAGGATCAGGGGCTCGTGGTCCAGCCGGCGGGCGTTGAGGCTCATGCGGCACCATCCGAGCCCCGGGAAGGTGTGTTCCACGATGTAATCATCGAAGCTGCGGGCTGCCGGCAGTATGTTCTCCAACAGCCGCCGCAGGGTCGGGATATTCCACTGGCCATCGCCGAGTTCGTAGAGATGGGCGCCGAGGGTCTGGGCCGGGGTCACCCGGAACAGGTCGTAGAAGGGCTGGTTGGCGGCGTGTACGCGCAGTTCCGGGGTGAGCACCAGTACCGACTCACGCAGGCTGTCGATGAGTTTCTCGGCGAACTCGCGGCGCGCCGCGAGCTCATGATGCAGGCGCTCGTGCTCGGTGATATCTTCGATGGTCAACAACAGCTCGCCCCCGCCGCCCGCCAGCCGCCGCGCCTGCAGCACGAGGGTACGCCGACCCTGGACGGGGTCGTCCCACTCCAGCCGGTGGTCCACGCCCTCGCCGTGGCCGCAGGAGGCGCCGCGGAGGGCGCGCTGCAGGGCCGGGCTTGCCCACTGGGCGCCCCCCGCGGCGGACAGCGGGTTGCCCTCCACTTCCGCCGCGGGGACCCCCAGGAGCGCACACAAGGCCGGGTTGGCATGGCGCACCGTGAGGTCCGGCGCCATCACCGCCAGTGGCTGGCGGATGGCCGCGGCCAAGGCCGCATCGGGCAGGGCCCGGCCATCCGCAGCCCGCAAGGCCTTCGCGCTCACGGCGAGCCCTCGTCGTCCGCCACCGGCAGCGTGAAGTGGAAGACGCCGCCGGGTGACCGGGGCTCCACCCACAGCCGCCCGCCATAGCTCTCCACCAGGCCGCGGCTGATGCCCAGCCCCACCCCGAGGCCCTGGGCCTTGGTGCTGTAGAGGGCCTCGAACAGGCGGTCCGCCTGGCCTGGCTCCACGCCGGGGCCGCCATCGGACACGCTCACCCGCACCTCGTCGCCGTCGCGGCACAACGCCACGACGATATCCTCACCGTCGCCGTGGACGGCGCCCATGTCCTCCATGGCCTCGATGGCATTGCCGATGAGGTTGAGCAGCACCTGCTCCACGTAGGAGGCGACGCCGCGTACCGCGGGGATACCGTCCGCCGGTCGCAGCCGCAGGCGCAACCCCAGGGACTCCGCGCGCATCGCCAGCAGGCCGGCGGCACGCTCCACCGCGGCGGTGAGATCGAAGGGTGCCGGCTCGGCGTCGGCGCCCACGCGCAGGAAATTCCGCATGCGGCGAACCACATCGTCCGCGAAGTGGGCGCTTTCGGCGATGCGGTCCAGGTTAGCGGCCAGCCTGTCACGCTCCAGGGATTCCCTTTCCAGCTGCTTGCGGGCGGTGGCCGTGAACATGGTGATGGCCCCGAGGGGCTGCTTGAGCTCGTGGGCCAGGGCGGAGCCGAGCTCGGCGGCGGTATACAGCCGTTGCATGCGGGCGGCCTCCACCAGCCGCCGGCTGGCCTCGTGCTCGGCGCTCCGCAGGGCCGTGATGTCGACGCCGGTGGCGATGATGTAACGGCTATGGTCGACGGGGTCCGACACCACATCGTAGTTCCAGTGGAAGAGCCGCGCCATGCCGTCGGCGTGGGACCAGTGGCTCTCGTGGCTGAGGGGGGTCTCGCCCGCGGCCAGGCGTGCCAGCAGGTCTTCCACGGCGGGCCGTTCGGCCGGCGGCACCAGCTCCAGCCAGCCGCGGGTGCCCTGGTATAAGGAGAAATCGCTGCCCACGGCGGCGGCGCAGGCGCGGTTGTGGCGCCGAACGGCGCCGTCGGCGTCCAGCACCAGCACCGGTGCCGGCTGGTGCTCGAGGATGGAGTCGGAAAGGGCCCGCTCCCGCTCCAGCTGGGCGGTACGCCGGGCCACCTTGTCCTCCAGGGTGTCGGCGAGCCGTTGCAGCGAGTCTTCCGCCTGTTTACGCGCGGTGATGTCCGTCAACGCCGAGCGACAGCGCCGCTGCCCGCCGGGGGTGAAGGTACTCTCCATCTGTACCGTGATGCGCTGGCCGTCGCTGCGCACCAGTTCCACTTCGCAGACCTCCCTGCCGCTGCCGCTGAAGACCGCCTGGCTGTGGAAATAAAAGGTATCCTGGGAATCCGGCGCGAGGAACCGGGTCAGCCTGCCGGCCACCAGGGCCTTGCGATCCAGATGCAGCATCATGGCCATGGTGAGGTTGGCCTCGACGATGGCGCTGTCCTCCTCCAGGGTGAGGTAGCCCGCGGGGGCAAAATCGTAGAGGTCGGCGTAGCGCTCATAGGCATGGGCGAGCTCGACCTGGGCCTCGCGCAGGAACTCGTTCTGGATCTCCAGTTCCACCTGGTGAACATGCAGCTCATGGAGCAGCTCCTGGACGTCCGCGGTGGCGATGGTGGGGGTCTCCCCGGGATGCAGATTGAGGACCTCCTCCGCCCGCACCCGCAGTGCGCTACGCTGCTGCTCCCGCTTCGATTCGGTCATTCCTCACCCCCCTTGGCATCTTCTGTCGGTACCTCCAGGGCCAGCAGGATCATCGCCGGCCCGTCCCCCCTGACTTCCAGGCGGCGTCCATTGAGCAGGAAACGGCGTCGCCCGAGGTCCGCAGAATCCATCACTATCTCCAGGTCCTCGAACGCGGCCTGGTGGGGCAGGACATCCTCCAGGGCCCGGCGCAGCGCCGGTATATCCCACAGGCCGTCTGCCACCTCGTACAGCTGGGCGCCCTCCAACCCATCCCGCTCCAGGCGGAACGTGGCACAGAAGGACGCGTTGGCGGACACGATGCGCAGGTCCTCGTCGAGCACCAGCATGGGATGGCGCACGGTCTGCACGATGGCCTCGAAGAAGGCGGACTCGCGGCGGGCCCGGGTCAGGCCATCGATATTGACGAAGGTCAGCACCAGACCGTCCACGGCGTTCTCCGTGGTGCGGTAAGGCACGATGCGCATGAGGTAGTTGTGCCCGGTAGTGGCGAGCACCTCGCGCTCACTGGCGGCGAGGGTCTGCAGCACCTGCCGGCAGGCCGCCTCCAGCCGGGCGTTATCCAGCTTCCAGGCGAGGTCGAAGACGGGCCGCCCCGCATCCGTGTCCCGCAGGCTCACCAGCGCCCGGGCCTGCTCGTTGAAGCGGCGGATATTGAGCTCCGTGTCCAGGAACAGGGTGGCGATATCGGTATTGTTGAGGAGGTTCTGCATGTCGTCGTTGGCCGCGGACAGCTCCCGCACCTTAGATTCCAGCTCCGCGTTGACGGTGGAGAGTTCCTCGTTCAGGGCGTGCAGCTCCTCCTTGGAGGTCTCCAGCTCCTCATTGGCGCTCTGCAGCTCCTCGTTGGTGGACTGGAGCTCCTCATTGGAGGTCTCCAGCTCCCCCAGGACGTCCCGGTAGGAGGCCCGGGCGTCATCCAGCCCTTCCTCCGGGCCATGGCCGCCATCGGGCACGGGCCGGGGGTCCTCCCCGGCGTCCGCGGCCGCCTCGCGCGGTGGGTCCGGGGGCGGTTCGAAGGACACCAGGACCAATCCGCGCACCGGCTTCGGATCCTTCAGCGGCGTCAGGGTGAGCCGCACCCGCACCCGGGCGCCAGGGGTGCGCACCAGCACGTCGTCCGTCTCCACCTCCCGCTCCTCGGTCACACATCGGTGCAGGGCCGTGGCGAGGGTCGCGCTGAGCCCCTCGCGGGCCATCTCCAGCACGTTGTGGCGGGGGCGCCCTTCGGCCGGCTCGAGGTAGGTGCCGGTACGGCCATGGACATAGAAGATCTCGCCCTGGCCATTCACCACCACACTCGCCGGCGCGAAACGGCGCAGCAGGACACGTTCGATCTGCGGCGTAAGGCGAGAGCCCCGGGCGGCCCCCGGGGTGGTTTTCAGGTGCGCCCCCGCCGCGCCGCGCGCCCCTTCCCGGCCCGGCAGCCTGGGCGGCCCAGGGGCGGGCTCCGCCACCTCCTGGCGCCGGTAGATCTTCCACTTTCGGTCCACCGCCTCGAACAGGTCCTCGAAGGCCCCCACGGTTTCCGAGGTGCCGAGGAACAACAGGCCGCCGGGCCTGAGGGCATAATGGAACAGCGGCAGCAGCCTTTTCTGCAGCTCGTTATTGAGATAGATGAGCAGGTTGCGCACGCATATCAGGTCGAGGCGGGTGAAGGGCGGGTCCTTGACGGTATCCTGAGGGGCGAAGATCACCGTCTCGCGGATCTCCCTGCGGATGCGATAGCGCTCGCCGCTGGGGGTGAAGAAGCGCTCGAGCCGCGCCGGCGTGACGTCGGCGCGGATACCGTCCGGATAGACGCCGCGGCGGGCGACGTCGATGGCCCGGGCGTCCAGATCGGTGCCGAAGATCTGCACCTGCCGGCGCAGCCCGAGGTTGTCGAGCACCTCGTGCAACAGGATGGCGACGCTGTAGGCCTCCTCGCCGGTGGCGCAGGCAGGCACCCAGACGCGGACGGGACTGTCGGCCGGACGCCCGCGAACCAATGCCTCGAGGCTCGATTCGAGGGCCTGCCAGGCCTGGGGGTCACGGAAGAAACGGGTCACGCTGATGAGGAGATCCCGCAGCAACAGGTCGTTTTCCTGGGGGTTTTCCTGCAGGAATCGCGCGTATTGATCGGGCTCGTCGATCTGATTGACGCTCATGCGCCGGTGGATACGCCGGCCCACGGTGTTGGACTTGTAATTGGAGAAGTCGTGGCCGGTATGGGCGCGCAGGGACGCGAGGATCTTCTTCAGCGGCGCCGGCGGCAGTTTCGCCGCCGCGGCCCGGGCCGTTACCTCCCGCACATAGCTGCCGCTGACATAGGCGGCCAGCCGCTGGGGCATGGCGGCGGGCGACAGCACGAAGTCCGCCAGACCGGTGGCGATGGCACTGGATGGCATGCCGTCGTGCTCGGCGCCCTCGGGGTCCTGCACCATGGCCATGCCGCCCGCGCTCTTGACCGCCCCGAGGCCCAGGGTGCCGTCGGTCCCGGTGCCCGACAGGATGATGCAGACCGCGCGCCCCCGACAGTCCTCGGCGAGGGTGCGCAGGAAGTAATCGATGGGCAGTCTCGGAGAGGCCTCGTCCTCCGCCCCCATGCGCTGAAGGGTGCCGCCGAGCAGGGCCAGATAGCCGCCCGGCGAGGCGACGAACACGCGGTCGGGAGTCACCGGCACCCCGTCCGTCACCTCCACCACCGGCAGCACGCTGGCGCGTCGCAGTATGTCGGGCAACAGGCTGGTGTGGCCGGGATGCTGATGGGTGACCACCACGAAGGCCATGCCGGTATCCGCCGGCAGATGGTGCAGCAGTTCCTTGAGGGCCTCCAGGCCGCCGGCGGAGGCGCCGATACCCACCACCGGGCAACCCTCACCCGGCCGCCGGTCATCGGCCGGCGGCCCGGTGGCCGTCTCGTGACCGGCTGTGTCGTTCTCCACCATTGCAACCCCTCGGCCGGTCCGCGGACCGTCGCCGTCGACCCGCCCCTGCGGAAAAGATGGCTGTCCGCCTCAGTTTACATGGGGAGCCGGCCGGGGACGACGGCCGGCGGCGCCGCAACCGCCCCCTAAGCGGGCACCCGCGCCCTCCCCGCGGCCCCGGGACCGTCGTGCGGCGACCCACGGCCAGGCCGCGGGCCGGGGCGAAAAATGGCGATGGCGGACGTTGCCTGTACATTGTTGACAAGGTGCCTCGTCGCGCGAGCCACGACATTAAAGGATTTCAATGTCCCTGCCCGTGGGCCGGTACGCCCTGGCCTTCCCCTCGCCGGCGGCAACCGTCGGCCGCCATCGGGGGGTGACGGCGCGGCGGCAACGGCCATTGAGATTCTTCAATGCCGGGGTGTCACCGGCGCAACGATGCTATGACACGTTGCCATCAGATTTGCGGAGAGACCACCATGCGTGTCGTTCTGTTCGAACTCGAGGAGTGGGAGCGCGAGGCCTTCGCGCCGTTGCAAGATGATCATGATGTCAGCCACGTCGAGGGCGCCCTGAACGCGGATAACGCCGCCGAGCACGCCGAGGCGGAGGTGGTCTCCACCTTCATCTACTCGAAGCTCGGGGCCGACACCCTGCACCGCCTGCCCAAGCTCCGGCTCATCGCAACCCGTTCCACCGGCGTCGACCACATCGATATGGACTACTGCCAGGAGCACGGCATCACCGTATGCAACGTGCCCAGCTACGGCGACCATACCGTCGCCGAACACGTCTTCACCCTCCTGCTGGCCATCAGCCACCGCCTCATGGAGGCCGTGGAACGCAGCCGCAAGGGCGACTTCTCGGCCATCGGGCTGCAGGGTTTCGACCTGCGCGGCAAGATCCTCGGCGTCGTCGGCACCGGTAGCATCGGGCGCCGGGTCATCACCATCGCCCGGGGCTTCGGTATGACGGTGCTCGCCACCGACGTGCGCCCGGACTACGACTTCGCCGCCGAGGCGGGCTTCGACTACGTCTCCCTGGCGGGGCTGCTCGCCGACGCGGATGTGGTCACCCTCCACGTGCCGGAGACGTCGTCGACCCGCCACCTCATGGGCGAACAGGAGATCGCCGCCATGAAGGACGGCGCCGTCCTCATCAACACCTCCCGGGGCGCGGTGGTGGACATCCACGCCCTGCTGCGGGCCCTGGCCGACGGCAGGCTGCGGGCGGCGGGCCTCGACGTGCTGCCGGAGGAGCCGGTGATCCGTGAAGAGGCGGAACTGCTGCGCGCCGTCTTCAATGACCACCACAACCTCTCGGAGCTGCTGGTGGACCACATCCTGCTGCGTATGAACAACGTCATCATCACGCCCCACAGCGCCTTCAATACCCGCGAGGCGGTGCAGCGCATCATGGACACCACCCTGGCCAACATCACCGCCTACGCCGCCGGCGAGCCCCGCAACGCGGTGGCGCAGTCCCAGGCCGCCTGATGGCGCGCCGCGGACGCGGCGACGGAGCCCCGGGGCGTGGCGGCCCGGGTGAACCCATGGGCGTGAAGACTCTGCCGCCGGCACCCTGCCCCCCTCATCCTGGGGGAAACGGAGGGTCGGGGGCGAGGCGACTCCTCATCCGCCGGGCAGGGAGCGCCTCGTCCCATGGACCCGGGACGGGCATCCGCCGCCCCAGTGGGCCGCCCCCCCCATGAGTGAACCCCCGGCCCCCCCGGAACGACCCTGGACCCGCGCCCCCGAAGAGGTGCTGGAGGGCCTGGGGGTGGACGCCGGGCAAGGGCTGGATGACGACGCGGTGCGGCGCCGGCGGCGGCGCTACGGGCCCAACCGGCTGAGGGAAACCGCCGCCCGCCCCGGCTGGCGCATCCTCGTCAACCAGTTGCAGAGCGTGGTGGTCATGCTGCTGCTGGCCGCCGCCCTCGCGGCCGCCGTGTTCGGCCGCGTCGTCGAGGCCCTGGCCATCGCCGCCGCCATCGTAGTGAATACCATCATCGGCTTCGTCATGGAACTGCGCGCCACCCGTGCCATGGAGGCCCTGCAGCGCATGGGGCAGGTGACGGCGCGGGTGCGGCGGAACGGTGAGATCCGGGAAGTGGCGGCCGACGACCTGGTCCCCGGCGACATGGTGCTGCTGGAGGCCGGCGACATGGTCCCCGCGGACCTGCGCCTGCTGGAGGTCAATCGCCTGCAGTGCGACGAGGCCGCCCTGACCGGGGAATCCCTGGCGGTGGACAAGGCGGTGGAGGCCGTCGAAGACCGCGACGCCCCCATCGGGGACCGCACCGCCATGGCCTACAAGGGCTCCGCCGTAACCATGGGTTCCGGTATGGGGGCGGTGGTGGCCACCGGCATGGCGACCGAACTCGGCCGCGTGTCACGCCTGGTCTCCGAGGCCGAGCAGGCCGCCACCCCCCTGGAGAAGCGCATCGACGACCTCGGGCGACGGCTGGTGTGGCTCACCATCGCCATCGCCGTGGTGGTGGCCGCCGCCGGCGCGCTGGCGGGAAAGGAGCTGCTGGTGATGCTGGAAACCGCCATCGCCCTCGCCATCGCCGCGGTACCGGAGGGCCTGCCCGTGGTGGCCACCCTGGCCCTGGCCCGGGGCATGGGACGGATGGCGAGGCGTAACGCGGTGGTCAAACGCCTCTCGGCGGTGGAGACCCTCGGGGCGGCCGACCTCATCTTCACCGACAAGACCGGCACCCTCACCGAGAACCACATGACCCTCGCCCGCCTGGCCCTGGAACGCGGCGTGGTCACCCTGGAGGACGACGGCCGTTTCATGTCGGATGACGAGGCCCTGACGCCAGCGGACGCCCCCGAGCTCGCCGAGGCCCTGGAAACCGGGGCGCTGTGCAACAACGCCAGTCTGGGGGACGACGGCGCCGTCGGCGACCCCACCGAGGTGGCCCTGCTGGAGGCCGCCGCGGCCGCAGACATCCGGCGCGACGCCCTGCTGGAGGCCCAACCGGAGGCCCGCGAGGTCAGCTTCGACCCCGAGGTGAAGATGATGGCCACCTTCCACCGCCGCGAGGACGGCCTGCGGGTGGCGGTGAAGGGGGCCCCGGAGGCCGTCCTCGACCATTGCGCCCGCCAGCTCGGCGCGGACGGCGAGACGGAGCTGGACGATCCGGCCCGCGATACCTGGCGGGAGCGCGGGGAGCGCCTGGCCGACCACGGCCTGCGGGTACTGGCCCTGGCCCGTGGAGAGGCCGCGGATGTCGACGCCGAGCCCTACGAGGACCTGGTGCTGGTGGGCCTGGCGGGACTCTATGACCCGCCGCGACCGGGCATCGCCGACACCCTGGACGGCTGCCGGCGGGCCGGCATCCGGGTGGTGATGGGTACCGGTGACCATGGCGCCACCGGCCGCGCCATCGCCCGGGAGATCGGCCTCGCCCGGGCCGACGACGAGGTGGTGGAGGCGGCGGAGCTGGCGGCACCGGACGCCGGCGACGAGGACACCCGGCGACGGCTGCTGGAGGCGGCGGTGTTCGCCCGCATCAGCCCCGAACAGAAGCTCGACCTCATCAGCCTGTACCAGGAGGCGGGCCGGGTGGTGGCCATGACCGGCGACGGCGTCAACGATGCGCCGGGCCTCAAGAAGGCCGACATCGGTATCGCCATGGGCCGGCGGGGCACCGAGGTGGCAAAGGAGGCCGCCGACATGGTGCTGCGCGACGACGCCTTCGAAACCATCCTGGTGGCGGTGGAACACGGCCGCACCATCTTCGCCAATATCCGCCGTTTCATCATCTATCTGCTGTCGGGCAATCTCAGCGAGATCATGGCCATCTCCGCCGCGGCCCTGGTGGCCGCCCCCCTGCCCCTGCTGCCCCTGCAGATCCTCTACATCAACTTCGTCTCCGACGTCATGCCCGCCCTGGCCCTGGGCCTGTCACGCAGCGAGTCCGGTGTCATGGAGCAACCACCGCGGGCCGCCGCCGAACCCATCCTGCTGCGCCGCCACTGGGTCGCCACCGCGGGTTATGGGGTCATCATCGCCGCCGCCGTGCTGGGCGCCTTCGCCACCGCCCTCGCCGGCCTCGACATGACCGTGGAGCGCGCCGTCACCATCTCTTTTTTGACCTTCGGCTTCGCCCGCCTGTGGCATGTCTTCAACATGCGCGGCCCCACCGAACCGGTGATTCGCAATACCGTCACCACCAACGGCTTCGTGTGGCTGGCCCTGGCCATCGGCGTGGCCCTGCTGCTGGGCGCCGCCTATCTGCCGGTGCTCGCCGGGGTGCTGTCCATGGAGGCGCCGGGGGCCGTCGGCTGGGCCCTCGCCATGGGCTTCTCGTTGCTGCCGCTGGCGGCGGTGCAGCTCATGAAGCAGGCGGGGATCGCCTGGGAGGCCCCCTCACCATCCCGTGGATGAACGGCGCCCCAGCGCCGGAGCCATTGCGTAATTTCAAGGCGCGCCGCCGCGATGAGGCCTAGAGTGGGACCATCTAAGGTTGGCGGCCACCACGGCCGGCAGCGATCGCAGAAGGAACGCTCCACGATGAAATTCGACGCCCCTCCACGGCCCCTCACCGCGGCCTGTCCGCGTGCCGGCGGGCGTCATTCATCACGACGCCACCCCGCTCTGGCCCCACCGCTTCAAACCGGTATTCAGGTGCGCCGCTGGGCGACGGGAAGCGGGGCTGGCGGCGCCATGGACGCCCCCCAGACGGCGGCCGGCGGGTCGTGGCCTGAGGCGGTCGGCGCGCCCGGCGGGGACACGCCATGAAGGCGGTGACCACCCTGACCATGAACCCCGCCCTGGATATGGCGGCGAGCGTGGTCGAGCTCATCCCCGATCGCAAGCTGCGCAGCACCTCACGGCGCTACTACCCGGGGGGTGGCGGCATCAATGTGGCACGGGCCATCTGTCGCCATGGCGGGGCCGCCCGCGCCATCCTTCCGGTGGGCGGCCCCGCCGGCGAGCGCCTCACGGCGCTGTTGGAGGAAGAGGGCATCGACTATCACGGGGTGGCCGTGGCGGCCGACACCCGCGAGAACTTCGTGCTCCACGTGGAGTCCGCGGACGACCTCTACCATGTGGTGATGCCCGGGCCGCGTCTCGAGGCCAGGGATGCCGAGGAGTGCCTGCAGGCGTGCTATCAGCCACCGCCCGCGCCCGAGTACATGGTGGCCAGCGGCAGCCTGCCGCCGGGGGTGGACGACGAGTTCTATGCCCGAGTCGCACGCCTGGCGCGGCACCACGACGCCCGCCTCATCCTCGACACCTCGGGGCCGCCGCTGCAGGCCGCCCTCCAGGAAGCGGTCTATCTGATCAAGCTCAACCGCCAGGAATTCGCGGACCTCGCTGATGAGGAGCTGGCCGATGACGAGGCGGCGCGCCGTGACCAGGTGCGCACCCTCGCGGCGTGCAGCAACGCCGAGGTGGTGGTCGTCACCCTCGGCAGCGAGGGCTCGCTGCTGGCCGCCCCGGGCGTGCAGATCCGCATCCGCCCGCCGGCGGTGGAAGGCGTCAGTCCGGTGGGTGCGGGCGACAGTTTCGTCGGTCTGCTCACCCTCAAGCTGGCCCAGGACAAGTCCCTGCAGGAGGCCCTGAGCTACGGCGTCGCGGCCGCCGCCGCCGCGGTGCTCACTCGCGGTACGGAGCTGTTCCATTCCGATGATATCGAACGCCTGTATGACCGCCTGACGCGGGACGACACTCTTTTCGACATCACCCACTCCGATTGAAGAGGCAACCCTCATGGCTTATGAACTACCCCCCCTGCCCTATGCCCGCGAAGCCCTGGAACCGCACCTGTCCGCCGAGACCATCGATTACCACTACGGCAAGCACCATCAGAAGTACGTCACCAAGCTGAACCAGCTCACCGAGGGCGGCGAGCACGCGGATAAGACCCTGGAGCAGATCATCGCCGACGCCGGCAGTGGGCCGGTATTCAATAACGCCGCCCAGGTCTGGAACCACAACTTCTACTGGAACTGCCTGTCCCCCGAGGGCGGCGGTGCACCGGAGGGGCCCCTGGCCGCGGCCATAGAAGCCGGCTTCGGTTCCCTGGAAGGCTTCCAGGATGAGTTTACCCAGGCGGTGGTCGACCTGTTCGGCGTGGGCTGGGTATGGCTGGTGAAGGACGGGGAAGGCATGGTGTCGGTGATTGCCACCAAGGACGCGGTCAATCCCCTGACCCACGGCCGCGTGGCCCTGCTGACCTGCGATGTGTGGGAGCATGCCTTCTACATCGACTATCGCAACGACAAGGCCGCCTACATGGACGCCTTCTGGAAGCTGGTCAACTGGCGCTTCGTGGAAGAGCGCTACACCACGACCTGAAGCCGGTGACCCTATCTCCCATACCGGACCCCCGCGGCCGCCTCAACCCGGCGGCGCGACGGGCCGTGCTCCTCGACTTCGGCGGCGTGGTGGCGGACGAGGGTTTTCGCGCCGGCCTGCAGGCATTGGCCCACCGCCAGGGACTGGACCCCGAAGCCATGGCCATGGAAGGACGTCGCGTCATCCACGAATCCGGCTACGTCACCGGCACCGGCAGCGAGGGCGCCTTCTGGCATCTGATGCGCTGGCGCACGGGCCTGGAGGGCGATGATGCCGAGCTGCGCGAGGCCATACTCAGCCGCTTCCTGCTGCGACCGGAGATGCTGAAGGCGGTGGCGGCGCTACGCCGCAGCGGCCATGTAGTGGCCATCCTCAGCGACCAGACCGACTGGCTGGACCGCCTCGAGGGCCGCGACCGGTTCTCATGCTTCTTTGATCGCGTCTTCAACAGCTACCACCTGGGGAAGACCAAACAGGACCCCGGCATCTTCGACGACGTGGCCGCCGAGCTGGGACTGGCACCCCCCCAATTCGTATTCGTGGACGACGATGCCGGCCACGTGCAGAGGGCCCGGGGGCGCGGCATGAACACCATCCTGTGCAGCGATCCGTATCAGACCGCCCTCCTGCTGCACGGTCTGGCCCGGCGCCCTCCCGGTGGCCGGCGAGCCGTACGCCGGACCCGCAGTGCCGTCACCCTGCGGGACGATGCACGCCGTGCCGGCGCCCCCGGAAGCGTGCTTTGACGGATCGTAATGACCCGCCCGGACGCCAAACTAAGATGGCCAGCATTGGCTTGTCTTATTTATCGAAACCCTGTGTTTTACCTGCCGGGGGACACCCACCCCCCCCACCTTTCCCCCCCCGGCAGTTTTTTTTCGGCACCACGGCGCCCATGACACCGGCTCTTATGGGCCGGTGGATGCCGCATCACGGCGGCCGTTCCCCACGCCCGGGTTCACCCGCCCGTTCCCCTGTGACCCCGCCTGCCATGGCCGGAGCGGCCATGGCAGGCGGACGGCCGTGAATTGAGATTCCGTAATGAACATCCGGCCGGGGCGCTGCAAAGTCTGACGTATGGAAGGCCCCCGAGGGGGCCTTGTTCAGTCGTCACCGAGAGCTTAGCCGGGAGGTAATAGCCATGGAGATCACCCTCAACGTGCCGGTCATCGCAGGCTGCGATGTCACCGATTGTGCCTACAATTCCGACCATACCTGCCATGCCAAGGCCATCTCCGTAGGCAACGGCGTGAGCCCTGCCTGCGACACCATGGTGCAGGGTGACATGGAGCCCGACGAAATGAATATCGCCGGCGTCGGCGCCTGCAAGGTGCGGGATTGCGTCTTCAACAATGACCTCGAATGCGGCGCCGCCCACGTGTTCGTGGGCCGCGATGGCGACGGCGCCGTCTGCGTCACCTACACCGCGCTGTAAGGCGTCATGGCCATGGAGCTGCCCATCGCCGACCGCGTCACCGCCGGCCAGGCCCTCGGCGAGGCCCTCGCGGCCTACGCCGGGCGTGACGATGTGCTGGTACTGGCCCTCCCCCGCGGCGGGCTGCCGGTGGCCTACGAGGTGGCCCGGCGCATCGACGCGCCCCTGGATGTGATGATCATCCGCAAGCTCGGCACGCCGGGCCAGGAGGAGCTGGCCATGGGCGCCATCGCCTCGGGCGGCGTGCGGGTATTGAACCAGAACGTGGTCAGCGGCCTCGCCATCGATGACGCCACCATCGATGCCGTCGCCCGCCGCGAACAGGCGGAACTGGAGCGCCGGCTGCGGACCTATCGCGGTGATCGACCGTTGCCTGCCATCGCCGGGCGCTTGGCGATCCTGGTGGACGACGGCATCGCCACCGGGGCCACGGTACGCGCGGCCATCGCCGCCTTGCGCGAGCAGCACCCGGCGCGGGTCGTGGTGGCGGTGCCGGTGGCCCCGCCGGACACCGTGGCGTTTCTGCGCCGCGAGGCCGACGAGGTGGTGTGCCTGGCGACGCCCGAGCCCTTCCTGGGTGTGGCCCGTTGGTACCGCTCCTTCCCCCAGCTCAGCGACCAGGAGGTCGGCAGCTACCTGGCACGGGCATGGGCCTGACCGTGGGCGCCGCGTCTCGGCGGGCCTCCCTGTGGGATCAAGCCTGGAGGACCCTTCATCCATGACGGCGACCGCCACCCAGCGCGATATTCTCATTCCCATCGGCGACGCCTCCCTCGGCGCCAGCCTGGTGCTGCCGCAGACGGCCACCGGCATGGTGGCCTTCGCCCACGGCAGCGGCAGCAGCCGCTTCAGTTCCCGCAACCGCTACGTCGCCGGCGTTCTCAACGAGGCCGGGCTGGCCACCCTGCTGCTGGACCTGCTCACCGCCGACGAGGCCGCCATCGACGAGGACACCCGGGCGTTGCGCTTCGACATCGACCTCCTCAGCAGGCGCATGACCGACAGCATAGACTGGCTGGCCGACCAGGAACGGCTGGGCGCCCTGCCCCTGGGCCTGTTCGGCGCCAGTACCGGCGCGGCGGCGGCCCTCAATGCCGCGGCCCAGCGGCCCCGGCGGGTGGCTGCGGTGGTGTCCCGGGGCGGCCGGCCGGATCTCGCCCCCGCCGCATTGCCCCTGGTGCGTTGCCCGGTGCTGCTGGTGGTGGGTGGGCGTGACCACAGCGTCCTCGACCTCAACCGGCAGGCCGCCGCCCGCTTGACGTCACCCCGCGAGGTCCACGTCGTGGCGGGGGCCACCCACCTGTTCGAAGAGCCCGGCACGCTGGAGGCGGCGGCGGGGCAGGCCAGAGACTGGTTCCTCCGTTTCCTGAGGGATCATGAAGAACCCTGACCTGCGTCTGTTCGCCCTGAGTGAGAGCGGTGACTTCGGGGCCCGCATGGCAAGCCAGCTTGGCCTCACCCTGGCCGACCATGAGGAACGCCCCTTCGAGGACGGGGAGCACAAGGCCCGCCCCCTGGAGAACGTGCGCGACCGCGATGTCTTCGTGGTGCAGTCCCTTTACGGCGACGACGCCCTCAGCGTCAATGACAAACTGGTCCGCCTGCTGTTCTTCCTCGGCGCCCTCAAGGATGCCTCGGCGGCCCGCGTCACCGCCGTGCTGCCCTACCTGTGCTATGCCCGCAAGGACCGCCGCACGAAATCCCGCGACCCCCTGGCCAGCCGCTATATCGCCCAGCTCATGGAGGCGGTGGGCACCGACCGGGTGCTGGCCGTGGATGTCCACAACCCGGCCGCCTTCGAGAACGCCTTCCGGCGCCCCGCCGACCACCTGACCGCCCGCACCCTGCTGGTGGAGCATTTCGCGCCCCTGCTGGACGAGCCGCCGGTGGTGGTGTCACCGGACGTGGGCGGCGCCAAACGCGCCGAGGCCTTCCGCCAGTTGCTGGGGCGTCGTCTGGGCCGGGAGCCCGGCAGTGCGTTCCTGGAGAAGTACCGCAGTGGCGGCGAGGTCACGGGCCAGGCCGTGGTGGGGGAGATGGCAGGCCGCACGGCCATCGTCATCGACGACCTGGTGAGCAGCGGCGGCACCCTGGTGAGGGCGGCCCGCGCCTGCCGCGAGCACGGCGCCGCGCGGGTCTACGCCGCCGCCACCCACGGCCTGTTCACGGACGATGCCGGCACCGCCCTGGCCGACCCGGCCCTCGACGCCCTCGTGGTCACCGACACCGTCCCCCCCTTCCGCCTCGACGGCACCACTGCGCGGGACAGGCTGGCGGTGCTGGACACCACCCCCCTGCTGGCCGACGCCGTGCGCCGCATCCACGAGGGCGGCTCCATCCAGAAGCTGATGGGGATGCAGTGAACGGGGGTGGCGCCCCACGGCCTCCCCGCCACGGCGCCGGCCTTTTCCCGACCCGCGCCCCCGGCACCGGGACCTGAACCCCGGCGGCGGGCACGGCGCGTCAGTTCTCCACTGCGCTCTGTTCCGTTATTTCGACGATATCCGGAGCGCTGTCCCGGCTGTCATCGACGGGGTCGAATTCGAAATGCAGGGCCTCGAGGATACGGTTGTATTTTTGCAGCAGGGCCCGGCGGTCCCTGGCCCCGGTATGCACATGGGCGAGATCGTAGCTGTAGCTGTCCTGCTCCAGCAGGTCGGCGAGGCGCATACCCTGTTTGATCTTGACCTCGATGAGGGTGCCGGGGAACTCCCTCTCGACCGCTTCCACCGCCTCGTCGTCGGGCACATGGCGGGCAATGCCGTCCTCGAACACCCGCACATGAAACTTGGCGGCACAGCCGTATCGACCCTGCCGCAGGGGGAAATCGGGCCGCCTTCCCAGGCCCAGTTCGACCATGATCTGCTGGTTGGAGGCCCCGTCCACCTTCTCGAAGATGTCGCTGTGGGATTGGGAGATACGCGGGTTGATCTCCAGCAACGCGAGCTTTTCCGTCTTGGGCTGGTAGAAATACTCGACGTTGTAGGCGCCGTTGTCATAACCCAGGTGCTGCATCAGCTCCTTCGAGGCCTCACTGACACGATCTTTGATGCGTTTGGGCAGAACGGAGGGGTACTGGTAGCGCAGAAATGAGGATCGCTTTGGATAATTGATGGAATCGATGATGCCGTGGTGAAAGGCTTGCCCCTGGTGGATGTAGCCTTCCACAGTACATTGGCGCCCGGGAATGAGCTCCTCCACGATGCAGTGATGACCCTTCACCCGGGCGATGTCGTCCGGCAGGTCGGCGTGGGAAAGGATATGGTCGAAGGGCCTGGCGATGGATTCGATGCGTCGTCGAATCTGCCGGATGCTGGATTTCAGCTCGGCGTCGTTCCTGACCTTGAAGGCCAGCAGGGAGTCGGTCCCCTTGATGGGTTTTATCCAGAACGGATAGGGCACGTCGATGGCATCGACGGCCCCATCGTCGAAGGGATCCACCTCGGCGAAACGCGGCGTCAGGTCCGGCAGCACCTTTCGTTGTTCTACCCGGCTCCAGTATTTGTGTTCGCAGCGCAGAACACTCTCCAGGGACGGCGAGGGAAGGTCGTGGCGCCGGCACAGGATGGCCACCAGGGCGGTGACGGGAAAGTCCCAATAGCCCACGATGGCATCGATGGAGCCGTCGAACGCCTCGAGGCGTTCATCGGCCAGTTGGAGGGATTCCTCCACCGGATAACGGCCACCGCCTTTCACCTCGTCGAAACTCAGCAGTTCATGGATGCGGTGATCGACCGGAATGTCCAGTGCCCGCACCTTGCGCATGTTGAAGGCGTCCGCGCCCACCACGAATACGTTCTTGCTCATCAAACCATCCTTACCTGTCGAATCGGCCGCTCCGCGCCCACATCCGGCCCGGATTACCTTCAAACGAGATCGCGTTCAATGACATGGTCCCAGTTGTCGGAATAGACCCGTTTATCCCCCTCATAGGCATCGAGCTCGGCCCGCAGATGGAACTCGGTGGCGGTGGAGGTCAGGACCGTGCGGGTGCGGGTGGTGATGCACCACTCCCCGCGCGCCAGCCTGACCTCCCACACCGTCTCGCCCTTGACTGAACCGAAGTCGTCGTTGTGATAGGTGTACCACTCGATGGCCTTGCGGCCCATTTCCAGGTCGATGTCCTGGATGTGCACCACACCGTTGTCGTTGATCACCTCGAGGGTGGAGATATCCTCAGCCAGATCGCGGACGACACGCCAGTTGTGATGTTCCGGCGCGATGACGGTGGTCTCGAGGGGGGCCCCAGCCTCGGGCGGCTCGAACTCCGTGAACTGCCCATCGTCCGCGCGTGGCGCCCGCACCGGCAGCAGCATGCGGCTGCTGCCCGTGAACACCTTGATGCGGGCCGAACGGGGCGCCGGCCAGGCCAGGGGCCAGTAAGAGGTGGACACCGCCACCCGCAACTGGTGGCCACGGGGGAAGGCCTGGGCGATATGGTTGAGGGGCACCCGCACCATGTAACGCTCGCCCGGGACCAGGGGTTCGGGGTGTTCGAAGCTGTTGCGGTGGGTCAGGTTCAGCAGGCCGTAGCTCACCCGCGTGGCCTTGTTGTCCGGCGCCACGTCGGACAGCCGCACCGCCAGCATGGCGATGGGCTGGTCGGGCTCGATTTCCAATTCCACCTCGGGGGCGCCCAGTATCTCCAGCGCTTCCCCCAGGGGTTCGCTGTCGTAGACCAGGGCCCCGCCGTCCTCCTGACGCTGGTCATGGGGGAGGTCGGGCGCGGCGGCATAGGAACACCATTTACCGGCGAACAGCCCGAGACCCAGGGGAGATTGCAGATTACGGGCCTCGCGCCGGGGCGGCTCCTGCCCCGCCACCAGCATGCGGGCGGGGGCCAGGCGGAACTCGCGGGTCTCGATGTGGGGCGATGGCCAGGCGGCCTCTCCCAGCCAGCGACCCGGACGCATCTGGTAACTCGCGGTCGGCGGCACGTTATCCTGCATCCAAACCCGCAGCATGGGTTCGGCCATGATGCCGTTATCGACGCCCTTGAGCCAGTGGTCCCACCAGCGCAGGGCCTCCTGGAGAAAGCCGATGGCCGGGCCGGGTTGGCCGATGTGGGGGTACTTGTGGCCCCAGGGGCCGACCAGACCCTGGCGTGGCACCTTGAGATGGGCCAGCAGCCGGAAGACCGCGTTCGAGTAACCATCGGCCCACCCGCTGATGGCCATCACCGGACACTGGATGGCGTCGTAGTCCTCGCAGATGGAACCGTGTTTCCAGTAGTCATCGCGACGCTGATGGCGCAGCCATTTCTCCAGCCACAGGCCGCTTTTATGCAGGCGCTCGAACCACATGGAGCGCCAGCGCTCGCCGACGATGGCGGGATCCGGCGGACAGGAGTTGTAGGAGAACATGGTGGAGGCCCAGGACAGGTTGTCACCCAGCAGACAGCCACCCATGTGATGGACGTCGTCGGCATAGCGGTCATCGGTCGAAGAGGCGGTGATGATGGCGTGCAGTTGCGGTGGCCGCATGGCGGCGATCTGCAGGCCATTGAAGCCACCCCAGGAAATACCCATCATGCCGACCCGGCCGTTGCACCACGGCTGGCGCTCCAGCCATTCGAGGATGGCGATGCCGTCATCGAGTTCCTGCTGCAGGTATTCATCCTCCAGTACGCCGTCCGAATCCCCGCTGCCCCGCAGATCCACCCGCACGCCGGCATAACCGTGACCGGCGAAATAGGGATAGATGCGGGCATCCCGCCCGCGCATGGCGTCGCGTTTGCGGTAGGGGATGTATTCGAGTATCGCCGGTACCGGTTCCGATTCCGCGCCTTCGGGCAGCCACAGCCGGGCCGCCAGCCGCATGCCGTCGGGCATGGGGATCCAGGTGTTTTCGATCTCGATGACCTTGTTGGGAAAACTGGTGACGATCCGCATCGGGCCTCCGCGTCGACTTTGATGATGTCGGTAGCGGGTCGTCCGAACCGTCGATGCGGTTCCCACCCGCTCCCCTTACCATAGTATGGCAGCCGCAGGGGGTCGTCGAAGCCGACCGAGAGTGCGGCGGGAGGGCCTTTAGCGGGGTGGAACATCCGCCTGTCCGAGTGCAGGGAAGATGCCATCTCAGCCCCTCCCGCCCCCATAGCCGAGGCCCAACTCGATGTATTCGCGGGCCCGGGCGCGCCATTTGTCGTGGTCGCGCACGCTGTCGTCATCGGTGTGCCACAGGGCGATGCGCGCCCGTACGGCGGCCCGGAACATGCGGTAGAAATCCGTCAATTCCGCCGGGCAGGGGTCGCCGCTGAGGGCCCCGTAGCGTTCCAGGATCCCCCGCCCCACGGCAGGCGCGCCGAGGCGCTCGCACTCCAGGGCCAGGTAGGCCAGCTCATCGAGGGGGTCCAGAAGCCGCAACTCACGTTTGAATTCGAGGCAGTCGATGATTACCGGATCGGCGAGCAGACAGATGTGCTCGGGGCGCAGATCACCGTGGCCCTCGACGATGCGGCCCTCCCGTGCCCGCTGCTCCAGGAGCCTGCCGTGCTCGGCGACGAACCGTTGCTGGGCGGTGGCGAGGGCCGCCACCCGGGACGGCGACATGCCGAGCCCGGCATGGGCCAGCTCCTTTGCGTTGGCGTCGATGTCCTCGGCGAAGCGCCGGCGATAGGCCTGGGGCGTCATCGCCACCGCTGCCGCGGTGTCGCGGTAGAAGGCCGCCATGACGCGCCCCACCCGCCCGATGTCCGCCGCGCTCACCCGCTCGGCCGCGATGGCCGCGTCGAGCATCCGCTGCGCGGGCAGCCGGCGCATCTGTACCAACCAGTCCACCACCTCCCCATGGTCATCCAGGGTCAGTCCACCTTCGGGTGTGGTGTGCAGGGCCACCATGCCCAGATAGATACCGCCGGCGAGGCGCCGGTTGAGCCGCACCTCGCGCTCGCAGTCGCGCTGGCGGGCCTCAACGGTGCTGAAGTCGAGGAATGGGTAACGCACCGGTTTTTTAAGCTTATGGACCAGGCGCTCGCCGAGGAACACCCAGGACATATGGGTCTCCCTGACCTCGATGTTAGCGGCGCGATCGGGATAGTTCCCGGGACGGCTCAGGAACGCCACCTTGTCGGCGGTGGTGGGGGCCTGGGCCACGGCGGCGGGGTGGCCGTTCATGGGTTACGGGTCGGGTAATGGGTGTGTCCGGATGCAGGCCGGATCGGCAGACACTGTCGCATGGGGCCCAGAATGACGGGGCGGGTGGGTGTCTGCATTGCGCATCATCAAAACCGCTTCCGGGCCCATGGGCCATTGGCGGGCCGGCCTGGGCGGTGGGCGTAGAGCACCCCCCGCGCCGGGGCGATGCCCGGACAGCACCGTTCGGCTCAGGGCTGTTCCCCGTAGATGATCTCGACGCCGCGATCCCGCAGCTCCGCCTCCACCGTGGCGTCGGCGGCGGGGTCCACCGGTCGGGTGAGTTCCCACATCAGGCGGGTGCGGAAACCGGCCGCGGCGGCGTCCAGGGCCGTGAAGCGTACGCATACGTCGCGGGCCAGCCCGCACAGGCATACCGTATCCATGCCACGCTCGCCCAGGTAGCCCGCCAGGCCCGTGGGCGGCCGTTCCCCGGCGATATTCCAGTTGTTGCGGAAACCGCTGTAGGAGTCCACAGCCGGGTCCATGCCCTTGCGGATGATGGCGGCGACCCGGGCCCACGGCAGATCGCCGTGGAGCGCCGCACCGGGGGTGTCCTGCACACAGTGGTCCGGCCACAGGGTCTGCTCGTGCCCATAGAGGTCGATGCGCTCCAGGGGCTGGCGTCCGGAATGGCTGGAGGCAAAGGAGATATGGCCCGGCGGATGCCAGTCCTGGGTGGCGACGCAGACCCCGAAGCGGCCACTCTCCATCAGTGCCCGGACGGGGCCGAGGATGTCGTCGCCCCGGGCCACCGCCAGGGCGCCGCCGGGCATGAAGTCGGGCTGGATGTCCACCAGGATGAGAGCGGTGGTGCTGAGATCGGCCATGGCGGGCTCCACAGGGAAGAGACGGTCAGCGGTGGACGGATGCAGAACCCAACGTTACCCCCACCCGCGACGCCAAGGCTTTGAGATATGCCAATTCGAGGGATGGGACGATGGGCTATATTGAGCCCGAATGGAGGAAGGAAAGACCTTTAACCGCGGAACAGGTACGGTCGATTCACCGCCCGGGGGCTTGGGAAGATCACCATGGAGAACATCGAGATACCATTCGCCGAGTGGGACGGGTTCTGTGAGCGCTTCAGTGACCAGCACCACGGCTGGCTGGTGCAGATCAGTCGGCTGCCGACCCGCGAGGCCGACCACGACAACCCCACGACCACCCCGCTGATGAAGGGCTACCTGCCCCTCACCGGGGTGACCACCCGCACCGGCGGCAGGGGCACGGCGGTGGTGGTGACGGCCGGCAGCGACGACGACGGGGGGTCCCTGGTGGTGGATGACGTGGTGGCGCTCTTCAGCCGGCGCATCGGCGACGCCCATCAGGGCCTGCGCATCGACAGCGCCGATGCCACCACCACCCTGGTGCAGTTCCGTGCCGCCGCGGTCCCCGACTCCCTGGACGGTCTGGCCGAGGCCGAGCGCTGAACGGCCGCGCGGAAATGGGGCGAGGCCATTGCCGTCCGCCCTGGCCGGCGTTCTCCTGCACCACCGGTATTTGCCACCACAGATCCGCTGCCGTCCCCCGCGGCGCGGCGACGCCGCGGACGGCAGGCACGACAGGAGCGAGCCATGTACGCACCCAACAGCGTCCTTCTCACCGACCTCTACCAGCTGACCATGCTTCAGGGCTATTTCCGCCAGGGCATGGAGGACACCGCGGTGTTCGAATTCATGGTGCGGGAACTGCCGCCGGGGCGTAACTTCCTGCTTGCGGCGGGCCTGGAGCAGGCCGTCGAATACCTCCAGGGCCTCCATTTCACCCCCACCGAACTGGAATGGATGGAGCACAGCGGCCACTTCGATTCCGACTTCCTGACGTGGCTGGAAGACCTGCGCTTCACGGGCGACGTCCATGCCATGGCCGAGGGCACGCCCTTCTTCGCCGACGAACCCATCCTGCGGGTCACCGCCCCCCTGCCCCAGGCCCAACTGGTGGAGAGCCGGCTGATCAACATCCTGCATCTGCAGACCCTGGTGGCCTCCAAGGCGGCGCGCTGTGTGCTGGCCGCCCCCGACAAGCGGCTGGTGGACTTCGGCATGCGCCGGGCCCACGGCGCGGAAGCGGGCCTCTATGCCGCCCGCGCCAGCTATCTGGCCGGCTTCGCCGGCAGTGCCACGGTGCTGGCCGAGCAGTGCTTCGGCGTCCCCAGCTCCGGCACCATGGCCCACTCCTTCGTGGAGGCCCACGACGTGGAGGAAGAGGCCTTTGCGGCCTTCGCTCACGCCTGCCCGCAGAACGTCGTGCTGCTCATCGATACCTACGACACCGAGGCCGGCGCCGAGAAGGTGGTGGCCCTGGCGCCGCGCCTGCAGGAGCAGGGCATCACCGTGAAGGCCGTACGCCTGGACAGCGGGGAACTGGCGGCCCATGCCCGCAGGGTGCGGGCGATCCTCGACCGCGGTGGACTGGAGGCCACCACCATCTTCAGCAGCGGCAGCCTCGACGAGCACCGTCTCGCCCGGCTGCAGGCGGAGGACGCGCCCATCGACGGCTTCGGCATCGGCACCCGCCTCGACACCTCCGCCGACGCCCCGTATCTGGACTGCGCCTACAAGCTGCAGGAATACGCCGGCGAGGCCCGGCGCAAGCGCTCCGAGGGCAAGTCCACCTGGCCCGGACGCAAGCAGGTCCACCGCCACTACGACGACCGTGGCATCCCCGACCACGACATTCTCACCGTGGAAGGTGACGCGCCATCGGGAAAGGCGCTGATTCGACCGATAATGGCCGGCGGCCGTTTGCTGGAACCCCTGCCCGATCTGGAGACCATACGCCGCCGGGTGGCGGACGAGCTCGCGGCCCTGCCCGCCCCCCTGCGCGGCCTGGAGACGGCCTCGCCGGCCTATGCGGTGCGCATCGCTCCGGCCCTCCGGCAGCTCGCCTCCGAGGTGGACCGGCGCATCGCCCGCCGCAACGGCTGAGGAGTCGGTGCGGAAACCTTCCCCGGGCCTTCGCCTCCGCCACCGCCTCCAGCCACCCTGGCTGGCAGAGGGGCCGGGGCGACCCGCCCTCTACCAGCTAGGAAACCACCACTTCCGGATCCTTCTCGATGTCGAACTGCAGGGCGGCGAGGGCCTCGTCGTATTTGTCCAGCAGTTCCATCTGGTCGCGGCCGCCGATGTATACCTGGGCCAACTCGAAGCTGTACATGTCCTGGCCCTGCAGTTCGGTGAGGTGCTGGCCCGGTTTCACCGCGATCTTGACCTCGGTCCCGGGTTGGCGCTGGGTAATGCGGGCGATGGCCTCGTCGCTGGGTATGCGGGTGACGCGGCCGCGGTCCACGGTGCGCAGCATGAAGTGGGCCGCCACGTTGAACTGCCCGGCGCGCTCCAGGGGTTTGGGCTTGCGCCCGAGGGCCAGGTCCACCATCACCGACAGGTGGGAAATGCCCACCACCTTTTCGAACATGTCGCTGTGGGCCTGGGACACCCGCGGATTGATCTCCAGCAGCCACACCTTGTCGGCCGTCTGGTCGTAGAAGAACTCCACGTTGAAGGGGCTGTTGTCCAGCCCGATCTGGCCCACCGCCAGGCGTGCCACGTCGATCATCCGGTGCTGGATCTCCAGGGGCAGCGCCGAGGGATACTCGTAGCGGGAAAAGGACGAGCTGTCGGGGGTGCGGATGGAATCCACCACCCCGTAGACCACCACGTTACCTTCGTGGACATAGCCCTCCAGGGTGCACTGGGCGCCGCTGATGGGGGATTCGGCCACGAAGGTCTCGCTCATCCCGGCGATCTCGTCGGGCATGTCGTAGGTCTTCAACAGCTGGCGGAAGGGTTCGACGATGAAGCCCTGGCGGTCCCGGCAGATCTCCATCACCCCATAGAACTGGTGCTCATCGCTGATCTCGAAGGCGAGGAAGGAGCGGTAGGACTTGATGGGCTTGATCCAGAACGGCGGCATCAACTGCAGCTTGCCGTAGGCGTTCTCATCGTGGGGGTCGAAGGCCCGGAAGGGCGGGACATTGCCCGGGATGGCCTTCTGCTGCTCGAGGCGACTCCAGTATTTGTGCTCGCACTTGAACATGACCTCCAGGGAGGGGCCGGGTACGCCGAAGCGCTCGGCCAGGATGGCCACCATCAGGGTGCCGGGGAAGTCCCAGTAGGTGGCCACGGCATCGATGGTGCCGTCGAAGGCCTCCATGGTCGCCGTCGCCTTGTCGATGAGGGCCGGCACGTCGAAGGCGTCGATGTTACGGATGTCGCTCTTATCCAGCGCCCCATGGAAGGCGCACTCCCCGGCCTGGGGCAGCCGCTCCAGCTTCTCGCGGTTGAAGTCGTCCAGCCCGATGATGAAGACGTTTTTCTTGCTCATGATGTTGTCCAGCCCCGTCAGATGAAGTCCCTGGCCACGGACTCGTCCCAACTCTTGCTGAAGACACGCAGGTCGCCCTCGTAGGCATCCAGGGTGGCGCGAATCACGAAATGGGTACGGGTGGAGGTAAGGACTGTGTAGGTGACCGTTCGTACCTGCCAGTCGCCGCGTTCGAAGGACCGTTCATGGGTGACCTCCCCGCGCACGGTATCGTAACGCTCGTTACGATAACTATAACACTCGTGGACGTTGCGCCCGAAGGCCAGCCCCAGGTCGTCCAGGCGCACCCGGGCGTCGTTGTTGACCACGTCCAGGGCCACCTCGTTGGTGGCCAGGTTATGGCGCACCGTCCAGTGGCGTTCGGCGGGCGCCAGCAGGGTGGTGGGCGGCCCCGGCGCGTGGCGCGGCACCCCGAGGTCCCGCAGATCGTCGTCTGCGGGGCGCGACTCACGTTGGGGCAGGTGCAGGCGGCATCCCTCGGTATAGAGGGTGAGGCGCACCGGTTCCGGGGCCGGCCAGGCCAGGGGCCAGTAGGAGCTGGAGATGGCCAGGCGGATGCGGTGACCGGCCAGGAAACGCTGGGCGATCTCGTTGAGTTTGACGCGGATACGGTAGCGTTGCCCCGGTTGCAGCTCGGCCGGCTCCTCGTGGCTGTCGCGGTGCGCCAGATTGAGCACCCCGAAGGTGACCCGGGTGGCGCGATCGTTGGGCGCCACGTCGGACAGACGCACCGCCACCATGGCCAGGGGCTTGTCGGCGCTGAGGTCGAGCTCCACCTCGGCCGCCCCCAGTATCTCCAATTCCTCTTCCACCGGCCGGGTGTCGAAGACCAGGGAGCCGCCATCCTCCAGGCGCTGGTCCGAGGGCAGATCGGTGACCTCCGCATAGGAGCACCATTTGCCGGCGAACAGGCCCACGTGAAGCGGGCTCTGGATGGTGAGTTCGTCGCCCTCGATGGCGGCGTCGTCATCCTCCGGCAGCAGGCCGCGGCGGTCGATGATGAAGCTGCGGGGCCCTACACGGGTGCTCGGCCACTGTTCCTCGGCCACCCAGTGGCCGGTGATCTCCGGCTGCAGCGGGTTGCGGCGGTCCAGCATCCAGGCCCGCAGCATGGGATCGCCATCCACACCCCGCTCGATGCCCTTCAGCCACTGGTCCCACCAGCGCACACACTCCCCGAGGAAATCGATGGACGGTCCCGGACCGCCCATGTGGGGGTATTTGTGGCCCCACGGGCCCACCAGGCCGCGACGCGGCACCTTGAGATGGCGCAACAGCCTGAACACCGTGTTGGAGTAGCCATCGGCCCAGCCACTCACCGCCATCACCGGCACCTGGATGGCACCGTAGTCCTCGCACACCGAGGCGTGCTTCCAGAATTCGGTCCGACGCTGGTGCTCCAGCCAGTTCTTGATCCACAGGCCGCTGCCTTCCAGGCGCTCCTGCCACATGTCGCGCCATCGCTCGCCCACCACCTGGGGGTCGGGGGGACAGGAATTGAAACCGAACATGGTGGATGCCCAGGACAGGTTGTCCGTGAGCAGGCATCCCCCCATGTAGTGGACATCGTCGGCGTAACGGTCGTCGGACGAACACACGGAGATCACCGCCCCCAGCTCCGGCGGCTGCAGGGCGGCCAGTTGCAGGCCGTTGAAGCCACCCCAGGACAGGCCGAAGATCCCCACCTTGCCCGAGCACCAGGGCTGGGCCGCGAGCCAGCGCATGACCTCCAGGCCGTCATCCAGTTCCTGCTGCAGGTACTCGTCCCGCAGGATCCCCTCCGAATCGCCGCTGCCCCTCACGTCCACGCGCACGCCGGCGTAGCCGTGGCGGGCAAAGAAACCGTGGATCTCCTCATCCCGCACCGCCTTGTGGTCGCGCTTACGGTAGGGGATGTACTCCAGGATGGCGGGGACGGGCGTCTGCTCCGCGTCCGCCGGCAACCAGATCTTCGCTGCCAGGGAACAGCCATCCGCCATGGTGATCCACACGTTTTCCAGGACGAGGGGAAGATTATCTGATGACATGGTGCAGGCTCCCAATGATGCTGTGGGCAAACTTCCAGTCTATACCCAAGAAGCGCCCTCCCGCGCCCCCCGACCGGGGATGGCCCCCCTGTAGGAGCGCCCTTGGGCGCGAACGGACCACGGTGGTCCGTTCGGGGCCGCTGTTCGCGGGCAAGCCCGCTCCTACGGGAGATGTCCCCCCGCGGCCGGGGATGGGCCCCCTGTAGGAGCGCCCTTGGGCGCGAACAGACCACGGTGGTCCGTTCGGGGCCGATGTTCGCGGGCAAGCCCGCTCCTACGGGGGGACGGCGGAGTGGTGGGGCGAGGCCTAGGGCGGGGGACGGCGGGCCCACTGGGCGGCCAGGGAAGCGCCGGAGAGATTGTGCCAGATGCTGAACACCGCGCCCGGCAGTGCCGCCAGGGGAGAGAAATGCTTGATGGCCAGGGCGACCCCCAGGCCGGAATTCTGCATCCCCACCTCGATGGCCAGGGTGCGGCAGGTGCGGGCGTCATAACCCAGCAGGCGCGGCACCCAGTAGCCACCCGCCAGCCCCAGCAGGTTGTGCACCATGACCGCTCCCACCACGGCCAGACCAATGCTCCCCAGCTGGTGGGCGTTGAGGGCCACGATGATGGCGATGATGAGCACGATGGCCAGTACGGAGACCGCCGGGAACAACTCCCGTGCCGGCCCCAGGCGTTCCCCCAGCCAGGTATTAAGGGCGACGCCGGCGAACACCGGCAGGAGGACTATCCTGGCGATATCCCACAGCATGCCGGTGACGGGCACCGGCACAGTCTGGCCCACGTAGAGCCAGGTGAGGAAAGGAGTCACGGCGATGGCCATCACGGTGGACACGGCGGTGAGGGTGATGGACAGGGCGACGTCGCCGCGGGCCAGATAACAGATGACGTTGGAGGCGGTGCCGCCCGGGCTCGCCCCCACCAGCACCATGCCCGCCACCAGCTGGGGCGGCAGCCCGAAGGCCACCGCCACCAGCCAGGCGGCGAAGGGCATGACGGTGAACTGCAGCAGCACCCCCAGCCCCACCACCCGGGGCCGTCGGGCCACGGCCCGAAAATCCGCGAGGCGCAGGGTCATGCCCATGGCAAACATCACCAGCCCCAGCAGGGGCACGATGGCCACCCGCGCCGGGATGAAAAAATCGGGCACCGCCACCGCCAACGCCGCGAAGGCGATGGCGATGTAGGGGAAGCGCCGTATCAGCAGGGTACTCAGGGTCGAGAGCATGGGTCTTAGCCGCCGTTGACTCGGGACGGCGGCCCGGGGCCGCCCAGGGTGCCCACGTGGGGCAAACCAAAAAAAGGGGCCTTGCGGCCCCTTTGTACTACGGTGCTGGCGGCGGGCTCAGACCGCCGCCGACTCGCCCTCGGCGACCGCCTTCATGGACAGGCGGATACGGCCCTGCTTGTCCACTTCCAGCACCTTCACCTTGATGGTGTCACCCTCGGACAGCTTGTCGCTGACCTTCTCCACCCGCTCGTCCGAGATCTGGGAGATGTGCACCAGGCCGTCCTTGCCCGGCAGGATGGTGACGAAGGCACCAAAATCCATGAGACGGGCCACCCGGCCCTCGTAGACCACCCCCACCTGGACGTCGGTGGTGAGCTGCTCGATACGCCGCCTGGCCTCCTCCCCTGCGGCGCTGTCCACCGAGGCGATGGAGACGGTGCCGTCGTCCGTCACGTTGATGGTGGCGCCCGTCTCCTCGGTGAGGGCGCGGATGGTGGCCCCGCCCTTGCCGATGACGTCGCGGATCTTGTCGGGGTTGATCTTGATGGTCATGATGCGTGGCGCGAAGGTGGACATGTCCTCGCGCGGCCGATCGATGACCCTGGCCATCTCGCCGAGGATGTGCATGCGCCCTTCCTTGGCCTGCTCCAGGGCCGTCTCCATGATCTCGCGGGTGATGCCGTCGATCTTGATGTCCATCTGCAGGGCACTGACGCCGCTGGCGGTGCCGGCTACTTTGAAGTCCATGTCACCGAGGTGGTCCTCGTCGCCCATGATGTCCGACAACACCTGGAACCGGTCACCCTCCTTGATGAGGCCCATGGCGATACCGGCCACCGGGGCCTTGATGGGCACGCCGGCGTCCATCAGGGACAGGCTGGTGCCGCATACCGAGGCCATGGAGCTGGAGCCGTTGGACTCGGTGATCTCCGACACCACGCGGATGACGTAGGGGAACTCCACCAGGGTGGGCATGACCGCCTGAATGCCCCGCTTGGCCAGCCGGCCGTGGCCGATCTCGCGACGCTTGGGGGTACCGACGCGTCCCGTCTCCCCGACGCAGTAGGGGGGGAAGTTGTAGTGCAGCATGAAGGGCTCGCGACGCTCGCCTTCGATGGCGTCGATGATCTGGGCGTCCCGCTCGGTGCCGAGGGTGGCCACCACCAGGGCCTGGGTCTCGCCGCGGGTGAACAGGGCTGAACCATGGGTGCGCTTGAGCACCCCCACCTCCACCGAGATGGGGCGCACGGTGCGGGTATCACGGCCGTCGATGCGGGGCTGGCCGGCCAGCACCTGGCTGCGCACGATCTTCTTCTCCAGCTTGCCCACGGCGGCTGCCACCTCGCCCTCACTCCAGCGGGCCTCGTCGCCGGCGGCGAGCTCGGCCACCACGCCACTGCGGACCTCGCCGAGGCGCTCGTAGCGGGCCATCTTGTCGGCGATGCCATAGGCCTCGCGGATGGCCTCGCCGGCGGCGGATTCCACCGCGGCAGCGAGGTCCTCGTCCACGGCGGGCGGCGTCACCGTCCACTCGGGCTTGCCGGCCTCCGCCTTCAGTTCCTTGATGAGACCGATGACCTTCTGCTGCTCCTGGTGACCGAACAGCACCGCGTCGAGCATCACCGTCTCGGGCAGTTCCCGGGCCTCGGACTCCACCATCAGCACCGCGTGTTCGGTGCCGGACACCACCAGATCGAGCTGCGACTCAGCCAACTCGGCGAGGCCGGGGTTGAGCAGAAACTCGCCGTCGCGGTAACCCACCCGGGCGGCCCCCACGGGACCGTTGAAGGGCAGGCCGGAGATGGCCATGGCGGCGGAGGCGCCGATGAGGGAGGGCACGTCCGGGTCGATGTCGGGGTCGAGATCGATGACCGTGATGATCACCTGTACCTCGTTGGTGAAGCCCTTGGGGAACAGGGGCCGGATGGGCCGGTCGATGAGGCGACAGGTGAGGATCTCCTTCTCGCTGGGGCGGCCTTCACGACGAAAAAAACCGCCGGGTATTTTGCCGGCGGCGTAGGTGCGTTCCTGGTACTCGACGGTGAGGGGAAAGAAATCGCGCCCCTCGCGGGCCTCCTTCTCGGCCACCACGGTGGCCAGGACCTTGGTGTCTCCCAGGGAGGCGATGACCGCCCCCGTGGCCTGGCGGGCGACCTTGCCGGTCTCCAGGGTCAGGGTGTGATTGCCGTATTGGACGGATTTGGTAATGGGAGTCATGGCGTTTCCTGAGGCTGTTGCGATGAAGAAGGGTCCTGGGAACGGCGGACGGCGGGACCCCTGCCCCGCCGGCCCGTGGCCATCAGCGCCGCAGGCCGAGACGGCCGATGAGCTCGCGATAGCGATCGAGGTCCTTCCTCTTCAGATAGTCCAGCAGATTGCGCCGCTGACTGACCTTGCGCAGCAGACCCTGGCGGGAATGGTGGTCATGGATATGGGTCTTGAAGTGGCCCGAGAGATGCTCGATCTCCGCCGTCAGCAGGGCCACCTGCACCTCCGGGGAACCGGTATCCGCCGTACCCCTTTGATATTGCTTGACTATTTCGCTTTTGCTTTCTGCATTCAGTGCCATTGAAGATGGACTCCCACAAGGATCTCGTGTCTCAAAAACCGGGTATGTTAATCCCTAACCCTTTGTCTTAACAAGGACCGGACTGCCTATCCGTGCCCCGCCAGCAGGCGCCGCGGCGCGATGCGTCCGTCGTCCAGCACCTCCCCCGCGCCGATGAAGCCCTTGTCCACGTCGTAAAGCCGCACCCAGCCCGAGGTGGGGGCCCGGGGCACCATGACCGCCTGCCCCTGGTGCATATAGAAGGACAGATCCTTCGACAGCCGGATCTCCGGCCATTGGGCCACCGCCGTATCGGCGGGCAGCAGGAGTTTGTCCAGATGGTGGGTGCCCTCGGCGGCGATTTCCTGCAACTCTTCCACGCTTACCATCTGGCCGGCATCGAAGGGCCCAGCGCCGATGCGGTGGAGCACCGAGACATGGGCCCCGCAGCCCAGAAACTCGCCGAGGTCCTCCGCCAGGGTGCGGATGTAGGTGCCCTTGGAACAGCGTACGTCCACATCCAGCTCGTCCTCCCGCTGGGCGACGAGCTCGAAGCCGTAAATGGTCACGGTACGGGGTTCACGCTCCACCTCGAGCCCCTGATGGGCCAGCTTGTAGAGGGGCTGTCCGCCCTGCTTGATGGCGGAATGCATGGGCGGTATCTGCTGGATCTCGCCACGGAAACGGGCCATGGCCTCTTCCACCTGCGCCGCCGTCAGGGGCGGCACGGGGCGACGTTCCATGACCTCACCCTCGGTGTCGCCGGTGCGGGTCTTCTCGCCGAGCTTGAAGGTGGCGCGGTAGTGCTTGTCGGAGTTCAGCAGGAAGCCCGACATCTTGGTGGCCTCGCCGAAGCAGATGGGCAGCAGTCCCGTGGCCAGCTTGTCCAGGCTGCCCGTGTGTCCCGCCTTGCGGGCCCGAAACAGGCGCTTGACCTGCTGCAGGGCCTCGTTGGAACTCAGGCCCGCCGCCTTGTTGAGCAACAGGATGCCGGTGACATTGCGCCCATGCTGGCGCCTTCGACCCATGATCAGTCTTCCTCTCGCGATTGTTCATTGGCGCGGTCGCTGTCCACCGCCTGCTCGATGAGGGATGCCAGGTGGTGCCCCTTCTCCACCGAGTCGTCATACAGGAAACGCAGTTCGGGGACCGTGCGGGTGCGCAGGCGCTTGGCGAGCCCCGAGCGCAGGAAGCCGGCGGCGCGCCCGAGGGCGGCCATCAGCTCCTTGGGGTCGTGATCCTCCAGCACGCTGGAAACGTGGACCTTGGCGACGGCCATATCCCGGGACACCTTCACCCCGGACACGGTGATGCCGTGCAGGCGGGGGTCATGGACCTCCCGTTGCAACAGGTCGGCCAGCTCACGCTGGATCTGATCCGCCATGCGGTCGGTACGACCGAACTCCCGTGGCATCAGGCGTAATTCCCGCCCCGCAGGGGCATCACAGGGTGCGCTCCACCTGGATGGTCTGGTACACCTCGATCTGGTCCCCCGGCTTGACGTCGTTGTAGTTCTTGACGCCGATGCCGCACTCCATGCCGGCCTTCACCTCGCCGACGTCATCCTTGAAACGCCGCAGGGATTCCAGCTCGCCCTCGAAGATGACCACGTTGTCCCGCAGCACGCGGATGGGGTTGTGGCGACGCACCACGCCGTTGATGACCATGCATCCGGCGATGGCGCCCAGCTTCGGCGAGCGGAACACGTCCCGCACCTCGGCCAGCCCGACGAACTCTTCCTTGAACTCCGGCGCGAGCTTGCCGCTGATGGCCTTCTTGACCTCGTCGATGACGTCGTAGATGACGCTGTAATAGTGGACATCCACGCCCTCCGTCTCTATGAGACGCCGGGCGGTGGCATCGGCACGCACGTTGAAGGCGATGATGACGGCATCGGAGGCGATGGCCAGGTTGACGTCCGTCTCGTTGATCCCGCCCACGCCGGCGCCCAGGATCTTCACCTTCACCTCTTCGAAGGAAAGCTTCTCCAGGGCCTCCTGCAGGGCCTCCGCAGAGCCCTGGACATCCGCCTTGATCACCAGGTTGACGCTGGAGGTCTCGCCCTCTTCCATCTGGGAGAAAACGTTCTCCAGCTTCGCCGCCTGCTGCTTGGCCAGCCGTACCTCGCGATACTTGCCCTGGCGGAACAGCGCGATCTCCCGCGCCTTGCGCTCATCGGGCACCACTACGGCCTCGTCGCCGGCGTTGGGGGTGCCGGACAGACCGAGCATCTCCACGGGAATGGAGGGGCCGGCGCTCTCCACCTCCTGGCCCCGCTCGTCGATGAGCATGCGCACGCGGCCGTATTCCTGACCGCACAACAGGATGTCCCCCTTGCGCAGGGTACCCTCCCGCACCAGGATGGTGGCCACCGGACCGCGGCCCTTGTCGAGGCGCGATTCGATGACCGCGCCCACGGCCGCCCCCTCGGTGGGGGCGGAGAGCTCCATCACCTCGCTCTGGAGCAGGATGGCCTCCAGCAGGTCGTCGAGGCCCTCGCCGGTGATGGCCGATACGTGCACGAAGATGTTCTCGCCACCCCACTCCTCGGGTATCACCTCATGGACGGTGAGCTCCTGCTTGACGCGGTCCGGGTCGGCATCCTCGCGGTCGATCTTGTTCACCGCCACGATGAGGGGCACCCCCGCCGCCTTGGCGTGCTGAACGGCCTCGATGGTCTGGGGCATGACGCCGTCGTCGGCCGCCACCACCAGGATGACGATATCGGTGACCTTGGCACCCCGGGCCCGCATGGCCGTAAAGGCCGCATGGCCGGGGGTATCCAGGAAGCTGATGGTGCCCCGCGGCGTGGTCACATGGTAGGCGCCGATGTGCTGGGTGATGCCACCGGCCTCGCCGGCGGCCACCGTGGCCTTGCGGATATGGTCCAGCAGGGACGTCTTGCCGTGGTCCACATGGCCCATGATGGTGACCACCGGGGGCCGTGTGGTGGATTCCCGATCCTCGGGCTGGGCCGCCTGCAATACCTCTTCCTCCAGGGCGTTCTCCTTGAGGAGCTTGGGCCTGTGTCCCATCTCTTCCACCACCACCATGGCCGTTTCCTGGTCGATCACCTGGTTGATGGTCACCATGCTGCCCATGCCCATCATGGTCTTGATCACCTCCGTGGCCTTGACGGACATCTTCTGGGCCAGTTCTCCCACGGAGATGGTCTCGGGGATACTCACCTCGCGGACGATGGGCGCCGTGGGCTTGGCGAAGCCGTGCTGACCGGAGGCCGCCGCCGCCCCGTGACCCGCCCGTGGCCGGCCCCGGGTCTTGCGCTTGCCGCGCTTGTCGGTGGCCACGTGGATCTGCTCGCGGCCGTAACGGGTGGGACCCTTCTCCTTGTCCTTCTTCGCCTTCTCCTGGGCAGGCTTCTCCTTGGCGCGCTTGGGGGCGGCCTGCTCGGCCTCCGCCTTCAGCCGCAGTTCCTCGGCCTCCTTGGCCAGGCGTGCGCTCTCCTCGGCCTCGCGGCGTACCGCGTCATCCGCTTCCCGGCGCTTGGCCTCCTCTTCCTCCTGCTGGCGCCTGACTTCGTCCTGGCGACGCTTTTCCTCACGCTCCTTGCGCTCGCGCTCCTCCGCCTCACGACGGGCCTCTTCCTCGACCCGCAGCTTCTCACCGAGGTCCTTCTGGCGACGCTTGGCCTCTTCCAGGAGGGCCTGTTTGTTGACCTCCTGCTGGGCCTTGAGCTCGGCGTCGTCCACCGCGCCGGCACCCTCTTCACCAGGCTTGGCGTAGCTGCGACGCTTGCGGACCTCCACCGTGACGGTCTTGCGCGCGCCGGTGGTACCGCGACCCTTCTTCTCCGCCGACAGGGACAGTTCGCTGACGGTCTTGCGCTTCAGGGAGATACGTTTCTCCGGCGCCGCGCTCGGCGTATCGCCCTTGCCATGACGTTCCCGCAGATGGGTCAGCAGCTTCTTTTTTTCCACCTCGTCGATGGAATCCTCCGGCGTCTTGGTGCCGACGCCCGCCTCCTGCAACTGCGTCAGGAGCCGATCCACCGGTACGCCGAGGACGTCGGCGAACTGTCTCAGGGTAACCTCTGCCATAACTTGCCTCTTCGACCTTCGCTCAGCTGGACGCGTCGTCCCGCTGTTCTTCTTCAAACCAGGAGGCCCGCGCGGCCATGATCAGATCGCCGGCGAGACCGGGATCCACCTCAGCGACCTCGAGCAGTTCATCGACGGCATACTCCGCCAGGTCGTCCACCGTATCGATGCCGCTCTCCCGCAACGACGCGGCGAGCTCGGCGGACATGCCAGCGAGGCTCATGAGGTCCTGGCTGGTGCCGCCCTCGGCCCGTTCCTCCGAGACGATGGCGCGGGTCAGCAGGACATCGGCGGCGCGCGAGCGCAATTCTTCCACCATGCCCTCGTCGAACTCCTCGATCTGCACCATCTCCTGAGCCGGCACGTAGGCCAGTTCCTCTATGGTGGTGAAGCCCTCCGCCACCAGGATGGCGGCCACTTCCTCGTCCACGTCGAGGGCCTCCATGAACATGGCCTGAAGCTTCTCCGCCTCGGCCTCGCTCTTCTCGTCGGCCTGTTCCTCGGACATCACGTTGAGGGTCCAGCCCGTGAGCTCACTCGCCAGCCGCACGTTCTGACCGCCGCGGCCGATGGCCTGGGACAGCATCTCCTCGTTTACCGCGACATCCATGGCGTGGGCATCCTCGTCGACCACGATGGACACCACCTCGGCGGGCGACATGGCGTTGACCACGAAGCGCGCCGGGTTGTCGTCCCACAGCACGATATCCACCCGCTCGCCCGCCAGCTCGTTGGATACCGCCTGTACGCGGGAGCCGCGCATGCCCACGCACGCCCCCACGGGGTCGATGCGCGGCTCGCGGGTGAGCACGGCGATCTTGGCCCGGGAACCCGGGTCGCGCGCCGCCGCCTTGATCTCGATGAGGCCCTCGCCGATCTCCGGCACCTCCAGCTTGAACAGCTCGATGAGCAGCTGCGGCGCCGTGCGGCTGACGAAGAGCTGTGGCCCCCGGGCCTCGGAGCGGACGTCCCGCAGATAGCCCCTGACCCGGTCACCGGCGCGGATGGCCTCCCGCGGGATCATCTCCTCTTTCAGAATGACCGCCTCGGCATTGCTGCCGAGGTCGATGATGATGTTGCCCCGCTCCAGGCGCTTGACGATGCCCGTCACCAACTCGCCGCGACGGTCCTCATAGGCCTCCACCACCTGGGCACGCTCGGCCTCGCGCACCTTCTGCACGATGACCTGCTTGGCGGTCTGGGCGGCGATACGGCCAAACTCCACCGACTCGATGGGCTCCTCGATATAATCCCCGACCTGGACCTCCGGGTCGCGCTCCCGCGCCTCCGACAGGCGCATGTGGCGCTCCGCCGAAAACTCGAAGGGCTCCTCGTCCTCATCGGATTCCGACCCGGCCACGGCCTCCGTGACCTGCGTCGGCTCCATCGTCCCGGTATCCAGGTCCGTCCCGGTGTCCACGTCGTCCGGCACCACCAGCCAGCGACGGAAGGTGCTGTGGTCGCCGGTCGCGCGGTCGATACTGACACGCACGTCGATCTCGCCACCATGCCTCTTCTTGGTGGCCGTGGCCAACGCGGCTTCGATGGCCTCGAAGATGATGTCCTTGGACACACCCTTCTCGTTCGAAACCGCCTCTGCTACCAGCAGGATCTCTTTAGTCATTTAACGACCCCAATAACGCTTATGCTTCGGCGATCAGATTCGCCCTGGAGATGTCGGCGAGGGGAATCTCCCAACGTTCGCCGTCCTCATCCAGGGTGACCACACCCTGATCGCACGCCACGATTAAACCCTTGAGCTTGCGCCGTCCATTCAACGGATCGTGCAGCTTCACCCGTACCCGGGCGCCTATGAAACGCTCATAGTGCCCGGCCTCGAACAGCGGCCGCTCCACGCCGGGGGACGACACCTCCAAAAGGTAGTTCCCCTGGATGGGATCCTCCACGTCCAACACCCCGCTGACCTGATGGCTCACCCGCTCACAGTCCTCCAGGGTGATGCCATCGGGGTGATCGATATAGATCCTCAGCACCCGGCGGCCGCCCCCACTATCCAGCTCGACGCCCACGAGTTCGTAGCCGAGGGCCTCGACCCCCGACGCAACCACTTCGTTCAATCTGTTCGGTCTGCTAGCCATCTCAACCGCGTCAAACCCAACCGAGTAAAACAAATAAAAAATGGGCCCGAGGCCCACTGCTAATTCCCACCTGGTCGTGCCCGACCACTCAAAGGAGGTGCACACAACCGGCCGGGATCATGACCTGCCTCGGAATTGCACCCAGGGTGAGTAGCTTCCTGAACGCCATCCACGGCTCCCCTGCCTGGGGGCCGGCAAAAAAAAAACCCACGAGGGGTTTCTCCTGACCGGCAGAACGCTAATCGCCTGCCCCGGACCGTCGTTCATCTACCTTTAGGCAGCGATTCCCAAGGAACAGCGAAGTCTATATTTTTCAATATGGTTAATCAAGGCCCACCCTCCCCGGGAGACCCTCGGCGGGCTGTCCCTGTCAGGTAATAGCCACACCCTTGACGAGGGCGTGAACCGCCATGTCCGGCACCAGCCCGAGGTGCTCCAGGGAGCGTCTGGTGATACGGGCCAGGAGGACCTGGTCCTGGAGCCCGAGACGCATCAGCACGTGGCCGGGGTGGGGATCCGCCGTGACCTCCAGCACCCGTACCGGCAGGCAGTTCAGAACGCTGGAATCCCGGGGCCGCGAAAGACTGATGGCGACATCCCGGGCCATGATGCGTACCCGCAGGCGCTGGCCTTCCCGGACATCCTCCCGGGACACCATGAGGGTGCCGCCGGGGAATGCGAGTTCCGTCAGGTGATGGCGATCATGGTGGCGCCGGACCTCGGCCTCGATGACGGTCGAGGCCCCTTGGCCATGGGCGAGGGGCAGATCGGCCCGGGTGAGCAGGTCCCGGAGCCCGCCGTGGGCAAGCACCCGCCCGTCGGCCATCAGCACCATGTGATCGGCGAGCCGCACCACCTCTTCCAGGGCGTGGCTGACATAGAGGACGGGGATCTGCAATTCGTCGTGAAGCCGCTCCAGATAGGGCAGGATCTCCTGTTTGCTCATGGCATCCAGGGCCGCCAGGGGCTCATCCATGAGCAGGATGCGCGGGCCGGTGAGGAGGGCGCGGCCGATGGCCACCCGCTGACGCTGGCCGCCGGAAAGCTCATGGGGCCGGCGACCGAGCAGGGGTTCGAGGCCGAGCAGGTCGCTCACCTCGGCGGGCTTGACCAGACGTCGTTCCCGGGCGATGCGCCGGTAGCCGTATTCCAGGTTACCCCGCACCGTCAGGTGGGGAAAAAGCCGTCCCTCCTGAAACACGTAGCCGATGGCACGCCGGTGGGGTGGCACAGCGGTGGCGGCGTCCTGCCAGATGTCACCGCCCACCACCAGCCGTCCCGTGGCGGTCGGCTCGAGACCGGCCATACAACGCAGCAACGTGGTCTTGCCGCACCCGGAACGGCCGAACAGGGTCGTCACGCCGCGACCCGCGATGCGGAGGTCCACATCCAGGGTGAACTCCGGACGATGCAGCTCGAATCTCGCCTCGATGGTCACGGTACGCGGCTCACCTGTTGGCCAACTGGAAGCGCCCGTTGAGGACGTAGAGGGCCAGGAGCATCAGGAAGGACAGCCCCAGCAGCAGCGCCGACAGCAGGTGGGCGGAGCCGTAGTCCACCGCCTCCACGTGTTCGTAGATGGCGATGGAGACCACCTGGGTCTCGCCCGGGATGTTGCCGCCGATCATCAGCACCACGCCAAACTCGCCCACCGTATGGGCGAAGCCCAGGGTGACGGCGGTGAGATAGCCGCGCAGGGACAGGGGCAATACCACGGTGACGAAGCGATCCCAGGGCCCGGCCCGCAGGGACGCCGCCGCCTCCAGGGTGGCTTCGCCTACGCTGGCGAAGGCATTCTGCAAGGGCTGCACCACGAAGGGCAGGGAATAGAACACCGAGCCGATTACCAGGCCGGTGAAAGTAAAGGCGAGGGACGGTCCTCCCAGGGCCTGGATGGGCCCCTGGGCCCCCAACAGCAACAGCAGGTAGAAGCCGAGTACGGTGGGCGGCAGAACCAGCGGCAGGGCTACGACGGCCTCGACGACGAGCTTGCCGCGGGCGCGGGTGCGGGAGAGCCACCAGGCCAGCGGCGTGCCCAGTATGACCAGGATGACGGTGGTCACCGCAGCCAGCCGCAGGGTCAACCCCAGGGCCGCGAGGTCCTGGTCACTTATGCCGTCAACGAACATGGGCCCTTGTAGGGAAGCCGCCGGGATCCCTCGCGGGCAGCCCGTAGCCGTCGCTGGCGATGATCTCCCGGGCCTCGGCACTGTCCCGTATCCACTGGAGAAAGTTGCGTCCCTCGGCAGCTGCCGTCGCCTCCGTCAGCAGCACGGCCTCCTGGAGGATGGGCGGGTAACTCCCCGGGTCCGGGCTCCACCGTGAACCGGCCGGGTGGTCGCGTTCATAGTTCAGCACCTGGGACAAGGCGACGAAGCCCGCCTCGGCATTGCCCGTAGTGACAAAATTGAAGGTCTGACCGATATTCTGCCCCATGACGAGGCGGCCCCGGGCGAGGGTGATGTCGAGGTCGGCCAGCACCGCGGCGGCGGCGGCGCCATAGGGGGCGAGGCGGGGATTGGCCATGGCGAGCCTTTGGTAATCTCCCTCCCCCAGGAAGCGAGCCCCATCCTCCGGCACCAGGGCCGCATCGGCACTCCATAGTACGAGGGTGCCTTGGGCATACACGAAGCGGCTGTCCGCCACGGCCTGACCGCCGGCCACCAGGTCCCTGGTACGCTGATCATCGGCCGAAAAAAAGATGTCGAAGGGCGCGCCCTGGCGGATCTGGGCAAAATGTTTGCCGGACGATCCGGAGCTGATGACGAGTCGCGTTGCCGTCGTTTCCTCGTAGGCCCGGGCGAGACGCTCGAGGGTGGCGGCGAAGTTGGAGGCCACCGCGATACGCACGACCTCCGCGCCGACAGCAGGGGCGGCCCCGAACACGAGTAGCAGAGCCAACAGCAATCCTTCCCGAACCCTGCGCCCGCTGCCCGAATGACCATATGCCATGACCAACCCCCGCAATCAATTTTACTGACGGTGAAATGCTCGGCCGCGCACGCCACCGCCCCCACGCGTCCCGGAAGCGTAGGACGCTCGGCGCCCGGAACCGCGGGACATGAGGGGCCTCATCCGGCGACGGCGAGGAGCACGTGGGGCGCCTTGATCAAGGCACAGGCACGAGCGCCCTCCTGCAGCCAGCCCTCCTCCACCGCCTCCATGGTGACCATGGCCGTAAGGATGCGTCCGGCGGCCAACTCCAGCTTCACCTCGGCATTGACCGCTCCCGGCCGCACCTCCCGCAGGGTCCCGCACAGCCGATTGCGGGCGCTGTAACGCACGCCGCCATCCTCCTCGCAAAGCATGATCAGGGAGGCATCCATGAGGACCTGGACCTCCCGCCCTTCCCGCAACAGGCCGAGGGACTGAGCGGCGTCGTGGGTGACCACGGCGACGATCTCCACACCGTCCCCGATATCCACGGTGACAACGTCGTTCACGACCCCGGCGGTATATCGGCACACCTTGCCCTGGAACTGGTTCCCGGCCGAGGTACGCATACTCAGTCTCCTCATCAAGCTCCATCCTTCAGGGACGTCGTCCGCTCTGAGTCCCGACCCGAGGTGTTGTTGCATCAAGTCCATGAACAGACGGTATTCCTGCTCCGCGGCCCGATACTGGTCTATGACCCGCCGCCCATAGGCCGTCAGCCGCGTGCCACCGCCGTGCCTGCCGCCCGCCTGCCGCACCAGTAAGGGCTGCTCTGCCAGGTTGTTCATGGCATCGATATTGTCCCAGGCCGCCTTGTAGCTCATGCCCATCTCCCGCGCGGCGCCGGCGATGGAACCCGCGGCGTCGATGCGCTCCAGCAGCTCGATACGCCCGGCCCCGAGGAACCCATGGCCTTCTATGTTCAGCCAGAACCGGCCATCCACTATGGTAGTCACAGGCGGCGCGCCCCCTTTTGGGCATAAGGCATGCGGACAGGCATGGGTGGAATCGTTAGCGCTATATTAGGCGGGATATAACGAAAGGCAAGGGTCATCCGGGCACACCGCATTCCCAGGCCATGCCGGAGAGGCCATCGTCCCGCTTCCTCTACCGGGGCTTCCCTTTGCGAACCCGCCGAAACACCCATGTTAGACTTCGCACATGCCGAAATTTTAGAGAACCTTCAGGACAATAATCATGAACTATCGACATATCCAGGTCCCCGCCGACGGCGAGACCATCCAGATCAACCCCGATAAGACCCTGCACGTCCCCGACCATCCCGTCATCCCCTTCATCGAGGGGGACGGCATCGGTGCCGACATCACCCCGGTGATGCAAAAGGTGGTGGATACCGCGGTGGCCAAGGCCTACGGCCCCCGGCGCGCCATCGCCTGGATGGAGGTCTACGCCGGGGAGAAGGCGGTGGCGGTCTACGGGGAGGAGTCCGGCCTGCCCGACGAGACCTTCGACGCGGTACAGGAGTGCGTGGTCTCCATCAAGGGTCCCCTCACCACCCCCGTGGGCGGCGGCTTCCGCTCCCTCAACGTGGCCCTGCGCCAGCACCTGGATCTCTACGTGTGCCTGCGCCCCATCCGCTACTATCCCGGCACCCCGAGCCCCCTCAAGGAGCCGGAGAAGACCGACATGGTGATCTTCCGGGAGAATTCCGAGGACATCTACGCCGGCATCGAGTGGCCCGCCGAGAGCCCCGAAGCGGTCCGCATCATCGAGTTCCTGCAGGAGCACATGGCGGTCAAGAAGATCCGCTTTCCCGCCACCAGCGGCATCGGCATCAAGCCCGTGTCCCGGGAGGGCACCGAGCGGCTGGTACGCCAGGCCATCCAGTACGCCATCGACAACGACAGGCCCTCGGTGACCCTGGTGCACAAGGGCAACATCATGAAATACACCGAGGGGGCCTTCAAGGACTGGGGCTATGCCCTGGCCCGGGAGCAATTCGGCGCCGAACCCCTGGACGGCGGCCCCTGGCACACCTTCAAAAATCCCAATACAGGCAAGGCGATAGTGATCAAGGACGTCATCGCCGACGCCTTCCTGCAGCAGATCCTGCTGCGCCCCGAGGACTACAGCGTCATCGCCACCATGAATCTCAACGGCGACTACATCTCCGATGCCCTGGCGGCCCAGGTGGGGGGTATCGGCATCGCCCCCGGCGCCAACATCTCCGATACCACCGCCATGTTCGAGGCCACCCACGGCACGGCCCCCAAGTACGCCGGCCAGGACAAGGTGAATCCCGGCAGCCTCATCCTCTCCGCGGAGATGATGCTGCGCCATCTGGGCTGGACGGAGGCCGCGGACCTCATCATCAAGGGTATGGGTGGGGCCATCGCCGCCAAACACGTGACCTACGACTTCGAGCGCCTCATGGAAGGCGCCACCCTGCTCAGCTGCTCCGCCTTCGGCGACGCCATCATTAACCACATGGATTGACCCTGCAAAAGCCCCCCGCCGCCTGCCTAGACTGGTTCTGGTAACGGCCGGCGGCGCCGGGACGGGTTCCATCCGCCGATTATCGGCACGCCCTTCGCAGCGGCCGCTTCTCCTACTATCCTTATTCCGGTAGGAGGGGTGCGGCAAAAGGGAACTCCCTGAGCTGCACGCCGTCAATCTAGATATAAGAGACACCGTATTTCCCATGGCTGATTTACCGGAACGCACCAATGACGATGACCTCGCCGTAGAAAAGGCGCGGCCGAAACTCAAGGTTCCCCCCCTGTTCAATGTGATTCTGTTGAACGATGACTACACGCCGATGGATTTCGTGGTGGAGATCCTGGAGACCTTCTTCAACCTGCCGCGGGACAAGGCGACACGCATCATGCTGCAGATTCACACCGAGGGGCGGGGCACCTGCGGACAGTACACGCGGGAGATCGCCGAAACGAAGGTCCACCAGGTGAATATGCATTCCCGTGAACACCAGCACCCCCTGCTGTGCACCATGGAACCGGCCTGAGCCGGAGACTGACTCTGGAGCGCCCACATGCTGAGTAAAGAACTCGAATACACGCTGAATTCCGCCTTCCGGGCGGCCCGTGACAAGCGCCATGAGTTCGTCACGGTCGAACACCTGCTGTTGGCCCTGGTGGACGAGCCGGCGGCCTCCAAAGTGCTGCGTTCCTGCGGTGCTGATCTCGACCGCCTGCGCGCCGAACTCCTGGAATTCGTGGATCAGAACACCCCCCTGCTGGGGCCCGACGAGGATCGCGAGACCCAGCCCACCCTCGGCTTCCAGCGGGTGCTGCAGCGGGCGGTCTTCCACGTCCAGTCCTCGGGCAAGAAGGAGGTCACCGGTGCCAACGTGCTGGTGGCCATCTTCGGCGAAAGGGAATCCCAGGCCGTGTACTTCCTGTCCAAGCAGGATATTTCACGGCTCGACGTGGTGAAGTTCATCTCCCACGGCATCTCCAAGGTGTCGGGGGCCGAGGAGAGCGAGGAAGGAGGCCTGCCCGGCGACGACGAGAAGCCGGCCGAGGCGGGTTCCAACAGCCCCCTCGAGAACTACGCCATCAACCTCAACGAACAGGCCCTGCTGGGCAAGATAGACCCCCTCATCGGGCGCCGCGACGAGGTCCAGCGCACGGTGCAGATCCTGTGCCGGCGGCGCAAGAACAACCCCCTGTTCGTGGGCGAGGCGGGCGTCGGCAAGACGGCCATCGCCGAGGGCCTGGCCAAGATGGTGGTGGACGGCGCGGTGCCGGAGATCCTCTCCAATGCCGTCATCTACAGCCTCGACCTGGGTGCCCTGCTGGCCGGCACCAAGTATCGCGGCGACTTCGAGAAGCGCCTCAAGGCCCTGCTGGCCCAGCTCCGCAAGGAGGAAGGGGCCGTCCTGTTCATCGACGAGATCCACACCATCATCGGTGCCGGGGCCGCCTCCGGCGGCGTCATGGACGCCTCCAACCTCATCAAACCCATGCTGGCCTCCGGCGAGCTCAAGTGTGTGGGCTCCACCACCTACCAGGAGTACCGCGGCATCTTCGAGAAGGACCGCGCCCTGGCCCGGCGTTTCCAGAAGATCGACATCAGCGAGCCCTCGGTGGACGATACGGTGAAGATCCTCGAGGGCCTGAAGTCCCGCTTCGAGGAGCACCACCAGGTGAAGTACTCCCGCCAGGCCCTGCGCACCGCCGCCGAGCTGGCGGACCGCTACATCAACGACCGTCACCTCCCCGACAAGGCCATCGACATCATCGACGAGGCCGGCGCCCGCCAGCGTCTGGTGCCGCCTTCCCGGCGCCGCAAGACCATCGGCGTGGGTGAGGTGGAATCCATCGTCGCGAAGATGGCCCGCATCCCGGAGAAGAGCGTGTCCCGCAACGACAAGGATGTGCTGCGCAACCTCGAGCGCGATCTCAAGATGGTGGTCTACGGCCAGGAGGAGGCCATCTCCACCCTGGGTGCGGCCATCAAGATGACCCGTTCCGGCCTCGGCAACCAGGACAAGCCCATCGGCTCCTTCCTGTTCGCCGGCCCCACCGGCGTGGGCAAGACGGAGGTGACCCGGCAGATGGCCCGCATCATGGGCATCGAGCTGGTACGCTTCGACATGTCCGAGTACATGGAGCGTCACACCGTGTCCCGGCTCATCGGTGCCCCCCCGGGCTACGTGGGCTTCGACCAGGGCGGTCTGCTTACCGACGCCATCAACAAGCACCCCCATTCGGTGCTGTTGCTGGACGAGGTGGAGAAGGCCCATCCGGACGTCTTCAACCTGCTGTTGCAGGTGATGGACCACGGCACCCTCACCGACAACAACGGCCGCAAGGCGGATTTCCGCAACGTCATCCTGGTGATGACCACCAATGCCGGCGCCGAGCGCCTGAGCCGGGCCTCCATCGGCTTCACCCGCCAGGACCATACCGGTGATTCCAGGGAGGCCATCGAGAAGACCTTCACGCCGGAGTTCCGCAACCGGCTGGACGCCATCGTCGACTTCAAGCCCCTGGACCCCGCCACCATCGGCAGCGTCGTGGACAAGTTCGTGTTCGAGCTGGAGGCCCAGCTCCAGGACAAGAACGTCACCCTCGAGGTCTCCGAGGAGGCCCGGGCGTGGCTGGCCGCCAACGGCTACGACCCCCTCATGGGCGCGCGGCCCATGGCGCGGCTCATCCAGGAGAAGATCAAGAAGGGACTGGCGGAAGAGTTGCTCTTTGGCAAGCTGGAAAAGGGCGGCCACGTACGCATCGACAGCGACGGCGACGACATCGTCTTCGAGTTCGAGGTCGAGGAACTCGTCGGCGACCTCTGAATCCCTCGTGGACGGGCCCGCGGACCCTGGCCGTCGCCATGGTCTTCGGGCCGATCTCCGGTTAAGGTATGGCGATGGTGGGATGCCGCCTCCGCGGCGCCGGGGGGTCGGGCCGCGTCGGCCGTCCCCTCCTGGCCCCACCCGGCCCACGTAATCCTAACGAGGAAGGAGAACCCATGAAAAAGCCATTTCTGGCGGCTACGGCAGTGCTCTTGTTCACGACGACCGCGGTTCAGGCCCAACCCTACGGCGCTCGCGGCTACCACCCCGCATACCCCCAGCAGGGCACTCCCCTGTCGCGACCCGCCCAGGCCCCGGCGGAGGTGGAGACCCCGGAACAGATCCTGCGCCAGGGGCTCGACCGCATGAAGGGCTTTCTGTCCCAGGGCGGACACAATCCCCAGGAGCTGCTGGCGTTTCTGGACAATGAGATAGCGCCCTATTTCGATTTCAAGCTCATGTCCCGCTGGGTATTGGGTCGCAGCTACAACCAGATGAGCGAGAGCCAGAAGAACGAGTTCACCCAGCGCCTCAAGGGCATGTTCTTCAGCGCCCTGGCCAAGAACCTCAAGGCCCTGTCCAGCCCGCCGCCCCGCATCGACATATTCGGCTCCCGCGCCCGACGCGACGCCCGTCAGGTCGCCGTCGGTGCCCTGGTGCGTGGCTCCATGTACGAACGGCCGGTGCGTCTGCAGTTCCGCTTCTATCGCGGCAAGTCGGGCTGGAAGGTCTTCGACGTCACCGCCAACGGCATCAGCGCCGTCAGCTATTATCGTCAGCAGTTCAACCAGATGCGCCAACCCTACTACCGCTAGGCCCGAGGCCGCGGTCCCCGCCGGGGGACCGTTCGTCGCGGAGGCCGGTCCCCCGCGGCGAACGGTTTCATAAGCCCCGCCGGCTCCGGCGGAGCCAGGCGTTGGCCGGAACGGACCCGAACAGCAGGGGGGAACGGCCGCTGCTGCCTCCTGACCCCGGCCCCGGCCCCCGGCCCCGCCGCAGGATAGCCACAGGGAGGATGCCGTCCATGAAAGACCTCCACGAGGAACGCGCCAGGACATCATGGTCCCGGTCATGGTCCCGATCATGGTCCATGAGCCGCGCGCTCCCGGGGCTGTTCGTCGCCCTTACCCTGTTGTTGGCAGCCCCCTGGGGGCGCGCGGCCCCAGGTAGTGGCGCCACCGTGGTGGAACCGCCCTATGAGGACCCGAAGGTGGTGGTGGACTTCTACTTCGACCGCCCCGAAAAGGCCGCCACCGCCCTGCACTGGCTGCGTGCCTTCATCAACCCCCTGATGGAAGAGCCCTACGGCATGGCGCCGGAATTCATGAGCATCGTGGTGGTGATCCACGGCACCGAACTGGTCACGGTGGCCACCAGGAACTATGAGAAGTACAAGACCATCGTGGACCGCATGAAGTACTACGCCCAGCTGGGGGTTAAATTCCGCGTATGCGGACTGGCGGCGGAGGATTACGGCTACACGCCGGCGGATCTCCAGGACTTCATCGAAGTGGCGCCGTCGGCCATGACCGAGCTGGTCCACTGGCAACAGCAGGGCTACGCGCTGCTGATCCCCCAGGTGCCGGAAAAGCATTTCACCATCGAAGAAATCCGCTGACGCGCCGCGGAGCGGCGCGAATTTTGAATTCTTAATTTTGAATCTTGAATTGGGGTGGCGCGTCGCTGCGCTCGCGCCTCTTTTATTGAGGAAAACTCGTTGGTTGAACCCCTTCCCCACGCACTAAACGACAGTCTCGCTGTTTCAAGGACTTGCGAGCGCCAGCGAGCGCATCAATTCAAAATTCATAATTCAAAATTCAAAATTGCATTTCATCCCCGCCCCCTATCCGCCGCCCTATCCTGCTAAGATCCCGCTCCCTTGAAACCCCATCGCCATGCGATGCAGGAGGATGAAATGCCCAACCCTCGATGTGCCGGCACCGCTCCGCTGGTGCTGGACCTGGAACCCGGCAGTTACTTCTGGTGCGCCTGTGGCCGTTCCGCCAACCAGCCCTTCTGTGACGGCTCCCACGCCGGCACCGGCATCACGCCGTTGATGTTCACCGTGACCGAGCAGCGCAAGCGCGGCTACTGCGTCTGCAAACAGACCGCCACTCCACCCTACTGCGACGGCAGCCACAAGGGGCTGTAGCCCTGGCGACGTTCCCCGGGCCCACCATCACACCCCCATGTTGAATCCATTTCATCCCCCGAGCCCGGCCGACGCCGGCCAGCCGGCCCATTGGAGCCGGCTGTATGGCGGCGCCGGCGGCCTGGCCATCGCCCGGGCCGCCGCGGAGCATCAGGGGCCGTTGCTGGTGGTGGCACCGGATTCCCTGGCGGCGGCGCGCCTGGAGGCGGAGATCCGTTTCTTCGGCGACCCCGGGGATGACCTGCCAGTGCTGCATTTCCCGGACTGGGAGACCCTGCCCTACGACCCCTTCTCCCCCCACCAGGACATCATCTCCGAGCGCCTGTCGGTGCTGGTGCGGCTGGCGGGGCTGGATCGGGGCGTGCTGGTGGTGCCGGTGAACACCCTCATGGTGCGCCTGCCCCCCCGCAGCCACATCGACGGCCACAGCCTGGTGCTGGACCGCGGCCAGCGCTTCGACGTGGAGGCCATGCGCCTGCGCCTGGAGAAGAGCGGCTACCGCTGCGTCAGCCAGGTCATGGAGCACGGGGAATTCGCCGTGCGCGGTGCCATCTTCGACCTGTTCCCCATGGGCAGTTCCGCACCCTATCGCATCGACCTCTTCGACGACGAGATCGAGACCCTGCGCCAGTTCGATCCCGAGACCCAGCGTTCCCTGCAGCAGGTGGATTCCATCCGCCTGTTGCCGGCCCGGGAGTTTCCCCTCGACGAGGACGCCATCAGCACCTTCCGCCAGGCCTGGCGCCGCGAGTTCGAGGGCGACCCCAGTCGCTGTGGCATCTACCGGGACGTCTCCAACGGTCATGCACCGCCGGGGGTGGAGTATTACCTGCCCCTGTTCTTCGCCCACACCCAGACCCTGTTCGACTACCTGCCGGACCACAGCCTGGCGGTGGTGCTCGGAGAGGCCGCCGGCGGGGCCGAGACCTTCTGGCGGGAGGCGGAGGAACGCTACGAAAACCGCCGCCATGACCGCGAGCAGCCGCTGCTCCCACCGGCGCACCTGTTCCTCCGGCCGCGGGACATCGAGGCACGACTGGACCGTCTGCCCCGCGTCGACCTCTCCACCTTCGAGGACCCGGCGACCCAGGCGGCCAACTTCGCCACCCGCGCCCCCGTCGCGCTGCCCGTGGAGGCCCGGGCCGCGGATCCCCTCGGCCACTTCAGGCGTTTCCGGGACGCCTTCGGCGGGCGCATCCTGCTGGCGGCCGAAAGCGCGGGGCGCCGTGAGGCCCTGCTGGAGACCTTTGCCGATAACGGCCTGCGCCCGGAGGTGGTCGCCGACTGGCAGGCCTTCGTAGCAGGCGCCATGGACCTGGCCATCACCGTGGCCGAGCTGGAGCAGGGACTGGTCATCGAAGAGCCTGCCCTGGCCGTGGTCACCGAGTCCCAGCTCTTCGGTGCCCGCGCCGCCCAGCGCCGCCGCCGCAGCGCCACCACCCGGGACGCCGAGGCGGTGGTGCGCAACCTCACGGAGTTGCGGGAAGGCGCCGCGGTGGTGCACGAGGACCATGGCGTGGGCCGCTACCTCGGCCTCGCCACCCTCGACGTGGGGGGCATGTCCAACGAGTTCCTGCACCTGGAGTACGCGGGCGGCGACAAGCTCTACGTGCCCGTCTCCTCCCTCCATCTCATCAGCCGCTACACCGGCACCGACCCGGACAGCGCCCCCCTCCACCGCCTGGGCAGCGGCCAATGGCAGAAGGCCAAGCGCAAGGCCGCCGAGAAGGCCTGGGACGTGGCGGCCGAGTTGCTGGACCTCCAGGCCCGCCGCGCCGCCCGGCCGGGCCATGCCTTCGACATCGACGACGGTCACTACCGCGCCTTCGCCCAGGCCTTCCCCTTCGAGGAGACACCGGACCAGCAGAGCGCCATCGAGCAGGTGGTGGCCGACATGCGGGCCGATCGCCCCATGGACCGCCTGGTGTGCGGCGACGTCGGCTTCGGCAAGACCGAGGTGGCCATGCGGGCCGCCTTCATCGCCGTCCAGGGCGGGCGCCAGGTGGCCGTGCTGGTGCCCACCACCCTCCTCACCCAGCAGCATTATCAGAACTTCCGCGACCGCTTCGCCGACTGGCCGGTACGCATCGAGCAGCTGTCGCGCTTTCGCTCCAAGAAGGAGCAGACAGCCACCCTCAAGGCCCTGGCGGATGGCCGCGTCGACATCGTCATCGGCACCCACAAGCTGCTGGGCAGCGACATCGGCTTCAAGCATCTCGGCCTGGTGGTCATCGACGAGGAGCACCGTTTCGGGGTGCGCCACAAGGAACGCTTCAAGGCCCTGCGGGCGGAGGTGGACATCCTCACCCTCACCGCCACCCCCATCCCCCGCACCCTCAACATGGCCATGTCGGGCATGCGGGACCTGTCCCTCATCGCCACCCCGCCGGCCAAGCGGCTGTCCATCAAGACCTTCGTCCAGCAATGGGACAGTACGGTGGTGCGCGAGGCCTGCCAGCGCGAGCTGCGCCGTGGCGGACAGGTGTTCTTCCTCCATAACGAGGTGGACACCATCCCGCGTATCGCCCGCGAGGTAGCGGAGCTGGTGCCCGAGGCGGCGGTGGGCATCGCCCACGGCCAGATGCCGGAGCGGGACCTGGAGCGGGTGATGCTGGATTTCTACCATCGGCGCTTCAACGTGCTGGTGTGCACCACCATCATCGAAACGGGCATCGACATCCCCACCGCCAACACCATCGTCATCAACCGCGCCGACCGCTTCGGCCTGGCCCAGCTACACCAGCTGCGGGGCCGCGTGGGGCGCTCCCATCACCGTGCCTACGCCTACCTGCTGGTGCCCCATCCCAAGGCCATGACGGCGGATGCCGTAAAGCGGCTGGAGGCGGTGGAGTCCCTGGAGGACCTGGGCGTGGGCTTCACCCTGGCCACCCACGACCTGGAGATCCGCGGCGCCGGTGAGCTGCTGGGCCAGGATCAGAGCGGCCAGATACACGAGGTGGGCTTTTCCATGTACGCGGAGCTGCTGGAACGGGCGGTGGCGGCCCTCAAGGCCGGCCGCAGCCCCCAGCTCGACCGCCCCCTGGACCATGGCACCGAGGTGGACCTGCACGTCCCCGCCATCATCCCCGACACCTACGTGCCCGACGTCCACACCCGCCTCATCACCTACAAGCGCATCGCCGCCGCCGATTCCCTGGAGGCTCTGAAAGACCTCAAGGTGGAGATGATCGACCGCTTCGGCCTGCTGCCGGAGCAGACCCAGACCCTGTTCCGTATCACCGAACTCAAGCTCCGGGCCACGCCCCTGGGGGTGCGCAAGGTGGACGTGGGCAACGCCGGCGGGCGCATCATCTTCGACGAGCAACCCAACGTGGATCCCGTGGCCATCATCAACCTCATCCAGCGCCGACCCGACGAGTTTCGTCTCGAGGGCAGCGACCGTCTGCGCCTGCTCGGTGACATGCCGGACCTGGACAGCCGCATCCACGCTCTGGAAGGCGTCTTCGACCATCTCACCTCCACCGCGGCGGCGTGACGGGTTATGATCGGCGCCATGGCAAGGCCCCGTCGACTCATTCCCCTGCTGCTGGCCGCCACGGCCTGGCTGGCCCCGGCATCCGTACACCCCCAGGACTCCGCCGAGGCCCCCTGGTTCACCGTGGAGGTGGTGGTGTTCGCCCACAACGCCGGCGGCGGCCTCACCGAGGAGATCTGGCCCGCGACGCCGGGCCGCCCGGACCTCACGAACGCCGTCGCCCTGACCCCCGATGGCACGCCCCTGCTGGACTCCGCCCCCGGAGAGCCGCCATCACTCCTCCCCGCAGGGGCCGACGGGCGCCAGCTCGGGGGCATCGTCAGAGCCCTCAAGCGCTCGTCGGCCTACGACCCCCTGGTCCACCTGGCCTGGCGCCAGGCCGGGCTCGACAGGCGTCGGGCCCTGCCCATCCAGGTGCGGGTGGGCCCGCCCGACGAACCACCGCTGCTGGAAGGGACCCTGCGGGTCCACCTCTCCCGCTATCTGCACCTCAGCGCCGACCTGGTATATGCCCGCGACGTCCCGCCGGAGGGGGCCGACGAGGCCGCCGTCGCGGCGGACCAGGGGGCGCCATTGGATGGGGGTGCATCGGCGCCCCGCCGCGACACCGCCCTGTTCCGGCTGAACCAGAGCCGGCGCATGCGCTCCGGTGAGATCCACTACGTGGACCACCCCGTCTTCGGCATCATCGCCGAGATCCGACCCCACGAGTTTGCCGCGGCGGACACCCCGGCGCCCGACAGCGCCCCATCCACGGCGGTGCCGGCCGGCACACCCTCCACCGCGGCGGCCACCACCCCGTGACATGATGGGGTCCCCCGGCAGCCGGGCATGCCCACCTCCACCGCGCATCTCCATCCGGGCGCTGCTGGTGACCATCCTGCTGGCCATGGCCACCCCCGCCGCAGCCGATATCTACCGCCTCATCGACCAACGGGGCGTCATCCATCTCTCGGACAAGCCCGCGGGCGATGACTGGAAGCTCATCGTGCGCACCCGCAAGGCGTGGTCGCCGGACCGCGTCCGCCCCATGCCCGAGAACCGTGCCCGCTTCTGGCCCCTGGTGGACGCCGCCGCCCGCCGCCACGGTCTCAACCAGGCCCTCATCGACGCCGTCATCACCGCCGAGTCGGGTTACAACCCCGACGCCCTGTCCACCGCCGGGGCCATGGGTCTCATGCAACTCATGCCGGAGACCGCCCGCGCCTTTGGCGTCGACGACCCTACGGATCCCGCCCAGAATATAGAGGGCGCCACGCGCTATCTGCGCCGGCTCATGGACCGCTACCTTAATCTCGAACTCGCCCTCGCCGCCTACAACGCCGGCGAGACCGCCGTGGCCCGCTTCGACAACCGTATTCCGCCCTACCCCGAAACCCGCCACTACGTCAGCAAGGTGATGAGGCTTTTTCGTCAGGGCCTGGAGCGCCAGGCGCCTCCCGCTATGGCGGAGGGGAAATGACAAAGGACAAAGGACAAAGGACAAAGGACAAAGGACAAAGGACAAAGGACAAAGGACAAAGTGTGGCCCGGGATATTGAAGTAGAATAGAGGGCCCTGCCCCTGCCGTATCCCGCAGCGATGAATCATCCCGCCCCCCCGGCATCGGACCCCGATGGCCTCCACCGCACCGCCCTCGACATCCTCCACCGTTGGGGCCTGTCGCGGGGTGAATGCGAGACTCTCCTCACCGGTGGCGACCGGCGCAGCCGGCGCCGTGCCGGAAAAGGGGCCGGTTCGTCCCTGCTGACGGAGACCCAGCGCACGGAGCGCCTCCAGCACATCATCGCCATCTACCGCGCGGTGTCCCAGACCTTCCCCCAATCGCCCCTGCTCGCGGATCTCTGGATCACCACCCCCCATTTCATGCTCGCTGACAAGACACCCCTGCAGGTGATTCTGGAGCGAGGCATCGAAGGCATGACGTCGATCAGGCAGATGCTCGACGGCGACGGTTCCTGGGCTGGTATTTAAGCAAAATACAGTAAATAATCAGCCTGAAAAGACGTATAAAGTGTGAGTGTATTTAAACGCATATTAATATACTGAAAGACTACTACATCGAATCGATGGACATACTCAGGGTACGGCGGTGGGGGGCTGCTGGAACTGTAACGAAGGTGGGGCAAAGGAATATGGAACAAACGACAAGCACGGTCTTTTCCACGGCCGAACTGGAGGATATCATCGCATCCCTGGCCAGCAACGACCGCGAGTTGGAGCGCACCGCCGCGGCCATCAAGGCCATGGCTCACCCCTTGAGGCTGAAGCTGCTCTGCCTGCTCGGTCAGGGCGAGATGTCCGTACAGAGGCTCACGGGCCATTTCACCAACACGTCCCAGAGCAATATCTCCCAGCATCTCTCCCAGTTGCTGGAGCGCTCCGTGCTGGTGAATCGCAAGGCCGGCAATCAGGTCTTCTACCGGGTGCGGGACGAGAGCATCCTGGGCCTCGTCCGCGCCATCAAGACCAGCTTCTGCGACGAAGTCACCTATAACTGACCTCCACGCCCACTGGCCTTGCGGGTGGCGTGCCGTATAAGCTCTCCGCCATGGTCCTCGGCGAGTTCTCCATCATCGATGAATTCTTCACCCGACTCGGCGCGTCCCGCGGCGACGTCGTGGTGGGCGTGGGTGATGACGGGGCGCTGCTGGCGCCCCTCGCGGACCATCGCCTGGTCACCGCCGCCCGCACTCAGCACCTGTCCGCCGGCGACCTGCCCGATGGGGCCACCCTCGCCCGCCGCCTGGTGTCCGGGGCGGTCACGGAGCTGGCCATGGGCGGCGCCCGCCCCGCCTGGTTGACCCTCATCCTGACCCTGCCGGAGGCCGACGCCTCCTGGCTGGCGGGCTTCGGCCAGGGTATGGACGAGATAACGACCGACCTGGGCCTCGCCCTGGTGGGCGGCGACACCACCCGCGGTCCCGGACGCATCACCGTCATCGCCCATGGCCAGCGCCCCGATGCCCTGGCCGCCCCCTCCCCTCCCGCCGCCGGCGACCTCGTCTATGTCACCGGCCGGCTCGGCGCCCAGGGGCTGGCCCTGTTGGACCGCCACGGCGAGATCCGGCTGCCCCGGGCGGCCCGGGAGGAGGCCGGTGCCGCTTTGGATCGGGAGCCGCCGCCCATGGCAGGCGCCCTCGCCCTGGCCGCCGTCGTCCCCGCCATGGCGACCCTGGAGGACGGCCTCGCCAACGCCCTCGAGGCCCTGCTGGCCCCCCACGATTTGGGGGCCACCATCTACCCCGATGCCCTGCCCGTGGATCCGCTGCTCGAACCGTACCTCGACTGGGTGGGTGGCCGGGAGTTCCTGCTGCGGGCGGCGTCCGGCTTCGGCCTCGTCCTGGTGGCCCCGGCTCCCGCCCAGGCCCAGGTGGAGGCCCTGGTGGCCGACCACGGGCTGGTCGCCGCCTGGGTGGGGCTGGTGGAGCGTCAGGCCGGGGTACGCGGGGGTGAATGAGGCCACCGCTGTTGCGGCCCCGCCCGCCAGCGAGGCGGAACTGCTGACGCGGGCCCATGCCATCGCCGGCCTCAGTCTCACGGAGCTCTCCGAGGCTTTCGACACCCCCCTCCCGGCGGACACCCGCAGTGGCAAGGGCTGGTCCGGGCAGCTGCTGGAGCGGGTGCTGGGGGCCACCGCCGGGGCCCTGGCGGAACCGGACTTCCAGGCCCTGGGGGTGGAGATGAAGACCCTGCCCCTGGCGGCCTCGGGGAGGCCGCGGGAATCCACCTACGTGTGCACCGTGCCCCTGGACGGCAGCGCGGAACCCCGCTGGGAGGACTCATGGGTGCGCCGCAAGCTGGCCCGGGTGCTGTGGCTGCCGGTGGAGGGCGATCCCTCCATTCCCCTGCCTCACCGGAGGGTGGGCACGGCCATCCTGTGGAGCCCCGAGGCGGACCTCGAGGCCGCCCTGCGCACGGACTGGGAGGAGCTCATGGAGCGGGTGGTGATGGGAGAGGTGGACGAGCTGAGCGCCCACCTCGGCAGCTACCTGCAGATCCGACCCAAGGCGGCGGACGGCCGGGCCCTGACCCGTGGCGTCGGCCACGACGGCGCGCCGGTGCTGACCCTGCCCCGCGGCTTCTACCTGCGCACCGCCTTCACCGACGAGATCCTGCGGCGTCACTATCTGTGAGGGGTGGGTCCATCATCCGGCGCCGCGCGGCATCCCTCGCGGCCCTGCTGCTCGCCGCGACGACCACCGCGGGCACGGCCCCGGCCGCCGCGCCGTCCCGGGTGGCCTCCATGAATCTATGCACGGACGTGCTGCTTTACGAGCTCGCCCGGAGGGAACAGATCGCCTCCCTCAGCCACCTCGCGGTGGATCCCCTGGTGTCCTATTACGCACCGGCCATGGGCGACTTCCCCATCAATCACGGCCACGCCGAGGAACTGCTGGCCCTGGAGCCCGACCTGGTGCTCGCCGCCGGCTTTTCTCCTTCCCCCACCCTGGCCCTGCTGGAGCGCCAGGGCATTGCGGTGACCATCGTCCCGGCCGCCCGGACCCTCGCCGCACTGCCGGGGCTGTACCGCGAGACGGCGCGGCTGCTGGGCCGGCCGCAACGGGGCGAATACTACGCCCGGCGCCTCGCCATGCTGGCAGAGGCCGCCGCCGAGGCCCCCGCCAACGGCCCCCGCGCCGTGGTGTTCCAGGCCAACGGCCTCACCTACGGTGCCGGCACCCTGGCCCATGACGTGCTGCGGGCGGCAGGCCTGCGCAACCTCGCCGCCGAGCAGGGCCTGGAGGGCGCGGGCTATCTGTCCCTGGAGGAACTGCTCCACGGCCGCCCGGAGGTGGTGGTGCTGGGCGCCCATCACGGCTGGCCCAGTCGTGGCCAGGCCCTGTTGGAACACCCGGTATTCGGCCGTTACGTGAAGACCGCCGCCGCGCCGCGGCTGGTGAACCTGCCCGAGCGCTTCTGGGCCTGTCCCGGCGCCTACCTGGAGGCGGCCGTGGAGCGCCTGCGGCGCGCGGCGGCGGCGCCATGAACCCCACCACCGGCCGCACGGCGGCCCTCTACGGCGGCCTGGTGGCGGCGGTGGCGCTGCTGGCCCTGGCATCCCTGGGGGCGGGCCGGGCACCCATCGCCCTGCTGGATATCGTGCCCGCCCTGTGGTCCCGGGATGACTCCCTGGCGGCCCTCATCGTCCAGGAGGTGCGCCTGCCCCGCACCCTCCTGGCGGTGCTCGTGGGGGCCACCCTCGGCCTCGCCGGAGCCGCCCTCCAGGGCCTGCTGCGCAATCCCCTGGCGGAACCCGGCGTCATCGGCATCTCCAGCTGTGCCGCCCTGGGCGCCGTCGCGGTCTTCTACACCGGCCTCAGCCAGGCCTTCCCCCTGGCCCTGCCCCTGGGGGGCGTCACCGGGGCCCTGGCGGCGGTCTCCCTGCTCTATATGCTGGCCGGGCGGGGGGAGAGCCTGCTGGCCCTGGTGCTGGCCGGCGTGGCCCTCAACAGCCTGGCCGGTGCCCTCACCGCCCTGGCCCTGAATCTCTCCCCCAATCCCTTCGCCGCCTACGAGGTGTTCTTCTGGCTCCTCGGCTCCCTCGGGGATCGCAGCATGGAACACGTCCATCTCGCCCTGCCCCTGATGCTGCCCGGCTGGCTGCTGCTCCTCAGCACCGGCCGCGCCCTGGATGCCCTCACCCTGGGGGAGGACGCCGCCGCCAGCCTGGGCTTCGGCATCGCCTCGGTGCGCAACCGTGTGGTACTGGGCAGCGCCCTGGCGGTGGGAGCGGCGGTGGCGGTGAGTGGTGTGGTGGGCTTCGTGGGACTGGTGGTGCCCCATCTGCTGCGGCCCCTGGTGGCCCATCGGCCCGGGGCCCTGCTGCCGGCCAGCGCCCTGGGCGGGGCGGTGCTGGTGCTGGCGGCGGATCTGCTGGTACGTATGGCGGGGGGCGGCCAGGAGCTCAAGCTGGGGGTGGTCACCGCCCTGGTGGGGGCCCCGTTCTTCCTCTACCTCGTGCTCCACTACCGCAGGCGCATGCTGTGAGGGAACTCCAGGGCCACGGCATCCGGGTCAGTTTCGGCGCCTTCGAGGCCCTGAAGGGGGTATCCCTGGCCCTGCGGCCCCATGAGTTGGTGGGACTCATCGGCCCCAACGGCTCCGGCAAGAGCACCCTGGTGCGGGCCCTCCTCGGCCTGCAGGCCATGGACGCCGGCCGGGTCACCCTGGATGGCCGTCCCCTCCATGCCATGGACCGGCGTCGCGTGGCCCGCGACCTGGCCTACCTGCCCCAGGCCGGCGCCGCCCAGTGGCCTCTGCGGGTCTACGACGTGGTGGCCCTGGGCCGCCTGCCCCACCGCGCGCCCTGGCGCGGCCCGGCCGCCGCCGACCACGAGGCGGTACAGCGGGCCCTGGAACAGACCGCTACCCGGCACCTGGCCGAGCGCCACGTGGATACCCTGTCCGGCGGTGAGCGCCTGCGCGTCCACCTGGCCCGCGTGCTGGCCGGTGAACCGGACATCCTGCTGGCCGACGAGCCGGTGGCGGCCCTCGACCCCTACCATCAGCTGTCCGCCATGAATCTGCTGCGCGGCCACGCCGCCCGCGGGCACGGCGTGCTGGTGGTACTCCACGACCTCACCCTCGCCGCGCGCTTCTGCCATCGCCTGGTGCTGCTGGATCACGGCCGCGTGGTGGCCCATGGCCCGCCCGCCACCGTCCTCACCGCCGCCCACCTGGGCACCACCTACCATATCGGCGTCCACAGCGGTGACCACGGTGGCGAGCACTACGTCATCCCCTGGTCCATCTGTCGTGAGGATCCCCCCGGTGGCTGAAACAAACGACCCCCTCGGCCGGTCCTCCAGATCCGGGGATGCCGCCGTGGCAGGACGGTACCCGCCCTGTCTCCGACCCCCGGCCTGACGGACCCCTGAATTGATCGCATACCTAAACAGCCTGCGCTTCCAGCTCGTCGCGGTGTTACTGCTGCTGGTGATGCTGTGCACCGTGCTCGCCCTGCTGGCGGTGGAGCACATCGCCCAGCACCGCGAGGACAATGCGGCCCTGCAACTGGCCGGCCGTCTCGAGGTGGCCGCCCAGCAACTCGCCTTCCAGGGCATGAACTACAAGGAGAACGCACCCCGGGACTACGCCACCTACTACCGGGACGTGCGGCTCTACTACCAGGACCTCATGGCCCAGCTACGGGCCTTCGACGCCATCATGGGGGGCTTCGGTTCCGGCGAGCTGTCGCCGGAACTCACCGGCCTGGAGCATTCGGTCATGCCCATGCTGGATGAGCGGGGCCAGGCCGCCCTCAGGGAGCTGGAGACGGTGTGGCAACGCTATCGCTCGGGACTCATGGAAAAGCTCGGCGACGACCCCGATGAGCCGCGCCTCGAATGGGCCTCCGAGTTCATCATCGACCACCGCGAGGAATTGGGCGCCGCCACCACCCGCATGGTGTCCGAGACCCAGCGGGTGGTGGGGGAGCGCCTGGAGCGCATCAACCAGGCCAACCGCGTGGGGCTGGTGGCCATGGTCGCCATCACCCTCGCCACCATCCTGTGGTTCGTATTCCGGGTCATGCGGCCCCTGCGCATCGCCCTCCATGGCTTCCAACAGGTGGCGCGGGGAGATTTCGGCCACCAGCTGCAGGTGGGCGGTGTCACCGAGTTCCGGGAGATGACGGACGCCTTCAACCGCCTGTCCGCCCGTCTCCATCGCCTGTTCCGCCTCATCGATCGTCTGCAGCAGGGCAGCGACCTCAACGAGACCCTGCTGTTCGTGCGCGAGGAGTTCAGCCCCCTGCTGCCCCTGGACTGGGTGGGGGCGCTGTTCAGCACCCGCGACGGCACCGGCCTCAACCTGGACCAGGTGTGTGATCACACCGTGGCGCCCCGCCGCCTGCGGCGCACCTTCCCCCTGCGGGACCCGGTGCTGGTGCGCGCCCTGGAGACATCCGAGACCGTCCACGTGGACCACCTGGCGCGCCCCGGTGGCCGCGAGGACACGTCGTCACCGTTCCTCGACTACCTGGCGGACATGGGCCTCGGCAGCGCCATCATCCTGCCCTTCCGGGACCAGGACACCCTGCGGGGCATGCTGGTGTTCGCCGCCCGCCAGCCCTCGGCCTATACGCCGGCCCACCTGGAACTCCTCAGCAACGTGGGCCAGCTCATCACCCACTCCTTCGGCAAGACGGTCAAGCTGGCGGAACAGACCCGCCTGGCGGCCATCGGCGAATTCACCTCCGGCATCGTTCACGAGGTGCGCAACCCCCTGGCCACCATCTCCATGGCCCTGCAATATTTCCGGAACGTGGAACTGCCGGACAAGGCACGCAAGCGCGCCGACCTGGCTGCCCAGGAGACCCGCCGGGTGGAGCGCCTGCTGGAGGACATCCTGCTCTACTCCAAACCCGTCACCCTGCGCCTCGAGGGCATCCCCCTGAAGGCCAAGGTACAGGACTTCCTGGACACCTACCGGGGCCTGGCGGAGGACAAGGGGCAGAGCTTCGAGCTCCATGGCGAGGAGGTGGAGATTCAGGGTGACTGGAACCGCCTCACCCAGGTCCTGCTCAATGTGGCGAGGAACGCCGTGGAGGCCGCCCCCGGGGGCACCCCCATCCGCTGGGTGATAGACCGGGCCCCGGATTCCCTCTACGTGAGCCTCAGCGCCCACAATCTGGGGGAGCCCATCCCCAGGGACAATCTGGAACACCTGACGGCCCCCTTCTTCACCACCAAGGCCGGTGGCACCGGCCTCGGCCTCGGTATCGTCAAGCGCCTGGTGGAGGCCCACGGCGGAGAACTGCGCATCACCTCCAGCAGCGATGAGGGGACCACCGTCACCGTGCTCCTTCCCGCGGCGGGCTGAGCTTGAGCCGCCATGCCGGCCGGCCCCCCATGGGGGGCCGGGACTCAAGCCGCCGGAGGACCCACCAGGATGCGGCCGTGCTCGCGGCGCACGGGGTAGACGGCGATATCCTCCTCGGCGGGATCGGCCTGCACCGCGCCGGTCTCCAGGTCGAAATAGCTGCCGTGGAGGGGACAGTGGACGCAACCGTCCTTGATATACCCCTTGTCCATGGGTGCGTCCTCATGGGGACAGAGCCCGGCCACGGCATGTATGCGGTCTCCCACCCGGGCGAGAAGCACCGGCTCACCGCCCCGTTCCACCATCAGGACCCCGCCTTCGCCCAGCTCGGTCTCACTACAGACATCCACGAAACCCTGTTCCATGGTCCGCCTCAATCCGCCCGGGTTTCCGCTTCCCGCAGGCCCTCGCGCCGGATGAGCTTGGACAGGTCCGACAGCTCGCCGGCGAGGAACTCCAGCAGGTCGTCCATGCTGAGCACGCCGGTGAGGTAATGGTCCACGTCGTCCACCACCGGCAGGCGCCGCACCCCCATGGCCCGCATACGCAGGATGGTTTCCCAGATGCCGTCGGATTCCCGGGCGATGAGCAGCTCGGGACTGGTGAGGTCCCCCACCACCCCGTCCAGCGGCAGGTCCCTGGCCAGCACCTCCACCACCAGGTCGCGATCCGTCACCACCCCCAGGGGCTTCGTACTGTCCTCCTCACCTTCCACGATGATGAGACAGCCCACGTGATGTCGGCGCATGAGCTTGCTCGCCTCAGTGATGGATGTCTCCATCCCTGTCGTCACCACATCACGGTTGCAGATTTCCCCTACGGACATTTCACTCCCCCTGGACGTTTGCAGGTTGTTGATTGGACAAGTCGAATGCTGAATGCGGCGTGCATTCTACTGGGTTGCCGCACTGCCCACCATACGGGCGTGGCCGGAATGGACATCCCAGGAACCCTGCCGCTGGGCTTGTGGTCCCTGATATCATTGACCAACATCCTTCGGAACCCCGTATAACCATTCATGTCCGGCAAAAAACAAGGTGCCCTCGAACCACGCGCCTCCGACGCCGAGGTGACGGCCTTCCTCGACCAGGTGGCGTCCATGCCCAAACCCGCGGCCGCCGGCAGCACCGGCCGCCTCGTCTTCGCCATGGACGCCACCGCGAGCCGGGAACCGGCGTGGGATCGCGCCACCCACATCCAGGCCGAGATGTTTCAGGCCGCGGGGACGGCCGGGAGCCTCAGGATACAGCTGTGCTGGTACCGGGGCTTCATGGAGTTTCATGCCAGCCCCTGGAGTGACGACGCCGCGGCCCTGCTGCAGGAGATGACCCGGGTCCGCTGTGCCGCCGGCCAGACCCAGATCGGCCGTGTCCTCAAGCACACCATCGATGAAGCCCGCAGCGCCCGCATCAATGCCCTGGTGTTCGTGGGCGACTGCATGGAGGAAGACCCCGCCACCCTCGAGGCCCTGGCCGGCGAACTCGCCCTGCTGGGCATACCCGCCTTCATGTTCCAGGATGGCCAAGACCCCCGCGCGGAGCCGGTGTTCCGGGCCATCGCCCGCCTCACCCGGGGTGCCTACTGCCGCCTGGATGCCAACAGTGCGGAGCAGCTCAAGGAACTGCTCCGCGCCGTCGCCGCCTACGCCGCGGGAGGGATCCCCGCCCTCGAACGCCTGGCCCGCGATGGCGGAAGCGCGATCCGCGAACTCACCCACCAGATGAAACGCTGACATGCTGGGGCGCCTGATCATTCTCATGGCCATTGGCGTGGGGGTCTACCTGCTGCTGCGCTGGTTCGCGCGCACGCCGCCCCAGAAGGTGGCCCGCGCCACGCGCCAGGGGCTCATCTATGGCGGCATCGGCCTGCTGGTGGTGCTGGCAGCCACCGGCCGCCTGCATTGGGTCTTCGTCGCCCTGGGGGCCCTGGTGCCCCTGGTGCAGCGGGGTTTCCTGCTCATGCGCGCCCTGCCCCTGGTCCAGCAGGTGCTGCGCGCGGCGGGCATCTCCATCCCGGGAGTGGCCGGGGCCGGAGGAAGTGCCAACGCGGGCGGCCGGGTCTCCACCATCAGCACGCGTTTTCTCACCATGACCCTGGAACACGCCAGCGGCGAGATGGACGGCGAGATCATCGAAGGCCCCCACCAGGGCCAGCACTTGTCGGATCTGCCCCTCGAGACCCTGGTGGAGCTGGTGGCGGAATACCGCCGCCAGGATCAGCAATCCGCCGCCGTGCTGGAGGCCTATCTGGATCGCCACCACGGCCAGGAGTGGCGGCAGGGAACGGGCCATGAGGAGCGCTCCGGCGATAACGGCGGCGCCATGGACGGCGGCGGGCGCATGAGCCATGACGAGGCCCTCGCCATCCTCGGCCTCCAGGCCGGCGCCGATGAAAAGGCCGTCCGCGAGGCCCACCGGCGGCTCATGCAGAAACTCCATCCCGACCGTGGCGGCAGCGACTGGCTGGCCTCCCGTATCAACCTGGCCAAGGACACCCTGCTCGAAAACTGAGTCGGCACGAGACCGGCGCGCCGTTTTGTTTGTCGGCATGGGATATCACGAGTTGGGTTCTTGCGGATGAAATGTTATAAAAAACACAAACAAGTCCACCGCGGCCCCTGATCGGGAAGGTCACGGCACCGCAGGGCGGACGAGGCAGCATCCGGGGCGACGCCCGACACGCGCCGCTTCGACTTAAACTAGAATAATTTTTACCGGCGTACGGTCCGTCAGATGGCAATCCCGGCCCGACGCAGTCCGGAGAATATTTGGCAATGAAGATCTTTGACTGGCTCAAGTCGGGGCTGGCGGCTATCGGCCGGGCCACCGAATTTTTCACCCTGCGGGATTTCTATGTGGGCCTGCCCCTGCCGGCGCGCGTCATCTTCTGGGTGCCCACCCTTATCTTCATGATGCTGTTGACGGAGGTGGTGGGTGACGTCATACCCATCCTGATCTTTCTCGCCGTTTTCATCTACTTCAATCGTTACCTGCTGCGACAGCTCAGGCAGAAATAGCGACCCCATGGCCAACCTCCATCGCGGCACTCCCATGGCAGGAGCAATGGCGTGGCTCTGAACTTCCTCACCCATGAGGGGCGGGAAGAGATGCGCACCCGCTGGCAGGAGCGGCTGGGCACCCGCAAGGGGGTATCCGGACTCGTGCTGTGGTCCGTCGGCGGGGTGTTGGGGGTGTACGCCCTCATATGTACGGTGCTGGGGGTGTGGTGGAGCATCGAGCCGGACACCTTCGCCACCCGCAGCGCCGCCCTGCAGCATGCCCAGGCCCGGGGTCATCAGGACACCGCGGGGTACACCACCACCCATACCCTGATGAAAATAGCGGATACGCTGCTCGACAAGTCCGGCGGCTTCATCACCAACGATGTCATGCCGCCCGGGGTATTTCTCGATAACATCAGCAACTGGGAGTTCGGCGTCCTCACCCAGATCCGCGACATGAGCCGCTCCATGCGCCTGGACTTCAGCCGTTCCCAGAGCCAGTCCGCCGAGGATCTCGACCTCGCCAAGGCCGAGAGCATGTTCTTCTCCGACAACAGCCACTGGGTCCTGCCCGCCGCCGAGGACGAGTACCGCGTCGGCATCAGGCATCTCAACAGCTATCTGGAGCGCCTCGGCGGCAATGGCGAACCGCCCGCCTATTTCTACCCCCGCGCCGACAACCTGCGCAACTGGCTGGTGGGCGTGGCCAACAGGCTGGGCAGCATCTCCCAGCGCCTCAGTGCCGCGGTGGGCAAGCGTGCCCTGGACATGGACGAAACCCGGCAGGGGGAACTGGGGCCCGACAAGGACTTCATCAAGACGCGGTGGACGGAGATCGACAACATCTTCTTCGAGGCCCGCGGCCACTGCTGGGCCCTCATCCATCTGCTGGAGGCGGTGGACCATGACTTCCGTGACGTGCTGGAGAAAAAGAATGCCCGGGTCAGCCTGCAACAGGTGATCCGCGAACTGGAGCCCACCACCCGCACCATCTGGAGCCCCATCATCCTCAACGCCGACGGCTTCGGCGTGTTCGCCAACCACTCCCTGGTGATGGCCTCTTACATCTCTCGCGCCAACGCCGCCATTACCGATCTGCGGCTGCTGCTGGAGCAGGGCTGACGGGACGCCCTGCAACCTCGATGACCCGCCCCCGGTCGTCCCCGGGGCACGTCGTGGCTCGCATCACGGTGGTGCCGCAACCGCCGGCCATGCGCCAAGAGCGTGCGTACGCTTCACCCAGGATCGACAGTCCACCTCCCGGCAGAACCACCTGCGGCGACAAGGCCTGCACTCCGGCCGTTCAGGCGGCGCTTACCTAAGTCACTGCTTTTAAGAAGACTTCCATCCTTATCACGGCCACTGCCATGGATAGGCTGGGAGCCGGCCCGGTCTATGACCCGGGCTTCCCCGTCAGGAAGGAAAGTATTATTCAGATTGGCACGGATACTGCTCAATCCACAGTGTGAGGGACCCGTCGGATGGTCGGTAACAGGATAGTCCGCAGCCGGAATTGACGGGTTCTGTATATACCCAACTGGAGCACGTACCCATGAACAGTCGAACCTTCGCCATACCCCCTCTTTCCGCACCCCCGCGCACCCTGGCCCGGGCGCTGCTACTCGCACCCGCCCTGTTGATAGCCGCGCCGGCGGCCCAGGCCGCCACCGTGAGCTTCGCCAACTTCGACGACAACGACGGCCCGACCCTCGGCTATGATGCCGATGCCACCGAGGCGGGCGCGGGCGGCTCCAACACCCTCGACCTGGTGGTTTCTGACTTTGAGGCTTCCGGAGCCATCGGTGGCATCGCCTTCGATCAGATCGCCTTCGACGTCATGGCGCCGGCCGGCTACTACATCACCGGCTTCAGCGTCTTCGAAGAGGTGTCCACCAACACCGAGGCGGCGAACTCCGTCACCGGTGCTTCCCTCAGCATCGACGTCAACGGTCAATCCTACAGCCTCGGTCAGGGCATCTTCTCCGGCGGTTCCGGGACCACCACCAGCATCATCAGCAACACCGGCGTCATCGCCATCCCCAACGCCATGAAGGTGGATGTCTCCATCGACAACAACCTGTTCGCGGCCAACGGCGGCGTCATCAGCAAGGGCGCCTCGAGCATCGAATTCACGGTGGCCCCCGTGCCCCTGCCTCCGGCAGTGTGGTTGCTGGGCAGCGCCGTCCTCGGTCTGGTGTCCATCGGCAGGGCCCGTCGCCGGGGCTGAGCCTGACGGTCATCCGTTTCAAGGAACCCCGCTTCATGCGGGGTTTTTTGTGCCGTGCGCCAGGCATGGCGCGTAGCGCCGTGACTGGCGCTGTTCCGGCTCAGGTGGTGCTGGCCGGATGGCTTGGGGGTGTAATTCCCCTGTGGGCCCGGCAAGGGGAACCACTAGCCGAACGGCAAGGGTGTCCACCGCGAGGTGGAATCCGAAGGAAGCCGAAGGCAAAGCACTGGCCCGACGAACAGGAATCGCATACGAGGCGGCCGTCGTGGGTAAGAAGGCGACTATCTTCGAAGCCCTGTACTTGCACGGAAGCGGCGGACGTAGATGCGGCGGGCATAAGTGTGAAGGTCACGCGTCTTACCCTGGGAGATCTGCCACCCTGCCGGCGTGCTACCGGCATCGAGAGGTGCCGGGATGGGGTGGCAGAAGTCAGCCGAGGCCGTAGTAGTTTCTGTAACCGCAGGAACGAAGGGCCGAACATGAGTGACCGCGAGTAGGCACTGTGACCTCGATGAAGCCGAAGAAGACAGAAGCCCGCCGTTCAGGCGGGGTGCAGCGGGAGGGGGCCGGACGGTATCCGGCCGAGGCCCGTTTGCGCGTCGAGGCGGATTCGGCGGCGCAGTTGCGGACGAAATCGGGGTCGTCAGGGGCCGACCTGATGGAAGCCGTGGTGGAACGCGGCAACCTGTGGAAGGCCTACGAGCGGGTGCTGCGGAACAAGGGTGCGGCCGGTGTCGATGGCATCGGTCGAGCCGAGTTCAAGGCACACTTGCAACAACATTGGCCGACGATCAAGGCCAAGCTGCTGGCCGGGGCGTACATCCCCCAGCCGGTACGCCGGGTGGATATTCCCAAGCCGCAGGGCGGGGTGAGGACACTCGGCATCCCGACGCTGACGGATCGGTTGATCCAACAGGCGTTGCATCAGGTGCTTCAACCCCTGTTCGAGCCGGGGTTCTCGGCGTCGAGCTACGGCTTCCGGCCGGGGAAGAGCGCCCATCAGGCGGTGGAGGCGGCGCGTAGATACGCGGCCGACGGCTACCGCTGGGTGGTGGACATGGACCTGGAGAAGTTCTTCGACCGGGTGAACCACGATCTGCTGATGGGCAAGCTGGCCGAACGGGTGGAGGACAGGCGCGTCCTGAAGCTCATCCGCCGGTATCTGGAGGCGGGGATGATGGCAGACGGGGTGGTTTCGCCCCGGCGCGAGGGGACGCCGCAAGGCGGCCCCTTGAGCCCGCTGCTGTCGAACATCCTGCTAACGGAGCTGGACCGGGAACTGGAGCACCGGGGCCACCGTTTCTGCCGTTTTGCCGATGACTGCAACGTGTACGTCAAGAGCGAGGCGGCAGGCCGGCGGGTCCTGGCGAGCCTGGCCCGGTATCTTGGGGCGCGTCTCAAACTCAAGGTCAATGCGGCCAAGAGCGCGGTGGACCGCCCCTGGAAGCGGGTGTTTCTGGGCTACAGCCTGACCTGGCACAAGGCGTCGCGACTGCGCATCGCGCCGGCGAGCCGCAGACGGTTTGCCGACAAGGTGCGTGAGGTTCTGCGCGGCGCCCGGGGTCGGAGCCTGGCCGCGACCATCGAAGCGCTCAACCCGCTGCTGCGGGGCTGGGCGGCCTACTTCCGGCTGACTGCCGTCAGGGGGCCGCTGGAGGCGCTCGATGGCTGGATACGGCGCAAGCTGCGCGGCATCCTGTGGCGACAATGGAAACGGCCCTATACCCGTGCCCGGAACCTGATGCGAGCGGGTCTTTCGGAGGAACGTGCGTGGCGCTCGGCCACCAACGGGCGCGGCCCGTGGTGGAACAGCGGGGCCAGCCACATGAACGCGGCCTACCGGAAGGGCTTCTTTGATCGATTGGGTCTGGTGTCGCTGCTCGATACCGCGCGATGGCTCCAGTGTCACTCATGAACCGCCGTATACGGAACCGTACGTACGGTGGTGTGGGAGGACGGCGGGGGTGACCCCGCCTCCTACCCGATCGGCACGATGAAATTCGTCGATGAGGCCACCATCCGGGTGGAGGCGGGGAACGGCGGCAATGGCTGTCTCAGCTTCCGACGT
>JAABTG010000042.1 GCA_011389995.1 Thiotrichales bacterium
GCCCGACCGCCATGACCACGTGGATATCGCCTTCGGCGGGGGACACCTCCTGCGCCTCCACGACCCGCGGCGCTTCGGCATCGTCACCTGGACCACCGCGGATCCCCTGGCCCATGGTCTGCTGGCGCGCCTCGGGCCGGAGCCCCTGGAGGCAGGCTTCGACGGCGACCACCTGTACCTCGCCGGCCGCCACCGCCGGGTGGCGGTGAAGTCCCTGCTGCTGGACGCCACGGTGGTGGCCGGGGTGGGCAATATCTACGCCAGCGAGGCCCTGTTCCGGGCCGGCATCCATCCCGCCCGCCCGGCCGCGCGCATCTCCGTGATGCGTTACCGGCGCCTCGCCGCGGCCCTGCGCGAGGTGCTCACGGCGGCCGTCGCGGCGGGGGGCACCACCCTGCGGGACTTCGTCGACGACGCCGGTCGCCCGGGCTATTTCGCCGTCAGCCTTAAGGCCTATGGCCGCGAAGGCCTGCCCTGCCACCGCTGCAATACCCCCATCAGGCGGGTCACCCAGGCCCAACGCTCCACTTACTACTGCCCCCGCTGCCAGCGCTGATGATAACCTTGGCCCGGAAATACCGCCCGGCGGTGGCCATGCGCCAGTTGAAAGGATGCCGCCCTCTCAGAGGCACGGAGACACTGAGCACTACAAGGCCTTCGCCGCGCACGCAGGGTCCGTCCGGTCCTGCCCCGCCATACCGTCCGGGGGGCCCGATCCATGTCTTTACTCTCCGTGCCTCCGTGCCTGCGTGAGAGAATGTTTTCTCCCCATCCGATTCAACACAGGAGCCATTCGTGACATCGCCATTGAAGGTCGGGGTCTTCGTCGACGCCGAGAACATCCGCATCAACGGCGGTTACGCCCTGCGCTACGACAACCTGCGGCGCTTCGCCGCCCGGGACGGCGGCACCCTGCTGCGCCTCAATACCTACATCGCCTTCGACGGTGAGCGTGCCCAGGAGGACCACGATTACGCCCGCAAGGCCTACGCCTATCAGCAGATGGTGCGGGACTTCGGCTGGAAGATCACCGTCAAGTACGTCAAGCGCTACACCGACGACGAGGGCAACGTCACCACCAAGGCCAACGCGGACCTGGACCTGGCGGTGGACGCCATGCTCCAGGCCGAGAATCTGGACCTGGTGTTGCTGGTGACCGGTGACGGCGATTTCCTGCAGCTGGTGAACGCGCTGCAGAATCGCGGCTGCCGGGTGGAGCTGCTGGCCTTTCGCAACGTCTCCCGGGCCCTGCAGCGTCAGGTGGATGCCTTCTACTCCGGCTATCTCATCCCGGATCTCCTGCCCATCGCCTACGAGCCCCGCAACGCCTGGGGGGAACTGGGCTCCTGCGTGCGCGGCATCTGCAGCCGCTGGTTCCCGGACAAGGGATACGGCTTTCTCAACTACCTGAAGCGTATCGACGGCAACCTGTGGGTGACGGATCCCCGGGACCCCGATTCCCCCTTCGAGAGCGTGTTCTGCCATGCCAACGAGGTGGCGGACGAGGTGAGTACGGAGGACCTCATGAATCGCGAGACCATCCTCGAGTTCTATCTCCAGGAGAGCAGCCAGAAGGAAGAGGGCAAGGTGGCCCAGAACGTGCGGCTGGTCTACAACCCGGGGCGCGCCGGGACCGCCACGGCGCCGCCGGCGAGGCTGCGAAACGGGGCGTGAGGTCATGAAGGGCGCCCCTTTGTCCCCTGCCGCCCCCGCGCATGATTCCCGGGCCGCAGGGCCCTAGGCGGCGCCATGGCGGTGCACTGTTACGCCCTGCGTCGCCTCGGTCCCTTCCGCGGGACCCTGCAGGTGGTGCAGGTGGAGGACGGGCGCGCCTTCAGCGCCAACGGCGAGAACTGGAAGGTGGAGCTGCTGTCCCGCAAGCCCGTGCGCCTGTCGGGGCCGTGGGGGGATCTCGGCCCCGCCGCCGCCGAGCGCCGCTACTTCACCTTCGGGCTGTGGTCGCGACGGGGTGGCCTGGAGCGGGCGCCCCTGAACGCCATCCTCGGCGATCAGTCGGACCATCCGGCCCTCGCCCCGTTGCTGGAGGCCCTGGAGGGCACGCCACCCCTGCCTTTCGAACTGGCGGATGGCCTGGAGTTGTGGCTGCTGGACGCGACCGACGGGCTGCCCCTCGCCCTGCTGCGCAGCCAGGTGGGTGACGATGCGCCGCCCCCCGTGCCCCGCACCCAGCTAGCCTGGCGTGCCCTCAGCCACGATGCCGGCGGCGCCGCGGCGGCGCCGGTGGCGGGCCAACCGGACGAAGAACTGACGGGCCATGGCGCGCCGGCCCTGGAACAGCAGGTGATTGCCCGGGCGGGCGGCGTGGCGCGACGAGCCCAATGGTTCCGCCGCACCGCCCACGGCGGACAGGGCCTCGGCGTGCTCGGAGAGGCCAGCGGGGAGGGCCGCCTCCTGCCGGCGACCGCCTTTCCCCCCCTGCTGGTACGCGAGGCCTGGCCGGAGGAGGCCCAGCAGCGGCGCATGGACGCCTACGTGCGCCGCCTGGCCGCCGCCCTCCTCACCCTGCCCCTGGAGCCGCCACTGCGGCGGCGCCTGGAGCAATGGGCGGCACGACATCCGCGGCGACTCTATGGCTATCACCGGCTGCTGCCCGCCGTGGTGGACCGGGAGCGGGTCAACGCCGCCCTGGTGGCGGCCCGCCTGGAGCTCGCGGCGGGCGACTGACCTCACACGGAGACGTTTACCATCCCACCCGCGGCATTGCCCTCGGGCGCCACGCCGAAGGCCCGCGCCAGCTGGCGTCCCATGGCCGCCGCGGTGTCTGCGACGGCCCCGCCGGCCTCCTCGCGACGCTGCTCCCGCAACTGTGCCTGGGCCTCCAGCTCCATGGCCCGCGCCTGGGCGGCCACCTGCCGATCCTGGGGGGAGGGGTCCGCGGGAGCGGTTGCGGCCCGCTGGATACGCCGCGCCTTCACCACCGTGGCGGCGGGGTCGTTGGCAACCCGCGAGGTATCGATGGCCACCTCGCCCGCCACCGCATAGAGGCGCCCGTCCGGCCCTTCCTGGAACTGAAAGCTGGCACCCCCGCGGGCGAGGCCGCCGGCGGCGGCCAGGTGGGCCTGCTCATGGGCGCGCACCTGGCGGTCGATGGCCTTCAGACGGGCCACCTCGCGCTGCTGCTCCAGGGTCAGCCGGCCGTCGCCGCCGTGGGCGGCCGGGCCCGCCGCCGTCCCGCCCCGCCGGGTTTCCCCTGGGGCGGCGGCCCGGCCGTCCGCGGCGCCTGGTCCCGGCGCAGACTCCTGACCCGCCGGTACGGCGGCGGAAACGGGCCGGGCCGGACGCGGCAGGGGATGGGCGGGCGGGACCGCGGGGCCGATCATGGGCGGGACCGGGTTTGTGCGGCGGGCGGCGCGGGGTAACCGTGGACCGCCGGGCGCCGGGATGGGGGGACCGGCCCCATCAACGCACCTCGGCCAGCCCCTCGCCCCGGGGATCCGAGGCGGCGGAGAAGCGGCCGCTCCGGCGCTCCCGCATCACCGCCTGCATGTTGCCGTAGGTGGAGTCCAGGGCCTGCAGGCGGTGGCCCCGGGCCTCCAGTTCCCGTTGCACGTCCGGGGCGATGGCGCCGGGCTCGAACTGCACCACGTCCGGCAGGAACTGGTGGTGGAAGCGGGGCCGCGCCACCCAGCTGGCGGGGCCGTTGCCGCGGGCGAAATCCAGGGCCCCCAGCAACACCATGGTGATGATGCGGCTGCCCCCCGGCGTGCCCAGGACGCCGATGCGGTCCGGCCCCTCCACGAAGGTGGGGCTCATGCTGGACAGCGGTCGCTTGCCCGGCTCCACGGCGTTGGCGCGCCCGCCCACCAGGCCGTAGACGTTGGGCACCCCGGGCTTGGCCACGAAGTCGTCCATCTCGTCGTTCAACAGCACCCCGGTGCCCGCCGCCACGAAGCCGGAGCCGAAGGGATAGTTGATGCTGAGGGTGGCGGCCACCCGGTTGCCGGCGTCGTCCATGATGGAGAAATGGGTGGTATGCGTGCCCGCGGGCTGCGGCGGGAAGTCGGGAGTGGGGATATGGGCCCGCTGCCCGGGGCTGATCTGGCGGACGAGGCGGTGGGCATAGGCCGGGCTGGTGAGGCGGGCCACCGGCACCGCCGTGTAATCCGGGTCCCCCAGATACACCGCGCGGTCGCGATAGGCGAACCGCATGGCCTCCACCATGTAATGGACGGCGTCGGCCTCGGACAGGTCGCCGAGAGGCAGGTCTTCCAGCATATGCACCATGGTGGCCAGGGCCACGCCGCCGGAGGAGGGCGGGGACGCCGACACCACGCGGATGTCCCCCAGCCGGCTTACCACCGGGGCGCGTTCCCGTACCCGATACGCCGCCAGATCCGCGGCCGACCAGATGCCCCCGTGGTCCACCACCGCGTCCACCAGGGCGGCGGCCACCTCGCCATCATAAAAGCCCCCCCGGCCCTCGGCCCCGAGGCGGCGCAGGGTGGCGGCGAGATCGGGCTGGCGGATCAGGGCGCCCTCCCCGGGCACCTCCCCGGCGTCCAGGAAGATGGCCGCGCTGGCGGCATAGTCGTTCAGGACATCTTTTCTGAATGTGGCCATGGCGCGATAGTGTGCGCTCACTTCGAAGCCCTCTTCGGCCCACTGTATGGCCGGCTCCAGGACGCGCGCCAGGGGCAGGCGGCCGTAGCCCTCGGAGAGGTGGACGAGGGCCGCCGGCAGCCCCGGGATCCCCGCCGCCAGGGGCCCGTCCACGGAGGCCCCGGGCACCACCTCGCCGTCGGCGTCCACATAGAGGTCGGGATGGGCCGCGGCGGGGGCGGTCTCACGGCCGTCCACCATCACCTGGTGACCGTCCTGCTGGCGGTGAAGGAGGAAGAATCCGCCGCCCCCCAGGCCCGAGCCGAAGGGCTCCACCACCGCCAGGGTGGCGGCCACCGCCACCGCGGCGTCGAAGGCGTTGCCACCGGCCGCCAGGATGGCGTGGCCGGCCCGGGTGGCCTCGGGACGGGCGGAGGCGATGGCCCCGGCGCCGTGGGCCGCCGGTACCGCCAGCGCCAACAGCAACAGCAGCCCCGGCCCCAGGCCGCTCGGGGACGGCCAGCGGCGACGGCCCATCGACACCACCATCATCAGGCCTTGGTGGACATGAGCTGCTCGTACTTCAACCTCAGCTCGTCGCCGGTCTCTTCCCGGTCCGGATTCTTGGGGATGCAGTCCACCGGGCACACCTCCACACACTGGGGGGTATCGAAGTGACCCACGCATTCGGTGCACAGGTCCGGGTTGATCTCGTAGATCTCCTCGCCCTGGTAGATGGCATCGTTGGGACATTCGGGTTCACAGACGTCGCAGTTTATGCACTCGTCCGTAATCATCAACGCCATGATTGAGACTCCTGATGGTAGGCATGGGGCCGGCGCCCTGGGGACCGACCGGGATGGACAGATCTGACCATATTCTTGAAAAAAGGTCCCGCCAGGGAATTCAGGGTGGACTGCCGTCGGCCCGGGCCCGCAGGGCCGCCGCCACGCCGGCGTGCACGAACTCGCTCACGTCGCCACCGAAGCGCGCCACCTGGCGCACGAGGCTGGAAGAGATGTAGGTGTACTGCTCGGCGGGGGTGAGGAATATGGTCTCCACCTCGGGGGCCATCTTGCGGTTCATGCTGGCCAGCTGGAACTCGTACTCGAAATCCGACACCGCCCGCAGACCCCTCAGCACCACCGTCGCCCCCACTTCCCGCACGAATTCCACCAGCAGGCTGTTGAAGGGGCGCACCTCCACGTCGGGTATGCCGGCGAGGGCCTCGCGGGCCATGTCCACGCGCTCCGTCACGGGAAAATACGGCCGCTTGTCGGCGCCCTCGGCCACCGCCACGATGACGGTGCCGCACAGGCGGGATGCCCGCTCCACCAGGTCGCTGTGACCCCGGGTAATGGGGTCGAAGGTGCCGGGATATACGATGGTGAGTCCCATGGGTTACTCCTTCACGCCGCTGCCGCCAAGGCGAAGTGGACCTGGCCGGCGGTGCCCCGGCGGATCAGGGACCAGCCCTCCGGGACGACGAAATCCGGCTCGTCGTCCTCCATATAGATACGCCCCCGGGGGGCCACCAGGCCATGCTGATGGATCAGCTTAACCGACTTCTCCAGCAGATCCCCACCATAAGGGGGGTCGAGAAAGATGATGTCGAAGACCCCCGGGGCGGTGGGGAGCCAGTCCAGGGCAGCCGCATGCACCACCTCCAGTTCCGCGCCGAGGCGGTCGCGTCCCTGGCGCAGGCGTTCCACGGCCGACCCGTCGCGCTCCACCAGGACCGCGCCCGCCGCGCCCCGCGACACGGCCTCGAAACCCAGCGCCCCGCTGCCGGCGAACAGGTCGAGGCAGCGGGCCCCGGCCACCCCGGGGCCGAGCCAGTTGAAGAGGGTCTCGCGAACCCGATCGGGGGTGGGCCGCAGGCCCTCGCCATCGGCCACGGGCAGCCGCGTGCCCCGCCAGCGCCCGCCGATGATGCGCACCTGTCCGGCCCGCTGCCGTGGGCGGGGCCGGCTCATTCCCCGTCGTGCACCACCACGCCGAGGGCCTCGCGCTGGGCGGCATCGAGGTCGCCGGCCAGCACCCTGACGAAGGCCGCGGGGTCCACCCGCCGTGCGAAGGCCTCCCGTACCTGGGCCGCGGTCACCCGCTCCACCCGCGCGGTGAAGGTATCCAGGTAATCCAGGGGCAGATCGTAGAAGCCCATCATCGCCAGGTAGCTGCCGATCTTGGCGTTGCTCTCCACCCGCAGGGGGAAACCGTTGACGATATTGTCCTTGGCGGCCTCGAGCTCGTCCTCATCGGGCCCCGCCGCCACGAACCCGGCCAGGACTTCCTCCACCACCGCCATGGCCTCGCCGGCATTGGCGGCCTTGGTCTGCAGGCTTACCTTGAAGGGGCCTTCATCGCGCATGGGGATGAAACCGCTGGATACGCTGTAGGACAGGCCGCGCTCCTCCCGCACCGCCTTGGCCAGGCGGGAGACGAGACCCGAGCCACCGAGGATATGATTGCCCAGATAGAGGGGAAAATAGTCCGGGTCGCCGCGGCGCATGCCGCGCTGCCCCATCAGCAGATGCACCTGTTCCGCCGGATACTCGATGAGCAGGGTGGCGCCGGTGGCCGCTCCCGGCCCCTCCGGCGGCGGCGCCCGCTCGCCCCGGGGCAGCCCGGCCAGCAACTCCTCCACCAGGGTCTGGGCATCGGCCCGCCCGATGTCCCCCACCACCGCCACCACGGCATTGGCGGCCACGTAGTAGCGCTCATGAAAGGCCTTCAGGGCATCCTGGGTGATGCCCTCCAGGGAGGCCTCGGTACCCCCCGGGTGGGCCCCGTAGGGATGGTCCGGGTAGAGGGACTCGTAGAAGGCGCGGTTCGCCAGCTCACCGGGGGACTGGCGGGTCTGCATGAGGGCGGACCGCATCTGGTTGCGGATGCGCTCCACGGCAGTGGCGGGGAAATCCGGCCGGGCCACCAGCCGCGCCAACAGGGCCGTCGCCGGGGCCAGCTTGTCGGCGGCGCTGAGGCTGCGCAGGGACACCGATGCCATGTCCCGCTGGGAGGAGAATCCCGTAACGGCCCCCAGATCCTCGAAGCCGGTGGCGATGGCGTCGGCATCGAGGCCGTCGGCCCCCTCCTCTAGCAGCCCGTTCACCATGCGGGCCAGGCCATCGCGCTCGCCGTCGCGGGCGGCACCGGCGTCGAACACCAGTTCCACGTCCACCATGGGGATCTCGGGGGCGTGGACGTACAGCACCCGCGCCCCCTGTTCGCTGCCCCAGGATTCGATGGCGGGCAGGGCGCGGGCCGGCAGGGCCGCCGCCACCATGAGCAGCATGGCCAGGAGGGGTCTAATGGACACGGGCGTTACCTCCCTGGCTCGGGGACGAAGGCGCCCGCCCGGCCACGGTCCGGGTCTCCATGGATTGGGGATCCAGACGGGCCACCGTCAGGGCATCGGCCACCAGATAGCGCCGGGCCACGGCCTGTACCTGCTCGGCCGTGACCGCCCGCACCGCATCCACGAAGGCGTCATCGAGGCGCCAGTCCAGGCCGATGGTCTCCAGCATGCCGAGGCGCAGGGCCTGGTAGAACACGGAGTCACGCTGGAACACGTCCTCGGCCACCACCTGGGTCTTGACCCGTTCCAGTTCGTCGTCGCTGACGGGCTCCCGACGCAGGCGCTCCACCACCCCCTCGAGGGCCGTCTCCAGTCGTGCCACCGGAACACCATCGGCGGGGAGGCCGCTGAGGGTGAACAGGCCGGGCAGGCGCTGATAAAGGGAGTAGTCCGCCGAGGCGCTGGCGGCCACCTCGGCCCCGCGCACCAGCTCGCGCTGGAGCCGCGCGCTGGAGCCGCCGTCGAGGATGGCCGCCAGCACGGTGAGGGCATAGGGCTCCCATGCCTCCCCGGCGGTCTGGATATTGGGCGTCTTGTAGCCCATCACCAGGTAAGGCAGGCGGGCGGGGATGCTCATCTCGATGTGGCGGGGCCCGGTCTGGGCCGGCTCACGCCGGGGCTTGGGCGGCGCGGTCCCGGCCGCGGGGATGGCGCCGAAATGCTTCTCCGCCAGGGCCCGCACCGCGCCGGGCTCGACGTCGCCCGCCACCACCAGCACCGCGTTGTCCGGGGCGTACCAGCGCTCATACCAGGCCGCGAGGTCCTCGACGGTGTAGTTCTGGATGTCGTTCATCCAGCCGATCACCGGGTGGCCATAGGGGCCGGCCACATAGGCCGCCGCCATGAACTGCTCGTACAACCGCGAATTGGGGCGGTCCTCGGTGCGCAGCCGGCGCTCCTCCGCCACCACGTCACGCTCCTTGAGAAACTCCTCGCGGTCCAGCAACAACCCCCTCATGCGGTCCGCCTCCAGGCGGAAGGCCAGCTCGAGTTTGTCCACACCGAGCTTCTGATAGTAGGCGGTGTAATCCCGCCCGGTGAAGGCGTTGTCGCTGGCGCCGGCCTCGGCCAGCAGCCGGGAGAACTCCCCCGGGCCGTAGCGCTCGGTGCCCTTGAACATCATATGCTCGAGCATGTGGGACAGGCCCGTGATGCCGCCATGCTCGTAGCTCGCCCCCACCTTGTACCAAAGCTGGGACACCGCCACCGGTGCGCGATGGTCCTCCTTCACCAGCACCTTGAGCCCGTTGTCCAATACGAACTCGCTGACGGCCCCGGCCTTCGGGGCGTGCCAGGGCAGGGCCAGAAGGGTGGCCAACAGCAGGTAAATCAGGGGTCGAGCTGTCCTCATGACGATTTCAGGGCTCCGAGGGTTGTGAAATATACTCCGGGAAACGACGCCGGCGGACCCGGTGGCCCGGGGCGCCCGGCGCCCGGCGGTGAGCCGTCGCGCGACGGCGAAATGGGCTCGCGACAAAGATGGTAGGATACGCGCGCTCGCAAGAAAAAGACCCTCCCCATAAGCATATGTTCCGCAACGATAAGCCTTCAAAGGACGAGGACCAGCCCGGCGCCAGTCGCGGGGGCCTGTTCTCGCGCCTGAAAAGCGGCCTCAGCCGCACCCGCGGCAACCTCACGGAGGGCCTGGCATCCCTGATACGGGGCAACCGCGCCGTCGATGCCGACATGCTGGAAGAGTTGGAGACCCTCCTGCTCACTTCCGACGTGGGGGTGGAGGCCACCCGCACCCTGGTGGACAACCTCTCCAGACGGGTGGCCAGGCAGGAGGTGAAGGACGCCGATGCCCTCTACCAGACCCTGCGCCAGGACATGCTGCGCATTCTCAACCCGGTCACCAAACCCATCGCCCTGTCCAGCCAGCGCACCCGCCCCTTCGTGGTACTCATGGTGGGCGTCAACGGCGCCGGCAAGACCACCACCATCGGCAAGCTGGCCAAGCGTTTCCAGAAGCTGGACCTGTCGGTGATGCTGGCCGCCGGGGACACCTTCCGGGCCGCCGCGGTGGAGCAGCTCCAGGCCTGGGGTGAGCGCAACAGCGTGCCCGTGGTGGCCCAGCAGACGGGGGCGGACGCGGCCTCGGTGATCTACGACGCCCTGGACCGCGCCACCGCGAGGAATATCAACGTCCTCATTGCCGATACCGCCGGCCGCCTGCATACCCAGGACAACCTCATGGAAGAGCTCAAGAAGGTGAAGCGGGTACTGGGCAAGATCGACGCCGAGGCCCCCCACGAGGTGCTGCTGGTACTGGATGCCACCGCCGGCCAGAACGCCCTGGCCCAGGCCCGCCAGTTCCACCAGGCCGTGGGGGTCACGGGCATCGTGCTCACCAAGCTCGACGGCACCGCCAAGGGCGGCATCGTGTTCGCCCTCGCCAAGGAGCTGGGCCTGCCCCTGCGCTACATCGGCGTGGGCGAGGGCATCGAGGACATGCGGCCCTTCAAGGGCGGCGAATTCATCGACGCCCTGTTTGCCCGGGACTGAACGGAACCCACGGCGGACCGCGCACATGATCCGGTTCGAGCAGGTCGCCAAACGCTATGCCACCGGCCACGACGGCCTGGGCAGCGTCAGTTTCCACATGGCCCGGGGCGAGATGGCCTTTCTCACCGGACCCTCCGGCGCCGGCAAGAGCACCCTGTTGCGGCTCATCGGCCTCATCGAGCGCCACACCCGGGGCCAGGTGGTGGTGGGGGGGCAGAACCTCCAGCGCATCCAGGGCCGCCGGGTCGCTTACTACCGCCGCAACCTCGGCATCATCTTCCAGGATCACCGCCTGCTGCTGGACCGCACGGTGTTCGACAACGTGGCCCTGCCCCTGGTGGTGGCGGGGCACCGCCGGGGCGACATCGAGCGGCGGGTGCGGGCGGCCCTCGACCAGGTGGGGCTGCTGGGCAAGGAGCGGCTCTTCCCCGTGACCCTCTCGGGGGGCGAGCAGCAACGGGTGGGCATCGCCCGGGCGGTGGTGAACAAGCCCCCCCTGCTGCTGGCAGACGAACCCACGGGCAACCTGGACCCCGAATTGTCCCAGGAGATAATGAGTCTGTTCGAGCGTTTCAACCAGGTGGGGGTCACGGTGCTCATCGCCACCCATGACGTGGACCTCATCCGGCGCATGGGCCATCGGGAGATCCGCCTGCGGGACGGACGCCTGGCGCCGGCGGGCCGGCCGTGAGTCGGCGCCCCGGCCATTCGGCCAGCGCTGGCCGGGGTGGCGGCAGCCGCCTCACCGACCCCGTCAGCGGCTGGCTGTTGCGGCATCTCCAGGTACTCATCTCCACCCTCGGCAGCCTCTCCCGCAGCCCCTTCAACACCCTCATGACGGCGGCCGTGGTGGGCATCGCCCTGGCCCTGCCGTCGGCCCTCTACAAGCTGCTGGAGAACGGCGAGGCGGTGCGCCGCGGCCTCGAGGGCGCCGCCCAGATATCCCTGTTCCTGCATCAGGAGGTGAATGAGGCCCGCGGCCGGGCCTTCGCCGCCGAGCTCACGGCGCGCAGTGACCTGGCCGCCGTGCACTATATATCACCGGACGAGGCCCTGGCCGAGTACCAGGAGATGTCGGGCCTCACCGACGTGCTCGAGGTGATGGAGCACAACCCCCTGCCGGCGGTGGTGGTGGTGATACCGGTGGCGGAGCACGCCGGAGTGGAGGCGGTGCGCACCCTGGTGGAGGAGTTTGCCGCCGCCGCCGAGGTGGAACTGGCCCAGTTCGATCAGGAGTGGGTGCGCCGGCTGGACGGCCTCACCGCCCTGTTCGAGCGCGGCGTGGTGATCATCGCCGCCCTGCTGGGGGCCGCGGTGCTGCTCATCGTGGGCAATACCATCCGCCTCACCATCAACACCCGGCGCCAGGAGATCGAGGTGGCGAAACTGGTGGGGGCCACCGATGCCTTCGTGCGCCGACCCTTCCTCTACACCGGGCTGTGGTTCGGCATCCTCGGTTCCCTGCTGGCCTGGCTGCTGGTGGCCCTCGCCCTCGAACTCCTGAGCGGCCCGGTCAATCGTCTCGCGGCCCTCTACTACAGCGACTTCCGGCTACTGACGGTGACCCTGACGGACGGCCTGCTGGTGACGGCGGCGGGGGCCGGTCTGGGGCTGGTGGGTTCATGGATCGCGGTGGGCCGCCACCTGCAGGAGATCCAACCCTCCTGATTCGCCGTAAACCCCTATTTACCGTAAACGATTAAATCCATTGGCTTTCCCAGGGAACCGGGGGGCCCCCTGGCACTCTAATGGCGCGAGTGCTAACCTGATAATAGATATAGAAATTTGGAGATTCAGCCATGACCACAAGCCTCAATGCTTTGATGGCATTGCCGGCAGGCAGCCTGGAAGAATACGAGCGCAGCGTCAACCTCGTACCCATGCTGAGTGCCGACGAGGAACACCGTCTCGCCGTCAGATTCCGCGACCATCAGGACCTGGGCGCCGCCCGCCAGCTGGTGCTGTCCCACCTGCGTTTCGTGGTACGGGTGGCCAAGGGCTACCGTGGTTATGGACTGGCCCACGGGGACCTCATTCAGGAGGGTAATATCGGCCTCATGAAGGCGGTGAAGCGGTTCGACCCCGACATGGGGGTGCGCCTGGTGTCTTTCGCCGTGCACTGGATACGCGCCGAGATCCACGAGTTCATCCTGCGTAACTGGCGCATCGTCAAGGTGGCCACCACCAAGGCCCAGCGCAAGCTGTTCTTCAACCTGCGGGGGGCCAAGAAGCGCCTTGGCTGGATGAATAACGACGAGGTGAACTCGGTGGCCGCGGACCTCGGCGTGCCCCCCAAGACCGTGCTGGAGATGGAACAGCGCCTCAATGCCCATGACGCGCCCTTCGACGGCTATGGCGACGGCGAAGACGACGACGAGCGTCCCGCGCCCGCCGGCTATCTGCAGGATCTGCGCTACGACCCGGCCCTCGAGGCCGAGGCGGACGACTGGTCGAATGACGCCCATGATCGCCTGTTCCGGGCCATGGATGTGCTGGACGACCGCAGCCGTCGCATCCTCGAGCGGCGCTGGCTGGGGGATGACAAATCGACCCTGCAGGAACTCGCCAACGAGTATGAGGTTTCGGCGGAACGCATACGCCAGTTGGAAAAGACCGCCCTCAACAAGCTGCGCACCGCCATGGCGGCCTGAGGACCTTGCCACCGACCCCACAGGGGCGCCTTCGGGCGCCCCTTATTCACTACGAATTGTTAACTACGAAAGGCGCGAAAGACGCGAAAGGAGAGCAGGCAAGTTGCTGGGTTAGCCCTCAGGCCGGTGACAAGCAATGGCGTGAACTCGCCAATGGCTAAGGGATTTGCCTCAGGCCGAATCTTTTACACATCTTGTGTGATCGCGCTTGTCTCTTGATTCCACAAGTAATATTTAGAAGTTTTTCTTTTCGGGAATTTCGCGTCTTTCGTAGTTCCATCCCCTTTGCCTGTCGACGCCATTAAACGGAATCGACCTCCGGAAAAACGTCGCTGCGGATGGTCTCCCGATAGCCGTGCCAGGTGGCGTGGCCGATGAGGGGCATGAGTACCGCCAGGCCGACGAAGGCGGTGGCGAAGCCCAACAGGGTCAGGCCGACGATGAGGGTGGCCCATACCGCCATGGCCCCCTTGTTGCGCAGCACGGCGTTGACGCTGGTGATCATGGCCGTCACCACGTCCACCTTGCGGTCCATCATCATGGGCAGAGAGAAGGCGCTCACGGCGAATACGAACCCCGCGAACAGGGCGCCCACCGCACTGCCCACCCCGAGGAAGGCGGCGAACTGTCCCAGGGTGGGGTTGCCGTCCGTGGGAAAGAACACGTGGATCATCGACGCGGCCCTGGCCCATACCAGCAGGATCAGGATCAATACCACCGCGAACAGCAGCTCGTTGCCCAGATGCTTGCGGCTCTGCAGGGCGCAATGGCCCAGCGTCGGGGTCTTGCCCTTGGAGATCTGACAGCTGATGTCGTAGAGGGAAAAGGCCAGCACCGGCCCCACCAGCACGAAGCCCGTCAGCAGGCTGAACAGCATGACGTGATTGCCGGTGCTCAGCACCAGATAGGTGATGAGGTAGGAGAACACGACCAGCCCCACACCATAGCTCAGGCTCGCCAGGGGGGCCTTCCTGAGGTCTGCCCAGCCCAGGCGCAGCCAGCCGATGGGTGCCCCGAGGGGAAGGTCGTTGGCCGGCGCCACCAGCGGCAGCGGCGCCTCGGCCTCTTCGGATTCTCCGCGGATCTCTGAGTCGCTCACTATTCACTCCTCCTTTTGGCCATGCCTTGCGCATGACGGCGGCGCGGGACGTGCGAATCGCTGGCCCCCGCTCATTCTTATGAGGCGGCCGCTGGCCGCCTCCATCAAGTCTAGATGAAAAACCAGGGGTTTCAGAAGGGTTTGGGACGAAACCAGGGAAAAGAGCGAGGCTTTAGGCCGTGCGGATCGGCCCAGCCCCGGCCATGGGCTCCGCGAGTGGGCAGGCCACGGCGGGCGGGCGCGCCCGCGCCAAGGGAAGCACGTCTGGGGACGGGGCCCTAGGGCTGCGGCCTGTCGCGATCGGATTCGGGCGATTCCGCCGGGGGTAGTTCCTCGTCATCCATGAGGATGCGATGGGCCGGCCCTTCCATGTCGTCGTATTGCCCCGACTTGACCGCCCAGAAGAAGATGCCCACGGCGATCACCAGGATCACCAGGGCCACGGGAACGAGATAGTAGATGACTTCCATGGTAACGGCCTCTTTGCCGCGGCGCCGTCAGGAAGGCTCGGGGCCGGCGGCGGGGGCTGCGGGAGCGGGGCTGCGGGCAGCGCTGCGGGGTGCACGCAGCCTGAGGGCATTGAGCACCACCAGCAGGGAACTCGCCGACATGCCGATGGCGGCCATCCACGGCTGAACGTGGCCCGCCACCGCCAGCGGCAGGGCCACTACATTATAGAGCAGGGCCCAGCCGAGGTTCTGGCGCACGATGGCGAGGGTGCGGCGCGCCGTGGCGATACCCGCGGCGATATGGGGCAGGTGGTCGTTGAACAGCACCAGATCGGCGTGGGTCTGGGCGATGGCCGAGGCCTTACCCATGGCCAGGGAGACGTCGGCGCCGGCCAGCACCGGTGCATCGTTGACGCCATCCCCCACCATCAACACCACCTCCCCCTGGGCCTGCAGGGCGGCCACGGCGGCGAGCTTGTCCTGGGGCAGCATGCGCGCCCGGTGGTCGGCGATCCCGAGGTCCGCGGCCACGGCGGCGACGACGCCATCGCCGTCACCACTGAACAGGGACACCTCGAGGCCCATCTCCCGCAGACGGACCACCGCATTGCGGGCACCGTCCCGCAACCCGTCGGCCAGGGTGAATGCGGCAATGGGGCCGCCGGCATCCGACAGGGTGACCCGCGTGGCGCGGGCATGGGGGGTAGCAATGCCGGGGGCTTCGGCGCCGCCGGCGAAGGCCGGGGAACCGAGGCGATAGGCCACGCCGTCCACGATGCCCGTGACCCCCTCCCCGGAACGCGCCACCACCTCCCGCGCCGCGGACCGTTCTTCGGCGGCGCGGCGCAGGGCGCGGCCGATGGGATGTTCCGAGGCCTGCTCCAGGGCCCCGGCCACCGCCAGGGCGGCGGGTGCGGTCCATGAGTCCCGCAGCATCTCCACCTCCACCACCTCGAGATGGCCCGCCGTCAGGGTGCCGGTCTTGTCGAACACCACCCGGGTGGCCTTGCTCAAGACCTCCAGGGCATGGCCCCGGGTGGCCAGCAGACCCTCGGCGGCCAGGCGCCCGGTGCCGGCTGTCAGGGCCGCCGGCGTGGCCAGGGACAGGGCGCAGGGGCAGGTCACCACCAGCACCGAGAGGGTAATCCAGAAGGCGTCCAGTGGCGCATGGAGGTGCCACCATGTGTAGGTCAGCCCCGCCACCAGCAGGATGGCGGCCACGAACCAGGCGGCCACGCGGTCGGCGATGCGGGCGAGGCGGGGCTTCTGGGCCTGAGCCCGATCGAGCAGGCGCAGGATGGCGGCCAGCACCGTTTCCTCTCCCACTTCGGTGACCTCCATCAGCAGGGGGCTCTCCACGTTCACCGTGCCCCCCACCCGTCGGTCACCCGCGGACTTGGCCAGGGGCATGCTCTCGCCCGTCAGCAGGGATTCGTCCACCGCGCTGCGTCCTTCCACCACGCGCCCGTCCGTGGGCACCGACTCCCCCGGACGCACCCGCAGGCGGTCACCGGGCGCCACCTCCGTGACGGGCACCATGGTCTCGCCGGCGGCCTCGACGCGGCGCGCCATGTTGGGGGCGAGGCGCACCAGGTCCTCGCCCGCCTGGGCGGCGCGGTGGCGTGCGCCCATCTCCAGGAAGCGCCCCGTCAGCAGGAACAGGGTGAACATGCTCACGGAGTCGAAATAGACCTCGCCGGTTCCGGTGATGGTGGCCCAGGCACTGGCGACATAGGCGACGCCGATGGCCAGGGCAACGGGGACATCCATGCCGAGGCGACGGTGGCTGAGGTCCACCCAGGCGCCGCGAAAGAAGGGCTGGGCCGAGTACAGCACCACCGGGGTGGCCACCAGCAGGCTGACCCACTGGAAGAAGCGCTCGTAGGCCGGTTCGATGCCGGTGGCCTCGCCGACGTAGAGGGCCACCGCGAACATCATCACCTGCATGGTGCCGAGGCCGGCCAGGGCGATGCGGCGCAGGAACAGCCGGCGCTCCCGGTCGGCCACCTGCTGTTGGCGGTTGGGATCATAGGGATGGGCCACGTAGCCGATGTCGGCGATGGCCTTCAGCACATCGGACAGGCGGATGAGGCGGTTGTCCCAGCGCAGGCGGGCCCGGTGATTGGAGTAGTTGACCCGAAATTCCAATACCCCGGGCAGGCCGTTGACATGGCGCTCGTTCAGCCAGATGCAGGCCGCGCAGGTGATGCCCTCGAGAATGAGGGCGGCCTCCCGCAGGTGCTCGCCGTCCATCTCCACGAAACGGGACTGCAGCCGTTCGTCGTCGTACACCGCCAGCTGTTCCAGCTCTTCGGGCACCACGGCACGTCCCGTGGGGCCCGGATCGGTGCGGTGACGATAGTAGTCCCCGAGGCCGCTAGCGAGGATGGCCTCGGCCACCGCCTGGCAACCGGCGCAGCAGGTCGGCCGTGGCTCGCCGTCCATTTCTACGGGATAGTGGGCGCCCCCGGGTACCGGCAGGCCGCAGTGGAAACAGGTCTCCGGTTCGTCCAGCGGCGGCGCACCGGAAAGGGGAGAGCTGGCGGCGTGGGTCACGGCATGGAATCCCTGGGCCGGGGCGTGGGCGCGGGGTCTACAGGTAGTGGTCGAACAACAGCGCGCTGAACAGGCCCATCAGGTAGATGATGGAATAGCCGAAGGTCTTCATGGGCAGGGAGGGGTCCTCCTCGCGGTACAGGCGCACGGCATACACCAGGAATACGGCCCCCAGCAGGGCGGCACACACCAGGTAGAGCAGCCCGCTCATGAGGGTCAGATAGGGCAGGAAGCTGACCACCACCATGAGGATGGTGTACAGGAGCACGTGCAGGCGCGTGAACTGGTTGCCGTGGGTCACCGGCAGCATGGGCAGGTCCGCCTTGGCGTAGTCCTCCCGGCGATGGATGGCCAGCGCCCAGAAGTGGGGCGGCGTCCAGGTGAAGATGATGAGGAACAGCAGCAGGGCATGGCCATCCACGCCCCCCGTGACGGCGGCCCAGCCGAGCACCGGCGGGGTGGCGCCGGCGGCCCCGCCGATGACGATATTCTGGGGCGTCGCCCGCTTGAGGAACAGGGTATAGACGATGGCGTAGCCGATCATGGACAGGAAGGTGAGCACCGCGGTGATGACGTTCACCTGGGTCACCAGCACGAGCACCGACAGGCCGGCCAGGAACAGGGAGAACAGCAGGGCGTCGCGGCCGTCCACCCGCCCCGAGGGCAGGGGCCGCTTGGCTGTACGCGACATGAGGGCGTCGGAACGCTGTTCCACCAGTTGGTTCACGGCCGCCCCCGCGGCGGCGCCGAGACCGATGCCCAGGGTCCCGAACACCAGCACCTGCCAGTCCACCATGCCGGGCGTGGCGAGGAACATGCCCACCAGGGCCGTGAACACGATGAGGGCCACCACCTTGGGCTTGGTGAGCTCGTAATATTCCTTGATCAGCGTCGCCGGACTGCTGACTCCGGAACCGTGGATTGCCTTTGCCGAATGACTCACGTCGCGCCTTCTGTCACGGGGGACACAGCCGTGGACCGCGGGTGGAGCACATGGTTCAACGTCACGATGGACAACAACAATAAGGCCCCCACGGCGTTGTGGGCCACCGCTATGGCCAGGGGCAGGGCGGCGACGATGTTGGTGATACCGAGGCCGAGCTGCACAATCAGCAGCACCGCCAGCGCACCGGCCACCCGGCGCGCCGCCGGTCCCCCGGCGCCTTTCATGAAGTAAATGCTTACAAACAGCAGCCACCCGGCGGTTACCAGGGCGCCCAGGCGATGAGCCATATGAATGGCGGTACGCGCGGCACTGTCCAGGACGCCGAACTCGTAATTGACGCCGAGCCCGCGCCACAACACGAAACCCTCCTCGAAGTCCATGGCCGGCCACCACACCGACTGGCAGGTGGGGAAATCCGTGCAGGCCAGCGCCGCGTAGTTGGCGCTGGTCCAGCCCCCGAGGGCGATCTGGGCGTAGAGCACCACCAGGGAGACCACGGCGATGAGCCGGGGCGTCATGGTCTCGGGGACCTCACGGAAGCCTGCGGCCAGGCGCGTGCCCATGGCACTGGTGCGCAGGAACAACCACCACAGCAGGGCCAGGGTGGTGAAGCCTCCCAGCAGATGGGCCATCACCACCACCGGCTTGAGCTGGAGGGTCACGGTCCACATGCCCAGCAGCGCCTGGAACACCACCAGGGCGGCGATGGCCGTAGGCAGGGCGACGGCCTGGCCGGTATCCTGGCGCCGGCGCCAGGAGATTACGGCGATGGCGAAGATCAGCAGGCCCAGGGTACCGGCGAAGTAGCGGTGCACCATCTCTGTCCAGGCCTTGGGCGCTTCGACGGGGCGCTCCGGAAATCTCGCGTTGGCCGCCACCACGTCCTCCGCCGTCTTGGGGACTCCGAGGTGGCCGTAGCAGCCCGGCCAGTCGGGACAGCCGAGGCCCGCGTCGGCCAGCCGGGTATAGGCCCCCAGGATCACCACTACCAGGGTGAGGGCGGTGGTGAACAACACCAGCGGGGCCAGGGAACGGGATTTCGCTTTCATCCGATCTGAGAGGCCTTGAGCAGTGTACGCAGGTCGATGAGCACCCACTTGGGGTCGGTGCCGGCGGGGTAGACCATCATCACGTTGCCGAGGGGGTCGACGAGATAGGTGCGGCCCCACGGCGAGGCATCCGCGTGAAAGATATCCTTGACGTCGTCGCCCAGCCCCCCCGTGCCGCCGGTGCGTACCAGCAGACGCGGCAGGGCCTCCCGCAGCGGAGCGAAGCCATCGCCGGCCGCCGGGCGATCCACCAGCAACAGGGTCTGGGCGCGGTTGGAATCCTCGCCCAGGGCCTGGCGCACCTTGTCCATGTCCCGCAGGCGCTGGGCGCAGGAGCCGTTGCAGTCCTCCCGGGCCATGAAGACGATGGTCCACTTGCCGAACAGGTCCGCCAGGGGCCCGGCCTCGCCGGCGGGATCGGCCACGGTCTGATCCGGCAGCGGCCGGGCCGGTGTGATGAGGGTCCCCATGGCCGAGGTTTCCTCGGGAGTCAGCTGGTCGCCAAAGAAATAGATGCCGGTGGACAGGGCGACGGGCAGGACGAAGACCACCACCAGGGCGACCAGAGTCAGGGTATTGCGGCGGCGCTCGGCGTCCACGGCCTAGGGTTCTCCGTTTCGGTCTTCGCCCGCCCCACGGCGCGCGGCGGCGATGCTGAGGATGATCATGAGGGCGGCGAAGGTGAACCATTGCAGGGCATAGGCGCGATGTTTCTCGGGGCCGATGCCGCCGTACAGGGGCGACCATTCCCGCACGAAGCCCGCGGGTGCCGCGGGGTCGAGGAGCATCACGTAGGGCAGCAAGTCGTGACCCAGGGCGCCACTCAGGGCGGGGATATCAACCGTTTGCACGATGCGCGGCCACGTCCCGCCATGGGGTTCCTCGGGGCCCAGCACCATGGTGCGTTCGGGGGGTACGCGCAGGGTACCGGTGAGCCGTACCTCCGTTTGCGGGGTGTCGAAGCGGGGCAGCTCCTGCCGCCGCGGGCCCCAGGGGATCCAGCCGCGGTTGACGAGCAGCACCGCGTTGACGCCGGCGGGGAAGAAGGGGGTGAGGACGTGATAACCGGCACGGCCCTCGTGGATGCGGTTGTCGCGCAGGATCTGGCGCTCCTTCCAGAAGGTCCCCGTGACCTCGACGCGCCGGTGGGCGGCATCCGTCCCATCCCCGCCAACCGCCGCGATGGGCACCGCCTCGGCGGCAGTCCGTTGGGCGTGGATGTCCAGCAGCCGGCGTTTCTCGTCGGCCCGCTCGAGTTGCCACATGCCGAGAAGAAGGAAGACCGTGGCGGCGGCAGCGACCAGGACCATGATGGAAAGGCGTCTTGTCATGGGTGATTAAGGATTAAGCGCCGCCATCACTGGGGTGTTGGCCCCCCGTGGAGGCACTATACTCGGCGAAACTCACTGCTTCGGAGAGATGGATGCTGTTCAAGTTGTTGGTCGTCATATTGCTGTTGATGGTGGTTTCATCCCTGTTCTCCGGCCTGTACTTCCTGATGAAAGACCCCGGCAATTCGGATCGTGCCGTCAAGGCCCTGACCTTCCGTATCGGCTTTTCAGTGGTGCTTTTCATCTTCCTTATGATAGGGCACGCGACCGGCCTGATTACCCCACACGGTATAGGTGCGGGATAACGCAAGAGGGGCGCCGCGGCGTACCGCGGCGCCCCTCCCGGGCCCCGCCTGGCGGGTCAGATCAGCCAGTAGACGAATACGAACAGGCCGAGCCACACCACGTCCACGAAGTGCCAGTACCACGCGGCAGCCTCGAAGGCGAAGTGGCGGTCCGGGGTGAAGTGACCCTTCATGGAACGGAACAGGACCACCAGCAGCATGATGGCGCCGAGGGTCACATGGAGCCCATGGAAGCCCGTGAGCATGTAGAAGGTGCTGCCGTAGATCCCCGAACCCATGGTGAGGTTGAGGTCATTCCAGGCGTGACCGTACTCATAGGCCTGCAGGCCCACGAACAGGAAGCCCAGGGCCACGGTGGCCGCCAGCCACAGGTTCAGCTTCTGGCGCTCCTGCTTCTTGAGGGCCCAGTGGGCCAGGGTGACGGTCACGCCGCTGCTGAGCAGTATCAGGGTGTTGATGGCGGGCAGACCCCATGCCCCCATGGCCTTGAACGCGCCCCCCACGTCGCCGGGCCCGTTGGTGGGCCAGGTGGACTCGAAGGCGGGCCACAGGAGTTCGCCCGTGTAGAGGTTGTTGCCGGCCCCGCCGAGCCACGGCACCGCCCACATGCGAACGTAAAACAACGCGCCGAAGAAGGCCGCGAAGAACATCACCTCGGAGAAGATGAACCAACCCATGCCCATGCGGAAAGACTTCTCCACGTGGTGATCGTAGGCGCCGGACTCGCTCTCCTTGATGACCGCGCCGAACCAGCCGAACAGCATGAAGATGAGCACCGCGACGCCGGCTAACATCACCAGCTTGGTGCCACCATGGAGAAAGTTGACGAATCCTCCGGTGAACAGGGCCAGCCCCACCGACCCCACGATGGGCCAGGGACTGGGGTTAGGCAGATAATATCCCCCGTGTGCTTCGCTCATAACATCCCCTCACTGATCATTGATGGTATTGGTATTTCTGAAGTGACCGGGCGCCCGCCCGGCCACTCGGGTATTGCCGAACCCGGGGCCGAACCCGGGGCCGAACCCGGACCCGTCAACCGGGCTCATCGCCGGAGCTGAAGAAGGTATAGGACAGGGTAAGCCGCTTGACGTCCCGCGGCAGATCCCTGTCGACGATGAACTTGACCGGCATGTCTTTGGATTCACCGGCTGCCAGATGCTGCTCGGAGAAACAGAAGCACTCCGTCTTGTTGAAGTACCTCGAGGCGCGGCCGGGCGCGACGCTGGGCACGGCGTGGCCGGTGACGCCATGGGGCTGGTTGTTCATGGCCACGAAGCTCGTGGTCATCAACGCCCCGGGGTGCACCTCCATGGAAGCCACCTGGGGACGGAAGTCCCAGCCCATCTCGTCCCGGACGTTGGCGATGAATTCCACCGTCACCGTACGCTCCTTATCGATGCCCACCCCGCTCGCCTCGGCGGCCTCCAGGCGGCCGGTCTTGCCATTGAGACCGGTGATGTCGCAGAAGACGTCATAGAGCGGCACCAGCAGGAAGCCGAAACCGAACATGGCGACGCCCACCAGCGCCAGCTTGCGTACGGTACGCAGATTCTTACGAGCCAGGTCTGAAGGGTTCGTGGTCATTTCGATATCATGAAGAAGGCCGCGGCGTAAAAACCTATGGCGACGACGAACAGCACGGCGACGAGCAGCGGCCGCGGACGCTGGCTGGGGTGTCTGTCATCTTGCTTCGCCATGGGGCTTTGCGCGGACCCGGCCCGGCGTGCTGCCGCCGGACCGGGTCACCGTCTCGCTACCTGACCTCGGGGGCCGTGGCGAAGGTGTGGAAGGGCGCCGGCGACGGCACGGTCCACTCCAGGCCGTCGGAACCATCCCACACCTCCGTGCTGGCCTTCTCGCCGCCGCGGATGGTGGACACCACGATATACAGGAACAGCAACTGGCCGAGACCGAAGGCGAAACCGCCGATGCTCGATATCATGTTCCAGTCCGCAAACTGGGTGGCATAGTCCGGGATGCGCCGGGGCATGCCCGCGAGGCCGATGAAGTGCTGGGGGAAGAAGAGCACGTTCACCCAGATCACGGACCACCAGAAATGGAAGGTGGCCAGCTTCAGGTTGTACATATGACCGGTCCACTTGGGCAGCCAGAAATAGACCCCGGCGATGATGGAAAACAGCGCGCCCGTCACCAGGACGTAGTGGAAGTGGGCGACCACGAAATAGGTGTCGTGGTACTGGGTATCCACGGGGGCGACCCCCAGCATGAGGCCCGAGAAACCACCGATGGTGAACAGGATGACGAAGGCCAGCGCCCACAGCATGGGGATCTCGAAGGACAGGGAGCCCTTCCACATGGTGGCCACCCAGTTGAAGACCTTCACCCCGGTGGGTACGGCGATCATGATGGTGGCGTACATGAAATAGAGTTCGCCGGCCACGGGCATGCCCACCGTGAACATGTGGTGGGCCCACACGATGAAGGACAGGAAGGCGATGGAGGCCGTGGCGTACACCATCGAGCTGTAGCCGAACAGGGGCTTGCGCGAGAAGGTGGGGATGATGTGGGAGATGATGCCGAAGGCCGGCAAGATCATGATGTACACCTCGGGGTGCCCGAAGAACCAGAAGATGTGCTGGAACATCACCGGGTCACCACCGCCGGCGGCATCGAAGAAGGAGGTGCCGAAGTGGCGGTCCGTGAGCATCATGGTCACGGCACCCGCAAGCACGGGCATCACGGCGATGAGCAGGAAGGCAGTGATGAGCCAGGTCCACACGAACATGGGCATCTTCATCAGATTCATGCCCGGTGCGCGCATGTTGAGGATGGTGACGATGACGTTGATGGCCCCCATGATCGAAGAGAATCCGAGCAGGTGGATGGAGAAGATGAAGAAGTCCGTGCTCGCCGGGGCGAAGGTGGTGGACAGGGGGGCATAGAAGGTCCAGCCGAAGGCCGGGCCGCCACCCTCCATGAACATGGTGCTCACCAGCATGGTGCCCGCCACCGGCAGGATCCAGAAGCTCCAGTTGTTCATGCGCGGCAGCGCCATGTCCGGCGCACCGATCATCATCGGGATCATCCAGTTCGCCAGACCCACGAAGGCCGGCATGATGGCGCCGAAAACCATGATCAGACCGTGCATGGTGGTCATCATGTTAAAGAACTGGGGGTCCACCACCTGGAGGCCGGGGGCGAACAACTCGGCGCGGATGACCATGGCCATGGCGCCGCCGATGAGGAACATGGTGAAGGCGAACCACAGGTACATCGTGCCGATGTCCTTGTGATTGGTGGAGAACAGCCAGCGGGTGATGCCCTTGGGGGCACCATGATGCTCGTCGGCGTGAGCGGTGGCTACAGTACTCATGGATGAGACCTCCAGGTTATTTACTTGTTCGCGGCAATGGCGGTGGGTTGGATCACGTCACCGGTATCGATGCCCCAGGCGTTGCGCTCGTAGGTCACCACGGCGGCGACTTCCGCGGCGGTGAGCTGCTCACCGAAGGCCTGCATGGCGGTGCCGGGCTTGCCGTTGACCACGATGTCGATGTGATCCTCCACCGGCCCGGTGGTGTAACTGCTGCCCACCATGCCGGGGAACACGCCGGGGATCCCCTGGCCGTTGGCCTGATGGCAGGAGGCGCACGCGGAGTTGTAGACCTCCTCGCCCTTGGCCATCAGCTCCTGCTTGCTCCACTCGCGATCGGCGGAAGCGGCGGCGGCGGCGGCGGCGGCCTTCTGATCGGCCACCCACTGATTGTACTCGGGCTCGGTCTTGGCGATGACCACGATGGGCATGAAGCCATGGTCCTTGCCGCACAGCTCGGCGCACTGGCCACGATAGACCCCGGGCTCCTCTATATAGGCCCAGGAATCATTGATGAAGCCGGGGATGGTGTCCTGCTTGACCCCGAGCTCGGGCACCCACCAGGCGTGGATGACGTCGGCGGAGGTCATGACGAAGCGCACCTTCTTCTTCACCGGCAGGACCAGGGGCTTGTCCACGTCCAGCAGGTAGTTCTCCACCGCGTAGGGGTCGGCCTTGATGCCGTCGCGGCTCTCCTGGGAGAGGTTGCTGAAGAAGCTCAGGTCCTCGCCGAGGTAGTCGTACTTCCATTTCCACTGGTAGCCGGTGATCTGCACCGTCATGTCGGCGTCGGAGGTATCTTCGAGGGACAGCAGGGTGCTGGTGGCGGGGATGGCCACGGCCACCAGGATGACGATGGGGACCACGGTCCACAGTACCTCCACGGTGGTGTTCTCGTGGAACTGGGCCGCCTCGGCCCCCTGGGAACGCCGGTGGTTGATGACCGAGTAGATGATGGCGCCGAAGACCACGATGCCGATGGCCACGCAGATCCAGAACACGATCATATGGAGGTCGTATTGCTGCTGGCTGATGGGGGTCACGCCACGGGTCATGTTGAGTTCCCCCCAGCCGGCGAAAGCAGAATTCGCCGCCAGAGACCCCGTTAATACACCCAGCGTCCGCAGGGCGCTCGCGAGTCTGTTTATCGCCATGGCTGAAATGGCCTCCTCTTATCTCGTGGAAGTAATTGTTAGTGGCTCTTATGGAACCGCGGCATCAAGCTAACGCTTCAACCAGGCGATCCTTATTAATAGCGTCGTTCAACTCGTCGGCCAGCCGTCGGCGCTCGGGTTCCGTGAGGAAGCCGCCGACTTCCACACTCGCGCCCTTTTCCCGCAGCTCGAGCCGGCTCGGATGCCAGGTGGCGGCGGGGCGCACCAGCCGCACGGTGAGCCAGCTGCGATGGAACCGCCAGCGGCTTTCGGGTGCCTTGCGGCCGCGCTCCACCGTGACGGTGCCGTCATCCACGGTGATCACCTCGCGCATCTCGCTGCCCCACGCACAGCGGTAGAGGCAGTATCCAAAGGCCATCAACTCCAGTCCGGCGAAGGGCAGCACCGGCCAGAAACCCATGGCCGCGAAGCTCAGAGCGATGGCCAGTGACACGGCGGCGACTGCCAGGAAGACGAGTTTCGTCTGCGCCCAGGTCATGGATTGGTTGGGGCGCACGATGATGTGGCTGATAGCACCTGAATTTTCGCGCAAGCTGGAAACCACAGCCGAACTCTCCGACAGGCTTTAAGTATTATCTTATATTCTTGATCTGGATCAGGGACGAGACTATACCCAACCGCCGCTCGGAGTGGCAATAAGATCTTTTTTGGAGGGCATGCACAAAGACCGCCCTCGGGGCTGCGGGTCGTGCATGCCTTGCCCCCTACCAGCCGGAATGCTCGAAGTACGGGCCGGCCAGTACCGGCGTGATATCGGGATGATGGGGGATTACCGCCAGCAGGGGTGCGCGGATGCGGGCCTCGAGGCTCGCCACCACCTCCGCACCCACTCCTTCGTAGGGCCTCGGGAAGGTCGCCACCCAACCCGCCAGGGGCAAGCCATGGGCCGCTATGGACTCCACCGTCAGCAGGGCATGGTTGATGCAACCGAGGCGTATGGCCACCACCAGGATCACCGGCAGGCCGAGTCGCCGGGCCAGATCGGCGATGGTGGTATCGGGACCGAGGGGGACCAGCCAGCCGCCCGCGCCTTCCACCAGGACGGGGTCATAGTCCCGCCTCAGGTCATTATAATGAGCCTCGATCACGGCAGGATCGATGACGATACCTTCACGTTCCGCGGCGATGTGCGGAGCAATGGGCGGGTCGAAAAGGTAGGGGTTGATGCGCGTGTAGGGCGGTGCCGGGCTCACCAGGCGGCGCAACGCCACGGCATCCTCGTTGCGGCAGTGGCCATCGAACAGGGCGGAACCGGCGGCCACGGGTTTCATGGCCACCGCCGGCCGGCCGGCCTCCCGCAGGCGCCTCAACAGGGTACATGACACCAGGGTCTTGCCCACTTCCGTATCGGTGCCGGTGATGAAGTAACCGGCGGCTGAGGGGGACAGGGGGGCATCCGTCATGGTTCCACCGTGCCGCCGGGCGAGGATGTCCGCTTGGGGGTCGTCACGGTTGGGGACGCCGGGGGGAGAGCTGGGACACGGGTACCATCACCGGCGTGGGCTCCGCCACCCAGCCGAGGCCATACACCACCTCGTAGGTCACCGGCAGACCCTCTTCGCCCCGGTAGCCCTCATAGGCCGCCCCCACCCCTTCCAGCAGCCGGCGGCCGGTGAGGCCGCGGCGGCGCCGGGCGGCGACGTTATGGGCACCGATGGCCTTGAGGCCGCGCATGATGGACAGCACGTCCGGGTGATGCTCCACGAGGCGGTCCACATCCGTCACCACATCCGTGAAACCGGCCTGCATCATGGCATCACCCACGTCGTGCATGTCCAGGAAACGATTGACGTGGACGCCGGGATCCACGCTGGCCCAGGCGCTTCGCAACTCGCCGAGGGTGTCCGGACCGAAGGAGGAGAAGATGAGGGGCGTTCCCGGCCGCGCGACACGGTAGAGCTCCGCCAGCAGCCCATGGAGATCGGTGGCCCACTGGAAGCTCAGGTTCGAGAACAGCAGATCCACCGTGGCCGAGGCCACGGGCAGGGTCTCCATATCGCCCACCACATAGCGGGGCGCGGGATACAGCCGCAGACGCCGGCGGCCACGCGCCATGCGGGCCATGGCCGGAGCGAGGTCGATGCCGGCGACCCGGGCGGCGCGAAAGCGCCGGGCCAGGGCCTCGGTGCAACGGCCGGTACCCATGCCGATGTCGAGCACCCAGGCGGGCGTACGCCGGATCTCGGCCACCCGTTCCAGGAGCCGCTCCCCCACCTCCTGCTGAAGCAGGGCATGGCGGTCGTAGGCCGCTGCGGCGCCCTCGAAGGCCCGTCGCACCTGGGGCTTCTCTATGGCATGGGGCTCAGTCGCCATGGTACGCCACCAGGCGATCGACGGTGTCGGTGATGACCGCCGGCCGCTCCATGAAGAAGGCGTGGCCTCCGGAAACGGCGCGGAACTGCCAGCGGGCGTGCCCGTTCCCCAGCGCGGTCCCCACGGACGACGGCACCAGGGGATCGTCGTCCGCCAGCAGCCATTGCACCGGGCAGCGGATACGCGGGAGCGTGGCCCTCAGATCGGCGGTGGCAAGGATGTCCAGGGGCCGTGCCAGGCACCGGCGGGCATCGGCCCAGGCGGGTTCGGCGGCGAGGGCGGCGGCGACGGCGCGGCGCTCCCTGGCGGCGGGGGCCAGCAGGGCCGCGAAGCGCCGACGCGCCGCCGCGGGGTCCTGCCGCAGCAGGCGGGCAAAGGCACTGAACACCGCAGGGGCGACGCCGTGGGGCCATTCGGCGGCGGCCACGAAGCGGGCATTGGCCGCCACCACGCCGAGGCCGGCCACCGCCCCGGGGCGTCTCCCAGCGGCGGTCATGGCCACCATGGCGCCCAGGGACCACCCCAGCCACAGGGCGCCCGCGGGCACCCGCTCCAGCAGGGCGTCGGCCATCTCGCGGAGATCGGCCTGGGGAGACCAGGGGACGGTGCCACCATGGCCCGGCAGGCTCACCACATAGACCCGGAAGCGGGGAGTCAGCTGAGGCAGGACGGCGGTCCACACATGGGCACCCAGCCCCCAGCCGTGGATCAACACCAGGGCCATCTCGCCGCGCCCATGCTCAGTCACCAGAGGCATGGGTGGCACCCTCCAGGGCGTCGAGAAAGGCGTCCACAGCGGCCGTCGTGTGGGCCGCCGACAGGGTCACCCGCAACCGCGCCGTGCCTTTGGGTACCGTCGGGGGGCGGATGGCGGTGACCCAGAAACCCTCCAGGCGCAGGGCCTCGGCAAGGGCCAGGGCGCGGGCGTCGCCGCCGACGATGAAGGGCTGGATGGGGGTCTGGGAATCGACGAAATCAAGGCCCCGCCGGCGGGCGCCGGCGCGCAGATGGCGGATCAGATGGTGGAGGTGGGCACGACGGCCCGGCTCGGCCTGCATCAGGCCCACCGCCGCGAGGGCGGCGGCGGCCACCGCGGGAGGCAGGGCGGTGGTGTAGATATAGCTCCGGGCCTGCTGGATCAGGGACTCGACGAGGGACTCCGGGCCCGCCACGAAGGCACCGAACACGCCGAAGGCCTTGCCCAGGGTACCCATCACTATGGGGCGGTCCGCGGGGTCGATACCGAAGTGGTCACAGGTCCCGGCGCCGCTGGCGCCGAGCACACCGAAGGCGTGGGCATCGTCCACCAGGAGGATGGCACCATGCTGACGCGCCACGGCGAGCAGGTCCGGTAACGGTGCGATGTCACCATCCATGCTGAAGACCCCGTCGGTCACGACGATGCGCGGGCCGCCCCCCGCCGCGGCCAGGCGCCGGCCGAGGTCGTCGGCATCGGCGTGGCGATAGCGCACCAGACGTCCCGCCGACAGCGCGGCGGCATCCAGCAGAGAGGCGTGGTTCAGGCGGTCCTCCATCACCACCCCGGTCCGCGGACACAGGGTGGACACCAGCCCCAGGTTCGCCATGTAGCCGGTGGAGAACAACAGCGCCCGGGGAGTCCCGCACAACGCGGCGAGGGCGCGCTCCAGCTCCCCATGGGGGCGGCGGTGCCCCGTGACCAGATGGGACGCCCCCGCACCCACCCCATACTCCGCCGCGGCGTCCCGGAAGGCGCGCACCACGTGGGGATGGGTGCTCAGTCCGAGGTAGTCGTTGCTGGCGAAATTGATGTAGTCGCGATCCGCCACGCGGATGTGGGGAGCCGCAGCGGGCCCGGTCTCGGTGCGGCTACGGTAGCCGTGGCCCTGACGGCGCACCGCCAGGGCGGCGGCGAGGCGCGACGTCAACTCCCCGAGGGCCGTGGTCACGCCGGTTGAGGCGATGCGGGTCCGTCGGCGATGAGGCCCAGTTTGGCGAACAGGGCACGGTCTTCGGCTATGCCGCGGTTGTCGGTGGTTAACAGTTCATCACCGTAGAAGATGGAATTGGCGCCCGCCAGGAAGCACAGGGCCTGGGCCTCCTCGGTGAGATGGTCGCGACCTGCGGACAGACGCACCACCGCCGCCGGCATGAGGACCCGCGCCACGGCGATGGTACGCACGAGCTCGATGGGGTCCAGCGGCGGCGTGTCCTCCAGGGGCGTGCCTGGGATGGCCACCAGCATATTCACCGGCACGCTTTCGGGGTGGGGGCTGAGATTGGCCAGCTGTTGCAGGAGACCGGCGCGGTCCGTTCGCTCCTCACCCATACCCACGATGCCGCCGCTGCACACGGCGATGCCGGCGCGGCGCACGCGTTCCAGGGTATCCAGCCGGTCCTGGTAGCCGCGGGTGGTGATGACTCGGTCGTAGAATTCGGGCGAGGTGTCGAGATTGTGGTTGTAGTAGTCCAGCCCGGCCTCCTGCAGGCTCGTCACCTGCGCTTCGCTGAGCATGCCGAGGGTCATGCAGGTCTCCATGCCCAGGGCGCGCACGCCTTTTACCATCTGGACCAGGGTGGGGATGTCGCGGTCCCTGGGGGTGCGCCAGGCGGCACCCATGCAGAAACGGGAGGCCCCCGCATCGCGGGCGGCACGGGCCGCAGCGATGACCGCCGTGGGGGCCATGAGGGCGCTGTCGTCGATGGCCGTCTCATAGCGGATGCTCTGGGAGCAGTAGGCGCAGTCTTCCCCACAGCGTCCCGATTTGATATTGATGAGGGTGCTGAGCTGGACGTGATTGGGTCGGTGATGCTCACGATGAACGGTCTGGGCCTGAAACACCAGGTCCATTAGCGGCATTCCGAACAAGGCGAGGATATCGTCGCGCTGCCAGTCGTGGCGGAACGCGGTGGCGGTGGTGGTCACGGGCTGGGCGGATCCTTGGATGGGGCCGGGAAGCAGGGATTTTCCGCGCTCGGCACGGAAGATGTCAATTTTTCAGGGAGCGAAATATGAACAAGTGGTCATGGATCAGGCGCTTGGGATGGGGGGAGATTTGTCTGCTTTGCGGCGGGCCGGCGCATCGACACGGCCTGTGCGCGGAGTGTACCCGGGACCTGCCCTGGATCGGGATCGGTTGTGAGGTCTGTGGCCTGCCCCTGACCGCTCCCGGGGTATGTGGCCCCTGTCGGCAAGAGCCCGACCGCCACCCTTACCGCATCCATGGGGTGTTCGCCTACGAGTGTCCCATACGGTCCCTCGTCACGGCGTTCAAATTTCACCAGGGACTGGCGGAAGGACGGGTCCTGGCCGGGCTGTTCGCCACCGCCATGGCGGTCCGGGCGGGTACGAGGCCCGATGTCCTCGTACCCGTTCCCCTTCACCCCGGGCGGCTCCGGCAACGGGGCTACAATCAGGCCCGCATCCTGGCCCATGCCGTGGGTCGGGAGATGGGCGTGGCGGTGCAGGGGGACGGCGTGAAACGGCTGCGCAACACGACCCCTCAGACCGCCATCGGCATGGGCAGGGGACGGCATTCCAACGTACGCGGGGCCTTCCATTGCGAACTGGACCTTAAGGGTCGGGTGGTGGCCATCGTCGACGATGTGGTCACCAGCGGGGCTACGGTCCGCGCCCTCGGAGACACATTGATGAAATGCGGCGCCGAGCACATCGAGGTCTATGGCTGTGCGCGCACGCCGTTGTAAGTACTCACTATCGATTTTGAGCCTGGAATTTCTAAGATCAGCTCGATGCGTTGCTTCCCAAACCGGTATCGGAACAGATAACCTCAGGCGTCCAGATTAAGCACCTGCAGGGCATTGCTCTCTATGAATTCCCGACGGGGCTCTACTTCATCGCCCATGAGGGTGGAGAACAATTCGTCCGCGGAGACCACGTCCTCGATACGTACCTGCAGCATGCGGCGCACCTCGGGGTTCAGGGTGGTCTCCCATAGCTGACCGGGATTCATCTCGCCGAGGCCCTTGTAGCGCTGGACGGACAGGCCCTTCCTGGCATCGGTCATCAGCCATTCCAAGGCCTCCTGAAACGTGGCGACATTGCGGAAATGCTCGCCACGACGCACCGTGGCGCCATCATGGAGGAGATTGTTCAGGCGGTCGCCGATGTCCGACAAGCTTTTGTATTCTGCGGAGACGAAGAACTCCGGACCCAGGACGTCCTCCGAGGCGGAGCCATAGAGCTTGGCGCGAACGACGATGGCAAAACCGCGATCCTGCTCCACGATTTCGGTCTCATAGAAGGAGTGGTCGCGGCGATTGACGTTGAGCAGGGCTTGCAGGTTCCCGGCCCATTCCCCCAGCAGGCTGTCGTCCTGGACGGTGTCCGCGCTGATCGTGGGCAAACGGACCACCCCCTCGAGGATCTCCCGCGGGATATTCTTCGACAGGCGCTTGATGGTACCGGTCATGGCGAGAAAGTCCCGGGACAGGTTTTCCAGTGCCGAGGGGTCGATGGGGTCGCTTTCGGCACTGACCCGGAGTTCCGCATTCTTCAGGGCCAGCTGCATGAGGTAGGCGTCGAGCTCAGCGTCGTCCTTGACGTAGCGCTCCGTTTTCCCTTTTTTTACTTTATATAAGGGTGGCAGCGCGATATAGACGTGCCCGCGTTCGATGAACGCAGGCATCTGGCGGTAGAAGAAGGTCAGCAACAGGGTACGGATGTGGGAACCGTCCACGTCCGCATCGGTCATGATGATGATGCGGTGATAGCGAAGCTTATCGGGATCGAATTCTTCTTTTCCCACGCCACAACCGAGGGCCGTTATCAGGGTGCCGACCTCTGCGGAGGACAGCATCTTGTCGAACCGCGCCTTCTCCACATTGAGGATCTTGCCTTTGAGGGGTAATACCGCCTGGCTCTTGCGGTCGCGACCCTGCTTGGCGGAGCCACCGGCGGAGTCGCCCTCCACCAGGAACAATTCCGACTTCGAGGGATCCTTTTCCTGACAATCCGCCAGTTTGCCGGGCAGGCCGGCCACGTCCAGGGCGGTCTTGCGACGCGTAATATCCCGTGCCTTGCGGGCGGCCTCGCGGGCACGGGCCGCCTCCATGATCTTGGCGGCGATGGCCTTGGACTCGGAAGGATGCTCCAAAAGAAACTCCTCCAACTTCTGGGACATGGTGGATTCGACGGCCGCCTTGACCTCACTGGAGACCAACTTGTCCTTGGTCTGGGAGGAGAATTTCGGGTCAGGGACCTTAACCGACAACACGGCGGTCAATCCCTCACGAATGTCGTCGCCGGTGGTGGTGACCTTATGCTTCTTGCTGAGGCCCTGGTTTTCGATGTAGTGGTTGAGGGAACGTGTCAGGGCGGTGCGGAACCCCGCCATGTGGGTGCCGCCATCCCGTTGGGGGATGTTGTTGGTATAGCAGAAGATATTCTCCTGATAGGTGTCATTCCATTGCACCGCGACTTCCACGCCGATATCCCCTTTCATGGTGGTGAAGTAAAAGACGCTGGGATGGAGCACGGTCTTTTTCCGATGAAGATGTTCCACGAAGGCCCGTATACCCCCTTCGTATTGAAACTCATCTTTCTTGCCGGTGCGCTCATCGTAGAGCTTTATCTTGACTCCTGAATTGAGGAAAGAGAGTTCACGCAGGC
>JAABTG010000043.1 GCA_011389995.1 Thiotrichales bacterium
CTTCGGCCTGCGGTTCCCCAACCAGATGGTGATGCTGCTGTTCCCGCACATACCCATGAAGGCCAAGTACTTCGTGGTGCTCATCGGCGTTCTGGAGCTGATGGCGGGGCTGCTGGGCACCCAGCAGGGGGTGGCCAACTTCGCCCATCTGGCGGGGATGGTCTTCGGCCTGATGTTCATTCTTTTCCTGCGCCCGGGCCTCACCTCGGCGGATGGGCGATGACGCCGCGTGGACCCGAGCCGCGGCCGCTGCCTGGATTGGGAACAGGCCCATACGCCTTTCCCGAACGGGCCGGGCCAGGGCCGGCTCATGACCTGCCAGGGGTCATGGGGGGCCCTTTCATGGCGGCTCGCCGTGGAACCTGACGGCATCCAGCCGTTCCGAGGCCATGAATTCGCCCTCCCGGCGGGCGTGGTAGGCGGCCACCAGGGCGGCCACCGCGGGGTCCTCCCGGCTGGCCAGGGAGCCCCCGGCGCAGAAATGGACGCGGCAGTCGATGGGGCGCACCTCGTAGATGCCGCAACGGCCGTCGGCGCCCAGGAACTTGCAGGCCCCCGCGCCGGCGGCGTGGAAGGGGAAAGGTCCCCTGGCGGCGAGATGGCGGTTGATGGCCCTGATCTCCGAGGCCGTCACACTGGGCTCGCCCCCCTCCAGCACGGGCCAGCAACAGCTGGCGTCGCAGCCCCCGATCCTGTCGCAGGCCATGCCGCTCATGGCCTGGAGTTCCGCCAGGCGTTCGAATAGTTCACCCAGACTCATGGCGTCTCCGGGGGATGCACGGGACAGCGACGGGGCCCGACATCCGGGCTCAGATCTCGCGAATGCCGTCGGAGGGCTCGATGCCGGCCGCCCGCACGCCCCCCAGCAGGGCCGCCATGACAGCCGCCACCATGGTGATCCCCAGGGCCCAGGCGTAGTGTTCCGGCAGCAGCAGGCAGATGGCGTCGCGGGTGGCCATCTGGGCCGCCAGCATGCGGTTGATGGTCTCCTGCACCGCCAGGTAGATGAGGGAACCGAGGGCCCAGCCGAGAATGCCGGTGAACAGGGACTGGAGCAGGGGGAAACCGATGATGGAACCGGTGCGGAAGCCCACCAGGCGCAGGATGCTGAGTTCCCGGCGCTTGCGGTCCACGTTGGCCCACAGGCTCGCCCCGAGGGACAGGGAGAAGCCTACCAGCCCCACCACCGCCACCACCCAGAACAGCAGGGAGAGGTTGCGATCGATGCCCCTGACGGTCTCGATCTCCGCGGCATTGGTACGCACCTCCATGCCGGCAGCCTCGAGGGCGTCCCGCAGGGTGGCCACATCGTCGATGGTGCTGGCGTAGAGGCGGTAACTCGGATAGCGCCGATCCTCACCCACCGGCGGGTCGCCGCTCCAGCCCAGCTCCGCCACCCGGCGGCCGTCGCGGAAGTCCTCCATGGCGGTGACGAAGGGCACGGACACGAAGGCACCATCCCGGCCGAAGGCGGAGGCCGGGGCCACGGCCATCACCTCCACCTCCAGGGTCTCGCGCTGCCGCTGGCCCCGGAAGCGGCGGCTCACGCTGGCGCTGACGGTATCCCCCGGCCCCACCTCCAGCTGACGCGCCGCGGCCGCCGACAGCACCATCTGGTGGAAGCCCGCGGGGGTCCCCGCAGCGGCCGGCAGCAGGGGGTCGCCGGGCCCCGAGGGGATCAGCTCCAGGTCGATGATGCGCCCGGCCTGCTCGCTGTGGACCTTGATGGTGGAGGCCAGGGAGCGAGTCTCGGGCACCAGGAAACCCACATCGTCCCGCCGGGACATGGTGTCGAACCAGGCGGGGGTGAAGTGGCCGCTGCCCACGTTGCGGATCTCGCGGTTGTGGGGGTTCTGCACCAGGTCCTCCACCATGTGGGTGACGATGCCGAACTTGAGGCCGAACAGCACCATCATGGGCCCCAGCACCGCCGCCAGGGCGAGGATGAAGCAGGTGGACATGCGCCACTCGTGGACGTAATCCCGCAACGCCAGATAGAGGATGTTGCCGAGCTGGGTGCGAGCCATCAGTCGGTGAACACCGATTCGGTGACGTTGTCGGCCTTCTGGCGGGTGTGATGGGTCAGCTTGCGCAGGTCCAGGCGGTCCACCTGGGCCCAGTCGTGGCTGGCCACCAGCACCGTCATGCCGAGATTCTCCACCAGCCCCATGAACAACCGCATGATGCGCCGCCCGGTGATGGGGTCCAGGGACGCCGTGGGCTCGTCAGCGATGACCACGCTGGGTTCGTGGGCCAGGGCGCGGGCGATGGCCACCCGCTGGCGCTCCCCCGCCGACAGCAGGCCGGGCAGCTTGTCCAGGTGGCCCTCGATGCCCATGCCCTCCGCCAGGCGCCGGGTGCTCTCCCCTTCCGACAGCCCCTGGAGGCGCCGCGACAGGGCGATGTTGTCGCGCACCGTGAGGTAGGGCAGCAGGCCACCGGTCTGCAGCACGTAGCCGATGTGGCGCTTGCGCAGGTCGCTCAGGCGATTGCGCCTGCTCTTCTGCCACAGCAGCTGCACGTCCTGGGGGTCGGTGTCCCGGGGGTTGAAGATGAACTCGGCCGCCTCGTTGGGCTGGAGCACCATGGCCAGCATGTCCAACAGGGTGCTCTTGCCGCAGCCACTCTGGCCCACCATGGCCACCCGCTCACCGGGCTGAATGCTGAGCTCCGGTATCACCAGGCGAAAGGTGGACGACTGGGTCGTGCGGGTCTTGACCACCTCCCGCAGGCGATAGACGGGCGGCATTCAGGGTAGAAGCTCCAGGGCCACCGGGAATACCGAGTCGCCGGTCACCGCACCGCCGTCCAGGGACACCCACAGGTCCGTGTTGTCATGGAGGGCGGTGTAGTAGTTGATCTTGGCCTCGATGCGATGGATGAACTCCACCTGCTCGCGGGCGGGCCACTCGGCCCAGTCGTCGAGGGAGACGTTCATCACCTCGCCGGTATAGGGCAGGTCCTCGATGTACTCGCGCATGTAGCCCAGATCCGCCAGGTTCTGGCCCCCGGCCCCCGCCACCCGGGTGCTGCCCGGGGCCGCCGAGGGGTCCCGGGACAGGCTCGCGGCCACGCTCTTCAAGTCGTTGATGAAGCCCTTGGGGGACAACAGGCCCTCCTCGGCGGCCTCGAGGACGCGGCGCAACACGTCCTGCATGTCGCTCAGCTGATCCCGGGTGAGGAGTACCCGCACGTCCACCGTCTGCACCGCGGGGTTCTCGAAATCGCGGTCCACCAGCCAGGCGTTGAACACCGTCGGCGCCTGCACCCCCTGGCGTTTCTGCAGGTAGCGCATGCGCAGGGCATAACCCAGGGTCTCCACTTTCTGCTGCAGGCGCGCGAGCTCGCTGGCCTCCCCCACCTTGGGGATGGTGGCGGGCACCGGCCGCACCCCCGCAGAGGTCTTGCGCACCTGCTCCGTGAGCTGGGAGGCCAGGGCCTCCAGCACACCGCCGAACTCGTCCACATCGCCCAGCCCTACGCCGTAGTAAAAATCGCCGATGCCGGGATAGGTGGAGAGGAAACGGTATTCCCGCTCCGCCGCCGAGTGGCCCGGGGCGCCCGCGGGGGTCAGCAGATGCATGGCCCAGACGGCCACCCCCTTGTCCTGGGCCAGCTGGCGCAGGGCCCGGGTATCGAGGCCGGTGGCGGAGAGGGGATCGTCGCCGGTGCGCGGCCCGGCATCGGTGACCAGGATGATGAAACGGGCGTCGAAGTCCCGCCAGTCCATGTCCTCGATGGCGCGCTTGATGCCGGCGTAGGCGTCCTCCCTGAAATCCTTGCTGGAGACCTCGGCCGCCCCCACCTCCGCCACCTGTTCGAAGAAGGTGTCGGGCGCCAGTCCGCTCTGGAGATCGGCGAACTCCCGGGTGAGATAGCCGAGCTGCGGGCGCACCTCCACGTTGTCGCGATAGGCGATGAGGCCGAAGCTCACCTGGTTCTCCAGATCCGCGGCGTCGATGGCGTCGTAGACCTCACGCACCACTTCGCGGGTGCGGTCGATATAGGGCCCCATGGAGACGGTGGAGTCGATGACGAACACCACCCCGGCACGGTAGTCATCCACCGGCCCGGCGGTCTCCGTCGCTTCCTGCTCTTCCAGGGGCACCGAGGCCACCTTGAGCATGCGCGCCTGGTGGTCTCCCAGGAACACGTCCTCGTGATCGAGGATGGGTACCAGGTAGAAGTTCTCCTGGATGTCGGGGTTGGCACTCGGCTGGATGGCCGCCACCGGGGAATCCGCCCCCATCTCCCCCGTCACCGCGTCGTCGTAGAGGGCCCGGTAGGTCTGCAGATCACGGCTGTCCACCAGCCCCTTGAGGGACTCGCGATCCCGGAACAACATCACCCGGTCCCGACCCAGGGGCTCACGAAAGGCCACCGTGAGGGACTGCTGCCACTCGATGGCCTGGTCCCCCGCCAGCCAGCCGAGGTTGCGGCCGTGGCTGTCGGTTCCCACCCGCAGCCACGCCTTGCCCGCCACCTCGTCCCGCTCATAGACGTAAAGGGCGGTGAAGGGCACCACGGTACGGGCGGGGCTTGTGGTTGACGGCTCGTCATAGAGGACACTGCCGGGACGGGCCACCACCCGCTGGTACAGGCTCTGCTTGCCCGCCACCAGCAGGGGTTCCGCCGCCGGCGCCGCGGGCGACGCGCCCGCCGCCAGCAACACCAGCAGCGCGACGAGGGTTCGGGCGTATCGATACAGCATGGGCGGGATCCTTTGGGGTCTCATGGCCATATCAGCAGCAGCCGGCGGGCATCGGGGTCGCCACGGGCGGCGGCGTCCTCCGCCCATCCCCGCAGATTGGCCAGGTAGTCTTCGGCGGTGGCGGAGCCGGCATCGGCGGCCATGCGGTACCACTTGAGGGCCTGGGCGGCGATGGGTTCATCCACCAGGGACTGGACATCCTCCGGCCCCGTGGGGTCGTACATGCGCCCCAGCATCAGGGCCGCGGCCGGGTCACCCTGCCGCGCAGCGTAGAAATACAACAGGTAGGCATCGGCCAGGTGGCCCTGGCCCTGGAGTTCCCGTGCCTTGGCGAAGATGGCGTCCAGCTCCGCCTCCGACTCGCCGGCGCGCAACCGGGCGATGATGGCGCGCGCCTGATCACCGCGCTCCCGGGCCTCGCGGTCGTCGGCCGCCCGGGGGACCTGCTGGGGGGTGGGTACCGGCGGCGCCTCTGCCGTCTCCGTGGGGTCGTCACGGGTCTGGACGTAGACCAGGGCCGCCACTACCAGCACCACGATGACGGCCACCAGGATACGCGGCCCGCGACGTGACTCCTGGGTCTCGAACTGGTTATTCATTCGGGTCCATGTGCGTGTGGGGTGGGCGGGGGGACGCATCCTGTTCCGCGCCCCGCCGAGGGCCCCTGATGATAACCGCAATACCTAGCAGTGCAAGGCGCCCCCCCGCCGCTGTCAACAGGTACCCACCCGACAACCCAGGATGCCGCAGAAAAGGGCCATGCGCAGGGATACGGCCCCGCGGATCTGGGTGAAATAGGCATTGTGGGGGGAATTGTTCAGCAGATCGCTGAATACCTGGGTCTGGATGCGGGGATTGAGCACCATGGCATCCTTCTGGAGGTAGCTCATGCCTTCGATGAGTTCCATACGGGTGTACTGATGGGGCGTGGAACTGTGGATGTAGACCACATCCAGCTCGGGCACGATGTTCTGATAGGCCTTCATCTTGGAATCCATGGGGTGGAGTTCCTCCACCAGTTGGATCCGAATACCCGCCTCCTCCAGCTGTTCACGCTCGTGGCACACGAACATGTTGTCCCGGCGCTCGAAGAATACCACCCGCTCCACGGCGTGGGGGAAGCGGGCCAGGCCGAGGAGGAAGCTGCGGATGGTACGGGTGCGGGCATGGTGCCCGAAGATGCCGATCTGGAGCGGCGTGCCCGCGGTCTCGGGGTCGAGCAGGTCCGGTCGCCACTTGAAGATGGTATAGAGATCCGCCATGGCGTTGGTGGGGTGCTCGTCTTCGCCGTTGCCGGCGTTGATGAGGGGGATCTCGAACATGTCCACCATCTCCGTGAGCTCCTGGCCATCGTTGGTGCGCAGCACCGCGGCATCGCCATAACTGTTGCACAACTGCACCAGTTCGTCAGGGGCATGACGATGGAGGGTGACCTGGTCGATGGCCTTTTCGAAGTTGAGCAGGCTGCCGCCCATGCGCAGCCACGCCGAGTTGAAGGACAGGCGGGTGTGGCTGCGGGAGTTGTCCCAGAACAGATTGCTCAGGATCTTGCCCTTGAGGGGATGCTCGTCGCGGCCCTTGCACTTCTCGATGACCCCGGCGAGGCGCAGTATCTGGCGCAGCAACGGGGCGTCGAAATGGGCCATGGACAGCACGTGGCGGTTACGCAGGCGCTCCATCTGCTGCGGATCCTCAGGAATGGCGGTCACCAGCGCCTCGACCCGTGCGGGGTCCCTCACCTCATGCTCTTCACGCGCGGACCGGATGACCGGCCCCGGCAATTCCTCTTGACTCATGCTGCCTCCTCTCTCGCAACGCCGACGCGTGGCCGCGACGGTGGGGTGGCCGGGGGCCGCCGGCATGCCGCGGCTGTCACAGCGGCGCCGGCGTCGCCGGTCCGGGTGCGGACGGGAACCCTGACAGGGGTGGCCGGCTCCCGGCGCAGCCGGACCATGCCGCCAAAAACGAACCCCGAATCATAGCCTAGTCAGGCCCGGCCCTTCTATGCATTCGCCAGAGGGGACTACTCCGCCGTGGCGTTCCGACGGGTCAATGTCCATACTTTTTAATTTGGCCCCGGAATCGCGCCGAACATGGAAACCGAACTGAAATCCTTTCTCCTGCTGTTCGTGCTCCTCAACCCCTTCATCCTCAGCATCTACCTGCTCGAACTGATCAGGGAGCTCAGCCTGAAGGAGTTTTCGGCGCAGATGGTCAAGGCCATCGTGCTCAGCTACTTCGTCTTCCTGGTGTTCGCCTGGGCCGGCGATCGCATCTTCGCCGATGTGCTGCAGATCCGTTTTCTCGCCTTCATGATCTTCGGCGGGGTCATCTTCCTCATCGTGGGGGTGCGGTTGATCCTGGGCATCGGTCCCCCCGTGGAGGTACCCGCCGCCGGACATCACGACATGTCGGGGGCCATCGCCATGCCCTTCATCGTCGGGCCGGGCACCATCAGCGCCGTGGTCATCATCGGCAGCACCCACGACTTCGGCGCCACCGCCACCATCATCACCCTGGCCATGACAGGCGCGGTGGTGGCCCTGCTGGTCCTCAAGTGGCTGCACGATTTCGTCCGCTACCGCAATGAACGCTATGTCGAACGCTACACGGAGATCGCCGGGCGAGTCACCGCCCTGTTCACGGGCAGCTTCGCCATCGATATGATCCTGAAGGGCTTCGAGCGCTGGATGATGGAGCTTCCCCCATGAGCCCCGGCAGGCGCGCCGCCGCCATCGGCATGATCGCCCTGTATCTGCTGCTGGCGGCGCCCCTGGCCGTCCCGGCCGCAGGGCCCGGAGAGAGTGAGACAGCCCACGAGGGGATCAATCATGTCGTGCTGATCTGGCTGAAGGAGCCGGGCAATGCCGACCACCGCGCCCGCATCATCGCCGGCAGCCACCAGTTGCGCACCATTCCCGGCGTGCTCGAGGTCAGGGTGGGCGAGGTGGTGCCCAGTGACCGCGCGGTGGTGGACGACAGCTTCGACGTGGCCCTGATCATGACCTTCCCGAACAGCGAGGCCCTCTACGACTACGTGGACCATCCCCGTCACCAACGCCTGCTCAGGGAGCTCTTCCGCTCCCTGGTGGACCGTATCCTGGTCTACGATTTCACCACCGAATGAACCCCCGACCCGAACCATTATTCACTATTTCCAGACCTCGCCCTCCTCCATGCGCCGGCGCCATGGATCCGCTACGGTAGACCCACCATGACGGCACTGCTCAAATTCTTCATCGTCATCGTGCTGGTGCAGGGCGCCACGGCCGCCCTCATGGTGGGGGCCGTGGACCCGCAGTTGGAAAGCGCATGGTTCTTCTTTGCCTTGAGCGCCTTCATCATCTCCGTGCTGGCGGCCATCTGGTTCCACACCATGGCCAAACGCGTGAGGAGCGACGCCGTCGCCCGCACCCGTGAGGAGTTCATGGCCGAGCGCGAGGCCCTGCTGTTGAAGGCGGAACGGGAGAAACAGAAGGTGGTGGAGGCCGGCCACCGGGAACGCCACAAACTCGCCCGGGAGAGCCATCAGGAGCAGCAGCGCCTGCTGGAGGAGAGCCATCGGCGGGTGGCCCGGGAGACCGGACGGGTACGGACCTACGCCAGCATCAAGTTGTGGGTCGCCCTGGCGGCCCTGGCCGCCCTCGGCTCCGTACTGATATTCGCCCAGTTCATCACCTTCGGTGCCCTCGCCCTGTCGGGAGCCGGGGGCACCCTCATCGGTTACACCCTGCGGGCCCGTCAGGGCCGTCTCGGCCGGGGGTCGGGGACGGCCCCGGCCAAACCCGGCCTGCTGCCCCGCATGCTGGGACGCCACGGCGGCGCCGGCCGCGGTCCCTCCACGGAATCTCAGCCCTCGCCGCGACACCCGGAATAGTCCATTCCCGACTCCCACCGGCGAGGCTCGTCTTCGCCGGTGGGGGCGTGCCACCCGGGGTGCGGGGGCGCGTGGCGGCCGATGACGGTGGCCCATGGCAAGGGGGCGGCGTGGGGTGGATTGCAAAACACGCTGGAATTGCTTATTTTCCCGCGGCTTATCTCCCACCGGACCCACCCATGCCCCTGTCCCCGCCTCACGCCCGTCACCACTACCATACCCGTCGCGTCCACTGCGAGGGCTATCTGCGCGAGGATGGTCTGTGGGATATCGAGGCGCGGTTGGAGGACACCAAGACCTATGCCTTCGACAACAACGAGCGGGGCAGGGTCGCCCCCGGCGAACCGTTGCATGGCATGGCCCTGCGGCTCACCCTCGACGATGCCATGGTCATCCGGGGCGCGGAGGCGGTCATCGACCACAGCCCTTTTGGAATGTGCACGGATATCACGGACCACTACCGCAGCCTGCTGGGGCTCACCATCAAGCCGGGATTCACCCTGCGCCTGAAGGAGCGGGTGGGCGGCACCCGCGGCTGCACGCACCTCACGGAACTCATCGGCGTGATGGCCACCGTGGCCTTTCAGACCATTCATGGTTCCGCCGATCGGGCCGTGGCGGAGGGGCGCAAGGCACCGGCAGAGGATGACGGCCGCCCGACGCACCTGGGGGGATGCCATGCCCTGGCCAGCCACAGCCCCGTGGTGGCCCTGCACTGGCCCGAGCATTTTGCGGGCGACGGATTGGAGAACTGATCGACATTTCGCTGCCGCGATATAGACTATGGATTGAAAGGGCGTCCCCCGAATGGCGGTGGACGCGTCATGAGTACCCCAGGACAGAGGTAAACGGGACATGGAGCCCATCAATTTCGAGCAGTGGCTGCACGCCAGCGACGCCGAGCGCAGTGCCATTCTGGCCGAGTGGCGAGGGGACCCCGAGGCGGGGCGCTACATCGTGGCGGCCGTGGCGCGCCTGTTCCAGAAGGAGTGCATCTACGAGGTGGACGCCGCGGAGATTGCCCGGGAGGATGCAGCATGGTGCATCCACGCCTATATCAATGCCGACGACTACGCCCTGCTGAGCAAGCGCAAGCCGGTGAAATTCCTCGGTATCCCCATCCGCTTCCACGAGTCCAGGGGCGCGGCCGCCAGCCACTGACAGGGCGGCGGCGTGTTTGCCGAGCCGCATCATCGAGAAATCTCCCACGACCATCCCCCCTGCTGAGGACGAACCATGAGCTCTCCGAAACCATCCGACGGTAGCCGTCTCGACCGCATCGTCAGGGATGCCCGGCGCGACAGCGAGGAACGGGACCGGGGCTATCGCGAGCGGGCCCTGAAGATGTACCCCTGGATCTGCGGGCGTTGCGGGCGGGAATTCAGCCGCGAGAACCTGCGGGAGCTGACGGTCCACCACCGCGACCACAATCACGACAACAACCCCGCAGACGGCAGCAACTGGGAACTGCTGTGCCTGTACTGCCACGACAACGAGCACGCCCGGCAACTCGAGGCCAGCGGGGTGGTGGCGGGCAAGGACGACGATGCCTCCACCATGACCCAGCGTCCCTTCGCCGCCCTCGGCAACCTGCTCAAGAAATAGCCGCCTGCCGTCATCGTGAGACGGGCCATCGTGGGCTACCATCGGGATGACGAAGGCCACTGGGTGGCCCGCCTGGCCTGCGGCCACAACCAGCACGTCCGTCACCAGCCCCCCTTCGTCCAGCGTCCGTGGGTGGTGACCTCCCGCGGTCGGACGGCCCATCTGGGGACTTGCCTCGAGTGCCTCAAGTGCCGGCGCGGCGAGCCGCGGGACCGGCCGGCGGAACCGGGACCTGCCATCCCCGCAGACGAGGACAAGACATGCCGTTGACACCCCGGGAGGCGGCGAAGAGGAGTACAATCGCCCTTTTCCCAACACCCATGGCGGAGCGCATCATCATGAAGGTAATCAAGCAGACGGCGGACTACACCATCTACCAGAAGGGCTCCGGTCGTTACGCCGCGAAGGGCGCCGGTGGCAAGTGGATAAACGGTGACGACAAGGTGAGGATCCTGACCACTGAAGGCCTCGTGACCCCGAGCGCAGCCAAGGCGGCCTCCCCCGAGGAAGACGATACCGCGGCGGAGGCGTCCCCGGCCGAGGCCTAGGAAACGCCGCGTAATCGGGCGCGTCGGGTGCCGCCCACGGGGGCACCGGCACCCCGCCCGCTTCCCGAGGAGTTTTGCCCATGGCCCAAGCCAATGGCGCCGAGCGCCGCAATCATCCCCGCTTCGCGGCCCATATGCGGGTGCGGGTGCGGGTGCGAGTGCGGGACGTGGCGATGTACACCGCAAATATCTCACGCTCCGGCATGCAGATCGCCTGCCCCCTTACCCTGGCCACCGTCATCCGGCGGGAACTGGACAGTGGCAGCCTGAGGCTGGAGCTGGAACTGCCCGCTGGCGGCACCGTGGCCATGGTGTCGGAGGTGCGTTATGTGACGGAAGCCGAGGATGAACTCCTCATCGGTATCCAGCACACCACCTTCGAGGGGGATGGCGAGAACCGCTATGACGACTTTTGCGCGGAGGCGGCGCGAAAATACCGCGCCGCCTGATGCGTCGGGCGCCCCTCAGGCGCCGCCGCGCTCCGTGGCGACGCGTTCCTCCATGGAATGGAGCAGTTCGCCGGCGAAGCGGCACAGCAGGGTCACCAGGGTGAGATCATCGACGGTGAAGGTATGGCCCTTCACCTTGTTCAGGATCTCCACCACCCCGAGGACCCGCCCCCCCCCAACGATGGGCGAGCACAGTACGGTATGGGTCTCGAAGCCGAAGTGGTCATCCACACTCGAGAAGAAACGATCGTCCTTGCGCACGTCGTCCACGATGGTGGGCTCCTGGTTTTCCACCACCCAGCCGGCGATGCCCCGGCCCTTGGGCACGCGGAAACCGAAGATCTGCTCCTGGGGCACGCGTCCCATGGCCAGCACGAACACCAGATCACCCGTGTCCTCATCCAGGATCATGAGGGATCCATCCTCGGCGTTGATGGCATCCAGGGAACTCTTGAGGATCTGGCGCAGCAGGGCCATGGTGTCCTCGGGCCCGGCACGGCGCCGGCTCGCATCGGCGAGGTCCTGCAGGGAACGCACGAAATGGCGCAGCGACATCAACTCGTTGCCGAGGAGGCGATTCTCCTCCTCCAGCCGCGACAACTCTTCGTGGAACCGCTGGGTCTCGCTTTCAGGCACGTCTGTCCCCCATGATGTGTCGGCCCATGATGTGACGGGTCACCGGCGCGGAACGACGTTGCGCCCCGCTGACGGCGGGCTGGTCAGAATGCAGGCGACCGTCCCCCAGTTTAGCGGCAAAATCATCGCGGCGCCCGTCGGTAACGCACCAGCCCTGAAGTGATGGGGCTGCCCGCGCCGCCCAGGGCCCGGGGGCTGCCCCAAACACGCCTCCTGGCGGGTTGAAGCGCCATCCCCCCGCAAGGGCTAAACTGAATGCGGGCAGGCGGCAGGCCGGATATCGGCCCGCCATGATGTCATGGCTGGGCACGGCGCCGCTGTCCACCCACCAGCAAAGGGAAGCAATGTAATGTTCGAAACCGCCGAACTGGGCCGCAAGGTACCGCGCGAGGACTACAAGCAGGAGGTGCCGCGGTTGCGGGAGCAACTGCTGGAGGTGCAGCAGGAGCTCAGACGGGTGAAGGTGCCCGTGGTGCTGGTATTCGCCGGCGTGGACGGCGCCGGCAAAGGGGAGACCATCAACCTGCTGTCCGGCTGGATGGACCCGCGCTGGATGGTCACCCACGCCTATACGGAACCCTCCCAGGAGGAGCAGGAGCGCCCGCCCTACTGGCGCTACTGGCGCGACCTGCCGGCCAAGGGGCGCATCGGCATCTTCCTCAGCGCGTGGTATTCCCAGCCGGTACTGGATCGTGTCAACGAGCGCATTACCGCGGCGGAGCTGGATGAGCGCCTGGACCGCGTCATCGCCTTCGAGAAGGCCCTCGCCGATGACGGCGCCCTGGTGGTGAAGTTCTGGATGCACCTCGGCAGGGACGCCCAGAAGAAGCGCCTCAAGTGCCTGGAGAAAGACCCCCGCCAGGCCTGGCGGGTCACCGAGACCGACTGGCACCACTGGCGTCTCTACGACAACTTCGTGATGGCGGCGGAACGCTCCATCATGCGCACCAGCACCGGCCATGCGCCCTGGCATATCGTCGAGGGCTACGATCCCAACTACCGCAGCCTCACCGTGGCCAATATCCTGCTCGAATCCATCTCCCGGCATCTGCGGCGGGTGGAGGCGGAGCGTGACACCCGGCACAAGGCCCTGGCGGCGGCGGCCGCGGCAGAGCCCCCGGGGGAGGAAAGGCCGGAGCCGGGGCCGGAAGCGCCCGCAGGCGCTCCCGCGACCTCCGTGCCCACCGCCAACGTCCCCACCATCCTCGCCACCCTGGACATGGGCCAGGCCCTGGGCAAGAAGGAATACAAGTCCGAGCTCGACCGCTATCAGGGACAACTCAACCAGCTCCAGCAGCAGGCCTGGGAGCGGGGCATCTCCACCCTGGTGGTGTTCGAGGGCTGGGATGCGGCGGGCAAGGGCGGGGCCATCCGCCGCTGCACGGCGGCCCTGGACGCCCGTCGTTACGAGGTGATCCCCTTCGCCGCCCCCAGCGACGAGGAGAAGGCCCACCATTACCTGTGGCGCTTCTGGCGCCACCTCGGACGGGCCGGCCGCGTCACCTTCTTCGACCGCAGCTGGTATGGCCGGGTGCTGGTGGAGCGGGTGGAGCGCTTCACCCACGAGGAGGACTGGATGCGGGCCTATGCCGAGATCAACGACTTCGAGGCCCAGCTCGTGGAGGGCGGCATCGTGCTGGTGAAGTTCTGGCTCCACATCACCCCGGAAGAGCAGTACGCCCGCTTCAAGGCCCGCCAGGAGGTCTCCTACAAACGCTGGAAACTCACGGCGGAGGACTGGCGCAACCGCGAGAAGTGGGCGGACTACGAGATGGCCGTCAACGACATGGTGGAACGCACCAGCACGGCGCCGGCGCCCTGGACTCTGGTGGAGGGCAACGACAAACGCTTCGCCCGCATCCGCGTGCTGAAGACCCTGTGCGCGAACCTGGAGAAGACCCTGGCCAAGTAACGCCGGGCCCGGCCTACTCCTCCTGGGCGCGGGGCCGGTGGGCGGCCACGAGGGCCTGCTGCACCTTCGGCGGCACCGCCTCATAGTGGCTGAATTCCATCACGAAGGTGCCCTCGCCCCCCGTCACCGACTTGAGGCGGGACTGATAGGCCTCCAGCTCGGACAGAGGCACCTGGCCGGCCACCCGCACCCGACCGTTGGCCAGGGCGGTGGTGCCGTTGATGCGGCCCCGCATGCCGGCGAGATCGCCGGTGATGTCGCCGGTGCTGGCCGCCGGGGCGTCGATGCGGATGGCAACGATGGGCTCCATCACCAGCGGTCGGGCCTGGGCCACGGCGTCCAGGAAGGCCTTGCGGCCCGCCGCCACGAAGGCCACCTCCTTGGAATCCACGGGGTGGTGCTTGCCGTCGTAGACCGTGACCCGGAGGTCCTGCAGGGGGAAGCCCGCCACGGCGCCTTCCTCGCTCACCTGCCGCACCCCCTTCTCCACCGCGGGGATGAACACCGACGGAATGGCGCCGCCCACCACCGCATCCTCGAACAGAAGGCCCTCGCCCTGCTCCAGGGGCTCCACCCGCAGGTAGACCTCGCCGAACTGGCCGGCGCCGCCGGTCTGCTTCTTGTGGCGGGCGTGGCCCTCGGCCGGCGCCCCGATGGTCTCCCGATAAGGGATGCTGGGGGGGTGGGTCTCGGCATGGATGTTGAAGCGCTCGGCCATCTTCTCCAGCACCACCTTCAGGTGCAGTTCCCCCTGCCCCCGGATCACCGTCTCATTGGCCTGGGCATTGTGCTCCACCCGCAGGCAGGGGTCCTCGTCCGCCAGCTTGTGGAGGGCGTCCGACAGCTTCTTTTCCTCGCCGCGCTGGTTCACCTCGATGGCCAGGCCGTACATGGCGGCCGGGCACTCGACGGATTTGAGGTGGAAGTGGTCCTCGTCGTGGGAGTCGTGGAGCACGGCATCGAAGTGCAGTTCGTCCACCTTGGCCAGGGCACAGATGTCCCCCGGAATACCGGCGTCTATCTCCGTGCTGTCCCGCCCCCGCACCCTGAACAGATGGCCCACCTTGAAGGGCTTGCGGGCATCCCCCACGAACATCTGGCTGGCGGGGGTCACCGTACCCTGGTGGACCCGCAGCCATCCCGTCTTGCCCATGAAGTTATCGTGGGTCACCTTGAAGACGTGGGCCACCACGTGGCGTCCGGGATCGGGCTCCACGGTGACGGGCCGGGCCTCCCTGCCCTCCCCCTTGAGAAAGGGGGGCGGGTTGCCCTCGGCGGGATTGGGCATCAACCGTACCAGGATCTTCAGCAGCTCCGCCACGCCGGCGCCGGTGGCGGCCGAAGTGAAACACACGGGGATCAGGTGGCCTTCCCTCAGGGCCTGCTCGAAGGGGTCGTGGAGCTGTTCGGGACGCAACTCCTGACCCTGCTCCAGATACACCTCCATGAGGGCCTCGTCCACCTCCACCACCTGATCGATGATGGCGGTGTGGGCCGCCGCCACGGAGGAGAAATCCGTGGCCTCGCCCCCCGGCTGGAAGAAGCAGTCCAGTACCCGGGCCCCGCCGTCGGCGGGCAGATTGATGGGCAGGCATTCGGCGCCGAAGGCCTCCTGCAATCGGGCCAGCAGGCCGGGGACGTCGTTATCGGCATGGTCAATCTTGTTGATCACCACCATCCGGCACAGCCGGCGTCTGGCGGCCAGCTCCATCATGCGCTGGGTGGTGATCTCGATACCGGCGTCGGCATCCACCACCACCGCCACGGTCTCCACCGCGGGCAGCACGCTGATGGCGCGGCCCATGAGATCGGGAGAACCCGGGGTATCGAGGATGTTGATATGACGACCGTCGGTGTCCAGGCTGACCAGGGCAGGCTCGAGAGAATGGCGAAGCCGCTGCTCCAGGGCCTCGAAGTCGCACACCGTCGTGCCCTTGTCCACGCTGCCGGGCGCCGAGATGGCGCCCGCCTGGTGCAGCAGGGCCTCCACCAGGGTGGTCTTGCCGGCGCCGCCATAGCCCGCCAGGGCGACGTTGCGGATATCCTCGGTGCGGTACTGGGGCATCTGGGTTCCTCTTTTAGAGACGAATGGTTGTGGTCATTTGACCGCCGGGCACGACGGCCCGGGGCAGTAAATCTTCCCTGACGGCACGGCAAAGGTCACCCGGCCGCTGCCGAGTCACTCACCACCCCCCAGGGCCTCCTCATCGGCCAGGGGAGGCAGGGACAAGACATAGGAGGCGATGGCCCGGCGGTCCTCTGCGGTGAGATGGCGTTGCCCGTTGTCGATGACCTCCGACATGATACCGCCGGTGAAATCGCCCTCGGGGGTCATGCCGCTCTCGAGAAAATACGCCAGGTCGTCCTGATCCCATTTCCCGATACCGTCCTCGGGGTGGGGCGTGATGTTGGGCACGGAGTCACCGTCGGGGCCATCCGGGGTACCCACATACTTGCGATCGAGTCGCAGATTGCCCATCAGCCCCCGGGGGGTATGGCACTCACCGCAGTGACCCAGGGCCTCGGCCAGATAGGCACCGCGGTTCCATTGGGCCGAACGGTCCGGATCATCCTGCCATGGCCCGGGGGAAAAATGCAGCAGCCGCCACAGGCGCATGGCCAGGGGCAACTGCAGATACCAGGCCCCGCCATGGGCCAGTGACGGCCTGGCCACCGGGGGGCGGGAGGAGAGATAGGCCCACATCGCCCGGATGTCGTGGTCTCGAATGCGAGTATAGGCGGTGTAGGGAAAGACCGGGAAATAGCGCCGGCCGTCGGGCGCCACCCCCTCCCGCAGGGCCCGCCGAAACTGCTCCTCGGTCCAACGACCGATGCCGTGCTCGGGGTGGGGGGTGATGTTGGGGGCGTGGAAGGTGCCGAAGGGCGTATTGAAGGCCCGTCCACCCTCCAGGTGCTCGGACTCACCCTCCTCCCCGGCATGGCAGGAGATACAACCCGCCGCATACACCACGTACTCGCCCCGCTCCAGCAGTTCCGGCGCGACCGGCGTCTGGGCCACCGCCCCACGCCACCCCGCCAGGACGAGCAGAAACAGGCCCCACCAGACCCTGGCCCTCATGGCAACACGCCCTTCGGGATCGGCGGAGAAAGAGCAGGGTCCGTTTCCTTCAGTCGTCCTCCTCCTTGAAATCCTCGTGGCAACCCTTGCAGGACTGGCTCAGGGTCTTGAAGGCCTCGCCGATGGCCGCCTCGTCACCGGAGTCCACCGCCACCACCAGGGCATCCGCCGCCTCCCTGGATTCATCCGCCGCCTTCTCGAAGCCGGCCCAGTTTTCCCATACGGCCATCTTCGCATCGGTCACGCCGAAATCGGAGCCCTCGGGGAACATGGACTTGACATGGGCCGCCACTCCGGCCACACCCACTGCATGGGCCTTCATGTGATCCGTATAAGAGACCTTGCCCCGCACGATCTGGGACATGGCACTCACGTGGGCACCCTGGGACGACATGGCCTTCTGGCGATACTTGATGATGTCCTCTGAATCGTCGGCCGTGGTACCCGCCACCGGCCCGATCATCAGAAGGGCAGCGAGGACGGCGGCTGTGGCGGGTCTGATGCGTCTCGTCATGGATGGATCCTCCAACGATTCTTAGGGAAAGGCTGATTGAATCCATCCAGGATCAAACCAGCCCCGCTTGGTCCGGTACATGCCCGGAACACGCTCACGCTTCTCAATCGCTTACGCGATTGACGCGGCGGCCCATCCATGGGCCGCACGGGAAGCACTGATTCAATCAGCGCTTCCCTGGGGAAAGGCTGGCCGTGGCGCAGCCAATTGTTCTAGAAAGTCCGAAGGCATTCAACGGTGGTGCCGTCACGACACCACCTTTCGGCACCAACTGTCGGTTTACTTTGGCCGTCGGGTGCGCCAGCCTTGGGTGAAATCTTCGCTGCGGTTCTCAGAGAATCGCCACCATCATTATCAACGAGGCTACCCCGACATGACAGCAAATGACGCATCGAAGGAAGAGAAAGTCCTGGACATGGTCTACTCGGTGCTGGTGGATGTCATCAAGGACACCACCACCGATCCGCGTCTGCGCCACCCGCTGTCGGAAGGGACGCGCTCGAACATCCGCGACTGCCTGGACTTGATCACGGCCCGCCGCACCGAACTGACCAAGGAGCGGGGAGCGCACCGGGAGATGCGCCCCCATTATACGGACGAGCCCCAGGACTCCATGGTGGTACCCATGCCGCGCTCGCCCAAGGGCACCCGCCAGGACCCCGATCAATCCTGAAGCGGAGGGAAAGTGGCCCCGGGCGATGCCGCTTCATCCATGGCGCTGCGGATCAGTTCGAGTTCCCGTCGCGGTGGCCGATAGCCTTCCTGGGTAGAGGCCTTTATCCATTTGACCGCCTCGGCGCTGTCCCGCCCCACGCCGAGGCCGAGGGCATACATCTCCCCCAGGTAGAAGCGGGCCGGGGCATAACCCGCGTCGGCGGCCTCCCGCATCAGGGGCAGGGCCCGGCCCGGGTCATGTGCCCCACCGAGGCCCTTGAGGTGCATATAGGCCAGCTTGAACTTGGCCTTAACCATACCGCCACGCGCGGCCCTGGCGAACCATGCCCGGGCGGCCGGACGATCCACCAGTACGCCCCGGCCCTTGAGCAGCATATCCCCCACATGATACTGGGCCCCGACGTCACCGGCCTCGGCCCGCACCAGGCGTTCATGGAAGCGTTCCTGCTGCCGGTAGTCCACCTCGCCCTGGGCGCCTGCCATGGCCATGAGCAAGACGCCCCCCAGGGCATGGAGCCATCGCCGCCGGGGTGACCTACAATCGGGAGGGACCCGCTGCATGGCTACAGGCACGAAACGTACATCAAACCCTCTGGGATCCCGGCATGAACGAGCTTCTCCCCTATTCCATCACCTGTCCTCACTGCTGGTCGGCCTTCGACATCACCATCGACCCATCGGGCGGCAACCAGGAATATTACGAGGACTGCCCGGTATGCTGCGCCTCCATCGAGTTGAGGGTCTGGATGGACGACGGCGGACAGTTCCAGGCGGCGGTGGAGCGCGGTGATGGTTGAAGGGGGCAGGGGGTGACCCATCGTCCCCGGTGGGGCCGGATCAGACGCTCCCACAGCCGGCTACCGTCGGCGGCGAAGACATGCTCCGGGGCGCCCCGCAGCAGGTGCCAGTCGCCGCGCGCGATCTCCCGCTCCAGCTGGCCCGGACCCCACCCCGCATGGCCCACGAAGGCGCGGGCGTCCGCCTCGGGCGGCCGGCCCGCCATCAGTTGTTCGAGGGTGGTCATGCTGGCACTGACGTAGACCCCGGCCAACACCGGGACCGCTTCCACCGGAGTCTGTTCGGCGCGTATCAGCAGCATGACGCGGCCGAGCCCCACGGGCCCGCCCAGATGGACATCGGGGGTGTCACCGGCGTCGGCTTCCAACTCGGGCACCAGGGCCGCCAGGGGCAGGCGCACCGGCCGGTTGATCACCAGTCCGAGGGCGCCTCTACCCTCCTCGTAATCCACCACCAGCACCACCGCGCGCGCGAAGTTGGGGTCCGCCAGGGACTCCGCCGCCACCAGCATCATCCCCCTGACAGGCCGTTCCCCAGGCAGCGGCGGCGAACCGGCGTGCCATTCCTGCGGCCCACTCCCGGCATTCACGGCGGGAAGTCCCCAGGTCCCCATGGCCAATGCCAGCGCGGCCGCTAGAACCCAGCGCAGGGACCACGGGACCCCGGAGAATGTGCCTGCCCGACCCATGGCCAGACTATAGCAGAGGGCTCCCGGCCAAAAAGGAACCCGGCCGCGACCGGGTCTCGCGGGGGCCATCAGTTCAGCGCCAACCAGAAGCGGGCACCGACCCCCAAAGAAGGGCCGAATTAATCAGCGTCTACCGCGCGGGGCAGGAGGCCCCGCCAACTCGACGCCATAAGGCGTTGAAAATGAAAGCAGGCGGAAACCGCGTTTGCGCCTGCCGTGCTGATTAAAGAGGCGGCTGGGGGTCGAAGGAATCCTGCCTGAAGCCCCCCACGCCGGTGATGTAGTCGTCCGGGCCAGCGGCCGGCTGAATCTTGAACGAGGCCCCCACGCCATCCGGCGCCGCGCCGCCGGAGGCATCGGTGAATACGCCGTTGACATAGGCACCGCAGCTCGGATAACACGGTCCCGAGGGATCGCTGAAGCCATCGCCCGTGGTGGCGAACCCCGCACGGTTGGAGAACATGGCCCCCGAGGTCATGACATCGATGGCGCCACCGTGACTGACCACCAGATCCGTCTGTACAAACAGGGAGCCGAAGTCGGCCGTGATGGTGCCGGAGGTGATGCCCTGGCCGATGCTGCCGCCGCTGGCGGTGGTGGAGGGGGTTCCGCCCACGAAGCTGTAGGTGGCCAGCCCCTGGGTGGGCAGGACATCGGGACGGGGGCCGTAGATCCAGTGATCACTCTGGTTGCCCGTGAGTTCCACCAGGTCGAGATCCGTGGTGCCGTCGAAACTCTCGAAGTCAACCACGACGACGTTACCCCCGGTCCAGCGCCCCCAGGTCAGGCTGGTGGTCTCGTCATGGGCCACGTCGGCATTGGTGGCCGGATTGGCGAAAGCGGTGTCGATGAAGTCCTCGATCTCCGTCACTTCCGCCGGCGTCAAGCCGACATCACCCCCCACTAGGGCCGTGATGAAGGCCTCCGCCACGCCACGACTGATGGTGGTCAGGGAGAGCTCGATCTCGTCGGAGGAGAATTCATCCACGAAGAAACCGCCCACGAGGGCCTCGCCACCCTCCGTGGGGGTGCTGAACAGGACGTCGACGATGTTGCCCGGAATCGTGTCATCCCCGGCTTCGGGTTCAATCTCCACTACCAGGCCGCCGTTTTCCGGCTCCAGAAAGGCCAACGCCAGGGCATAGGCATTGCTATCCAGGACGCCCGGCAGCTCGGAGGGCACCAGGTCGGGCGGGGCTACGCCTTCGTCATCGGCACCGCTGATGAGGGCGGACTGGTCCACGTCGCCGTCTTCTCCACCGCTGACGTCACCATCGTCGTCCGCGGGTTGGGCCGCGGCCACCTGGGCCTGCTCGGTGGTGGGCCGGGGCGGCGCGCCCTCGCCCTCCACTACCACGGAGCCGCCGGGGCCGATGACCACCGTACGCCCGCCTGCCGTCACCCGCAGGCCGGAATCGGGATCCGTGGGATCCACGCCGACGCTGGCCAGGAATTTCATGATCACCGGGTCGAAGGTCGCCCGGTAAAGGGTACCGCGGATGCCGATGGTGGCCACCACCGTGGAGAGCTGGTAACTCTCGCGGTTCTTCTTGCCCACCAGGCCGGTCAAGGCCCGCATGCCGCCCTTGATGAGACTGAAGAAGCCCTTCTCCGTGCCGTCGGCCTCGCCCTCGAAGCGATACTCATCGATGCGGAAACTGGTATCGGGGGTGAGGGATACGAAGCCGCCGTCGGTAAAACGCATCTGCACCCGCCCCCGGGGGCCGGTGGAGATGGTATCGCCGGAGTACAGGGTGACCCCCCGGCGCGCCGTGCGCTCGACCCCGTCCGTGCCTGCGATGGTGGCATCGCCGAAGGCGAAGGACACCCTGCCCGCCTCCGTGGCCGCCTGGACCCCGGACGCCACGACGGCCCACAGCAGCAGCCCGCCCACGGACCTTCCCAGTTTGCTATGAATAGTCATCACCTTGTCCTCTCGAGGTCTCATTGGAAGGTATAGCGGGCGGTCACCAGGGCCTGCCAGCGGTCGTAATCGCTAAGCTTCACATTGGAATCGTTGTTGGCATAGGCCAAGCGCGGACGGACGAGCCACTGGCGCGAGGCCTTGTAGTTGCCACCCACGGAGAGAAGATAGAAGTCATCCTCCCGCTCACGGCCGAAGGAGGGGTGGGGGCCTTCGTAGTCGCTGAACTGGGCGCTGACGGAGCCCACGAGGTCCCAGCGGTCGTCCAGGGTGTACTGCCCGCCCACGCGGACACCCCAGAAGTCGCGGGCCACCAGGCCCGAGGTATTGACCCCATTGCCATTGACCACGGTGGCCACCTTGCGACGCTCGTCGTCTTCGGCGTAATACACGCTCGCAAACAGCACCGGTGAGCCCCGCCCCCCGAAGTCATGGCCCCAGGCGGCGCCTACCATCCACTGATCCGCGTCGTTGAAGGGATTGCCCGGGTACAGGTTGGATTCGTGATAGCGCAGGTTGGTGGTGCGCACGAAACCCGTGAGCTGGTTGCGGGCATCCAGCTCGTGTTGCCACTGCAGGCTCAGGCCGCCGCTGGAGCGATAGGAGACGTCGTTGAGGTTCATCTCCTCGCCCGACAGGGTGGCGGTGAAGGTGTTGGGCCCCCGAAAATAGCGCAGGCCGACGTCGGCGCCGTAACGCAGGTCGTCGAAGTCCTCGCCGCCGGCGCTGGCCAGGCTCTCGCCCCCGGTGTTCTCACGGCCGCTCAGGCGCCCGCGCACGAAAAAGTAGAGGTCCGGGGTGATGCTGTGGGTCACGCCGCCCCCCAGTTCCCCCGTCAGGAAGAATGCGTTTTCCTCGGTATCGATATTGGCCGGCGTTCCGGCGAAGGGGCTGGCGGCGGGAAACACGAAATTGCCGTCATCGGTGGCACTGTTGATATTGGTGTCGAAACCGGCGCCGAACTCCGCGTAGACCCGGGTGTGGGTGCGCAGGGATTCGAAGCGCTGGTCGAGGGCGTCCAGGTACTTGTTGATGGTGGTCTGGACGGACTCCGGCGGCGCCATGGCCTTGACGTTCTCCAGTTCCTGCCTGGCCAGTTCGTTGTCATGGAGCATGAAATAGGCCCGCGCCAACTCGGCCCGGGCCTGGGCGTTGTCGGGTTGCATCGCCACCACGCGCTCCAGGGCGAACACCGCGGTACCCGGCCTGCCGGCATCCAGGGCGGTGATACCCAGCAGATAATCGTAATCCGGTTCACCGGCGCGCTCTTCTTCCATGACCAGGAGCCTCTCCAGCGCCGCCCGGGCCTGGCCCGCGTCCAGCATGCGACGGGCATCGTCCACTTCGCCCGCCCCGACGGTACCCGGGCCAGCGGCGAGCAGGGCCGCCACAATGGAAACCCTCAACAGATTAGGTTTGCGCGCCATTTCATTATCCCCGAAAGATCCCGCAGCGATGCAGGTGTGTGTCTGATATGGTTTTGAATCCTTGAATTGAAAAAACTATACCTAACGAGACAATAACTCAACTTCCCTGCAACACTGTTTCAATTACACAACAAAATGGGATGACCCTGAGACCGAAGGCCGTGGGGCAGTGCACCAGGTGCTGGCGGACTTGCGTGGATAGGGCGCAACTCGGTTAACATGGGCGACCCGAAACAGGAAGTGGACGAAACGACACGGCTGGACGGGGCCTTCCGAGGACCCCGGAACGCGCGTTTTCCCGCCCATGTAAGGACGACGGACGAAGTGCTGCCTCCGGCAGCGCCGCCCCTCGCAACAGGGATTCGACCCATGCTTGAGATCCGAATACACGGCAGAGGTGGCCAGGGCAACGTGGTGGCGGCCTACCTGCTGGCCACCGCCGCCATCGGCGAAGGCCGTTACGCCCAGGCCTTCCCGGCCTTCGGCGCCGAGCGTCGCGGTGCCCCGGTGGTGGCCTTCGCCCGCATCGGCAATGCCCCCATCCATCGCCGCTGCCAGGTCCTGCAACCGGCCTTCCTCATCGTCCAGGATCGGGCATTATTGCAGGTGCCCGGGGTCCTGGACGGGCTGAAGGCGGGTGGTGGTGTGCTGGTAAACGCCAACACCATGCCCGAGGAAATGGACTCCGGTGACACCGATGTAGTCACATTGCCGGCCACCGCCCTGGCCACCGAATATCTGGGACGGCCGGTGCCCAACACCGCCCTGCTGGCGGCGTTCCTCAGCCTCACCGGGATGCTGCCGGTGACGGCCCTCACCGCGGCCCTCGGCGAGCGCTTCAAGGGCAAGGTACTGGAGCGCAACAGGGCCCTGGTGGAAACCGCGGCCTCCCGGGTGGAGCCAGGAAGATGGCAGGAGGTGGCCCATGCCGCTAGCGCTTGAAGGTTCCCAGGCCCTGGCCCGCACCGTGGCCCTGTGCCGCCCCCAGGTGGTGGCGGCCTACCCCATCACGCCCCAGACCCACATCGTGGAGAACATCTCCCGCCTGGTGGCCGACGGCGTGTTCGACTGCGAGTTCGTGAGCGTGGAGAGCGAGTTCTCGGCCGCTTCGGTGGCCCTGGGGGCCGCCGCCGCGGGCTCCCGGGCCTACACCGCCAGCGCCTCCCAGGGCATCATGCTCATGAGCGAGGTGCTGTTCAACATCGCCGGCCTGCGGGTGCCCATGGTCATGACCTGCGCCAACCGCTCCGTGGGCGGCCCCCTCAACATCTGGAACGATCAGCAGGATTCCATGGCGGTGCGGGACTCGGGCTGGATCCAGCTCTACTGCGCCGACAACCAGGAGGCCATCGACACCACCATCCAGGCCTACCGCATCGCCGAGCGCACCGAGTTGCCGGTGATGGTGTGCGTAGACGGCTTCACCCTCACCCACACCCTGGAGCCCCTGGAACTGCCGTCCCAGGAGGAGGTGGACGCCTTCCTGCCCCCCTATGCCTTCTCCCGCAGCCTGGACCCGGCCCACCCCATCAGCATCGGCACCCTGGTGACCCCCGAGCACTTCAGCGAGGTGCGCCACGCCCATCACACCGCCATGGTCAAGGCCATCGCCGAGATCGAGGCCGCCGATGGCGACTGGCAGGCCTTGAGCGGGCGCTCGGGTGGCGCCCTGCTGGAGAGTTCGGGCCCGGCGGACGCCACCGTGGGGGTCCTCACCATCGGCTCCATTCACGGTACCCTCCTGGAGGCCATGACCGAGTACCCGGCCAGCGAACCCGTCCGGCTCATCAAGCTGCGGTGTTTCCGCCCCTTTCCCGCCGCCGCCATCCGCGCCGCCTGTGCCGGCCTCGAGCGCCTGGTGGTGGTGGAGCGCGCCCTGTCCCCGGGTTCCGGCGGCATCGTGGGGAACGAAGTGCGGGCAGCCCTGTCCACCATGGAGCAACCGCCCCGGGTGGAAAACTACGCTGTGGGCCTGGGCGGGCGGGACGTGCCCCTGGACCTTTACCCGCGGCTGCTGGAGGCCGACGGCGAGGTGGGTGGGTTCAGCGTGTTTGACGTCGACGTGTCGCGCCTCGCCCCTGAAGATCAATGAGGAACCCCCATGTCCGAAACCACCGTTGACATCGACATCGCGGCCCTGCGCCGCAAGCAGCCGCGCTTTCGCGGCATCGAGGCCGGCCACCGCGCCTGCCTGGGCTGCGGCCAGGCCCTGGCCGCCCGCCTCATGACCGAGGCCGCGGGACCGGACGTGACCCTCACCAACGCCACCGGTTGCCTGGAGGTGTTCACCACGCCATGGCCGGAGTCGGCCTGGCGGGTGCCGTGGATGCACTCCCTGTTCGAAAACTCGGCGGCCATCGCCGCCGGCGTGGAGGCGGCGTACAAGATGCAGGGCCGCAAGACCAAGGTCATCGCCATGGGCGGCGACGGCAGTACCTTCGACATCGGCTTTCAGGCCCTGTCGGGGGCCCTGGAGCGCGGTCACAACATGCTCTACATCTGCTACGACAACGAGGCGTACATGAACACGGGCATCCAGCGCTCCAGCTCCACGCCCCACGCCGCCACCACCACCACCTCGCCGGCGGGCAAGGCGCGCATGGGCAAGCGCCACCTGAAAAAGGACATCATCACCATCATCGCCGCCCACCACATCCCCTACGCCGCCACCACCTCCGTGGCCTATCCTTCGGACGTGCGCAAGAAGGTGCGCCGGGCCATGGCCATCGAGGGCCCCACCTTCCTGCTCATCCACGCCCCCTGCCCCCTCGGCTGGGGCCACGAGGGCAACCTCACCATCGAGGTGGCGCGGCTGGCGGTGCAGACCGGACTCTTTCCCATCATCGAACTGGAGCGCGGCCAGCTGGCCAATGCCATGCCCATCCGCGATCCCCGGCCGGTGACCGACTATCTGAAGGTGCAGAACCGCTTCCGCCACCTGTTCGCCGACGACCTGCGGGCCAAGGAGGAACTGGAGCACCTGCAGGCCCTGGCAGACTACAACATGGAGACCTACGATCTCCGGGGCGAGGGCCCCGACGCCATGGATACCGAAGCCGCCGATACCGTCAAGCGCCGGGGGACGCGGTGGGCGTGAGAAAAGCGCGGGAATAGGGAAATGGGAATAGGGAATTGCAACAGCGAACGCGGATCCCCGGGGAGTAGATCCGTGCTTTTCCGCGATTCCCTATTCCCTATTCCCTGTTCCCTTGACCTCGGCCCTGCCAAGAGCCGCCCAGTTTCTAGGTTTCCTCCAAAGGATTAGCGAAGAGATGACCACCCTCACACGGGGCGCCTACGCCCACCCCGAGACCTCCCTGGACTTCAAGACCGGCACCTGGCGGGTGGAACGGCCGGTGCATCACCACCGCAACGCCCCCTGCCACGTGGCCTGTCCGGCCGGCGAGGATGCCCAGGCCTATCTGGCCAGCCTGGAGGAATCGGGGCCGCGGGCGGCCTGGGAGACCCTGGTGGCCGCCAATCCCCTGCCCGCGGTCACCGGCCGGGTATGCCACCACCCCTGCGAGACGGCGTGCAACCGTGGCGCCTACGACGAGTCCATCTCCATCCACAACGTGGAGCGCTTCCTCGGCGACGAGGCCCTGCGCCATGGCTGGGACTACCCCGGCATCCCGGCGCGGCGGGACGGCGACGCGGTGGCGGTGGTGGGGGCCGGGCCCGCCGGCCTGGCAGCGGCCTACCACCTGCTGCGCCTCGGTCATCCGGTGACGGTGTTCGACAAGCTGCCCGTGGCCGGCGGCACCCTGCGCACGGCCATTCCCCAGTACCGCCTGCCGCGGGACATCCTCGACCGCGAGATGGAACGCATCCTGGCCGCGGGCATGGAATTCCGCGCCCATCACATCCTCGGTCGCGACGTCTCCCTCGCCGAGTTGCAGGCCGAATATCCCCGGGTCTTCCTGGGCCCCGGTTGTCAGGTGGGCCGGGCCTGGAGCGTCGACGGCGTCACCCCCAGCGACCTCCATCCCGGCATCAGCCAGTTGCAGGAATGGATCGCCGTGGGCGCGGCGCCGGAGGCCCGTAGCGTGGCCATCCTCGGGGGCGGCAACACCGCCATGGATATGGCCCGGGTGATGCGCCGTGCCGGCACCAAGGAGGTTCACGTCATCACCCACAAGGCCATCCCGGGTCCCGGGGTGCCCGCCGCCGATACCATGCCGGCCATCGAGCGGGAGGTGCGCCAGGCCATCGAGGAGGGGGTGGTGGTCCACGAGCACCGCGGCGTCCATCGCCTCATCCTGCGGGGCGAGAAGGTCATCGGGGTGGAGATCGTCCACATGAAGAAGATGGTCCAGGAGAACGGGCGCCTCAAGCGCATCGCCTTCGAAGGCACGGAGACGGTGCTCCACGTGGACCAGGTGATCCCGGCGGTGGGCCAGGTGGTGGAGCGCCACGGCCTGGGCACCATCCTGGCCAAGGGCCGTGATTACCTGCAGGCCGACGAGCTCGGCCGGGTGTTCCAGCACCCCAAGCTCTACACCGGCGGTGACGCCCGCGGCGACCGCGGTACCGTCGCCGAGGCGGTGGGTGACGGTCGCCGTGCCGCCGCCGCCATGCACGCGGACCTCATCGGCGTGGAACCCGTGCCGGAGGTCAAGTCCCAACCCATCGGCATCGAGCGCCTGAATCTCAACTACTTCGAGCATGCGCCGGCGCCCGAGGAGAAGGTGTTGCCGGTGGAGGACCGGGGCGAAACAGAGGAGATCGAGGGCGGCATCACGGCCCGCCAGGCGGCCGCCGAGGCGGTGCGCTGCTTCTCCTGCGGCAATTGTTTCGCCTGCGACAACTGCTGGACCCTGTGCCCCGATAACTCGGTGCTGAAGACCCGCGACGTGGCCACCGACGGCACCCACTACGTCTTCGACTACGACTACTGCAAGGGCTGCGGCATGTGTGCCAACGAATGTCCCTGCGGATTCATCGAGATGGAGCCGGAGGGCTGACGCCCTGACGGTGGTCCCAACCAGGGCACCCTTTCCCCCTCTGCCCTCGCGGTGAGGGCCGGGGGAGAAACGGCGCCGCCCCCGAGTTCGCGTAAGTTAAACTTTAATACCCAGCGCTGAAGGACATCGCCGGCTGGTTTCCCCTTCCCGACCTCCCCCACAAGTGGGGGAGGAGATGATTTCCCCATTCCACCCCCGGCACCTCACTCCAGCCCCGTCTCCACCCGATCCCGGCCGTTGATCTTGGCCCGGTACAGGGCGGCGTCGGCGCGCCCCACGAGGTCGTTCGGGGTATCGTCCGGGACGCCGTCGGCCACACCGATGGACACGGTGACATGCAGGATGGCGCCTTCCCAGGGGATGGGGGTGGCGGCGATCTGCCGGCGCAGGCGCTCGGCGATGCGCCCCGCCCCCTCGGCGGTGACCCCGCGCATCAGCACCGTAAACTCCTCACCGCCGTAGCGGGCCGCCGTATCCACCGGACGCAGGTGGTGGTCGAACACGCCGGCCACGGCCCGCAGGGCCTCGTCCCCCGCCACATGGCCATGGGTGTCGTTGAAACCCTTGAAATGGTCCACGTCCACCATGGCCACGCTCAAGGGGATGTCGTCCCGCCCGCAACGGATAATCTCGTGGGCCAGCATGTCGTCCAGCCAGCGCCGGTTGTGGAGGCCCGTCAGGGCGTCCACGGTGGCATACTGCTCGAATCGTTCCAGGGACGCCGCGCTCTCCAGCAGCCGCTCGTTCACCTGGCGAATGCGCCCGGACAGGACGTAGAGCAGATTGCGCGCAACCCCATGGGAGGCGTCGATCATGGACCACAGAATCTCCTGGTCCACCACCAGCAGCCGCGCATCCTCCACCACCACCACATGGGCGGAAACGTTCACGTGGCTGAGGATGGACATCTCGCCGGCACAGGCGCCGGGCCCCAGCTCCACCAGCGGTGATGCCTCCCTTCCCTCCAGCTTCACCGCCAGGCGGCCTGCCAGCACCAGGTAGATGAAACGGTTCTCGCTGCCGGCCCGCAACAATATCTCGCCCCGCCGGTAGACGGCCTCGAAGCAGTTTTCCAGCAGCCCCTCGAGGCCGGCGGGGTTGACGTCGCGAAACAGCTCGAGGTGCCGGTAGCGTTCCCATTGCCGTGGCGTCGTGGAAGGCGGCTGGTGGCTGGAAGGTTGCTCGTTCATCCCGTCCTCATGGTAACCACCGTCCCCGTCCGCGGCGCCCTTCGGTCATTCAGCCTTTACCCAGGCCCAGACCCAACGGGTCGTCGGGGTCCACGTTGGCCATGAAAGGCAGGCCACGCTCATTGTTGGTGATCTGGTAGACCTTGCCCATCCAGTTGTTCACCACCGCCTCGGCGGTGTCATGCCAGGTATTATGGAGGTCGGGGGTGATCACCGCCTCGGGGAACTCCGGCAGCACCAGGGCCTTGTCCAGGGCCGTGTCCACCCGGTGCCGGAACTCGTCCAGCACCGCCTGGTCCCGCAGGCTGAGATAGGTATCCGGAAACGGCGGATAGTCCTCGCGTTCGGCGCGGGCATAGCGTACCACCTCCCGCTTGTACTCCTTCAGCAGGCTGATGGAGTCATACTCGGGATGGCCCTGAAAGAACACCACCCGGAAGCCGTCCTCGCTCACCGCCAGATGCACGCCCGCCTGCGGGCTCTCCGCCAGCACATGCAGGCCGGCGGCCTCGAACTGCTCGCGGCTGACGTCGTTGAACCGTGAATGGGGCACGTTGAACAGGGTGTTCACGTCGCTCACCAGGGGATGGCGGCGATCCACCAGGTAATGGGGATACACGCCCCAGATCTTCCGCCCCATGTGGCGCCGGTGCTGGCCATAGCGAAATTCCAGCACGGCATGAGTGGCCAGGCAGGAGCACAGCACCGATGTGACGTTGTCGAAGGCCCAGTCCATCACCTCCCTGAGGGGACCCCAGAAGGGCTGCGCCGAGAGCTCCCGCCCGGCGACGTTGGCACCGGTGATGATGAGGGCATCCAGCCCGTCCTGCCGCAGCTGTTCGAAGGTATCGTAGTAGGCGTCGACGTGATGCTGGGCCTTCTCGCTGCGGGGCAGCTCGGGGAGGGTGAAGGGGTGCAGGTAGAACTGGGCGATCTGGTTGCTCTCCCCCACCAGGCGGAAGAACTGGCGCTCGGTGGCCGCCAGGGCCGCATCCGGCATCATGTTCAGCAGGCCGATGTGCAGCTCCCGGATGTCCTGGTGGGCAGCCCGGTAGGGCGTGAGGACGTTGTGCCCGTCCTGGCGCAGGCGCTCGAAGGTGGGCAGGGCATTATGGGCGACTATGGGCATGGCCGAGGCTCCGCTGGGATGGTCACGGCAGGCACGGTTTCAGGTCTCCCGCTCGATGGCCGCTTCCACCAGCCGGTTGAAGTCATGCTCGTCCCGCAACGCCGCAACCTCGGCGCTGGAGACCGTATAGCCGAACTGGGCCGCGATGGCCTCGTAGCGGGGGATGCGGGCACGGAACAGGCGCGGAAAGACCCAGCGGGTGAAATCGTCCGGGTCGATGAGGGCCACGTATTCGAGATCGTGCTCGCTCATGTAGGTCTCGAGCTGTTCGTCCAGAAAGGTGTCGCGGTAGTAGAGGGGCTTGGGGTCCCGGCTGGCCCGTTCCATCAGGGCCTGTTCATCGTCCCCCGAGGCGCGGATGTAGAGGAACAGGGTGTGCTCCGACAACAGCCCGTAGGTCTGGTCGTCCTCAAGTTCGCACAGGCTGCCGCCCACGTCGTTGATGAAATGGTCGTAGCCGTAGATCTCGCGTGCCTTGCCCATGAACTCCGGCACGTCGCCGAGGGCCGCGATCTCGGCCTCCCGATGGAGCCGCTGGCGGCGCACGAACTCGGGAAGGGGCAGCCCGCCCTTCTCCGGATCCCCCAACTTGCCGAGGAAGGTGGAAAGGGGGGCCAGGTTGTCCACGGCGATGTTGTTGCGTATCTCCACCGAGTCGGAGCGCAGCAGATCCCGCAGGAAGGGGACCTGCATGGCCTGCTTCTTCACCTGATCGAGAATGGCCTCGTCCAGGTAGCGGGTGCCGATGCGATAGTCCACGGAGTAGTGGAACCAATGATGGCGCCGCAACATAGAGGAGAGACGGGTCTTGCCCACCCCCGACATGCCCATGAGGGTAATGGACTTGTGGGGCCAGGAGCGGTATTGGTCGACAGTCGGTTTCACTTGCGGCGGGCTCGGGCTCTGGGATCAGCGCCCCGGGGGCGCGAAAAGGCAGGCAACATAACCAAAACTCCGGCGAAGCTCCACCCTGGCGACGGCAGTCCGGGCCGACGGCAGGGCGTAAAGCATGAATCAGCAGAGTTTATCCGCAGATGGCCCCCAACGGACCAAAACGGTGTCAGGAACCGTTTCCTGTTTATAACGACGGGGACCAAAACGGTGTCAGGAACCGTTTCCTGTTTATAACGGAAACGGTTCCTGACACCGTTTTGGTCTCTGACACCGTTTTGGTCTGACACCGTTTTGGTCAATGGAAATCCCTTGACGCCGTCGCCAGTTCGCCTACCAGATGGGACAGGTCCTTGAGCCTCTCGGCCACCAGGTGCACCACCTCGCCGTCACGCTCCACCACCCCGTCCACCCCCAGCAGGCGGGCCCCCAGCAGTACCGGACGCTGGGCCGCGGCCACCCTCTGCCATACCACCAGATTGATGTGACCGGTCTCGTCCTCCAGGGTCACGAAGGTGACCCCGGAGGCGGTGGAAGGCCGCTGGCGATTCACCACCAGGCCGGCGGTGCGGGTCCTGGTGCCGTGGCCGAGGGCGTTCACCCGGTGGGCGGGGCCCGCACCCATGGCCGCCAGGCGCTCCCGCACCAGGGCCAGGGGGTGACGGCCCAGGGTCAGCCCCAGGGCGGCATAGTCCGCCAGCATATCCTC
>JAABTG010000044.1 GCA_011389995.1 Thiotrichales bacterium
CCCTGGCCACCGGCCTGGTGGTGGGTATTGTGGCCGTGATCCTGGCCGCCTCCTTCGCGGCCCTCATCTTCGCCGGCCCCCTGGCGCCTTTCCTCTACACCGGCCTCGGCGTGGCACTGTTCTCCGTCATGGCCCACGCGGCCGTGGTCGCCCTGACCAGCAGCAACCCCACCACGGTGGCCATCCCCCAGGACCGGGTGGTTCCCATCCTCGCCCTCATGGCGGGCGCCGTGGTCCTCGAGATGCCCGCGGGCAGCAGCCTGGACCAGGCCTTCATCACCGTGATGACCACCCTGCTCCTCACCACCCTGGCCACCGGCCTCTTCCTGGGCCTGCTCGGGATGTACCGGCTGGGTGGCTTCATCCGCTTCATCCCCTACCCGGTGATCGGCGGTTTCCTGGCGGGCTCGGGCTGGCTGCTGGTGGTGGGCGCCCTGCGGGTGATGACGGATACCCACTCCGAAACCCTGCGGCTGGTGGACCTGGAGACCACCGTCTCCATCTGGGGCCCGGGTGTGGCGTTCGCCGCGGTGGCGACCCTGGCGGTACGCCGCCACCATCACCCCCTGATACTGCCCCTGCTCACCGTGGTGACCCTCATCCTGTTCTACGGCACCCTGTCGGTCCTCGGCATGGAACCGGACATGGCCCGGGAGCGGGGCTGGCTGCTGGGCCCCATCGTCACGGAGGGCCTGTGGCAGCCCCTCAATCCCGCCCTCATGGCGGATGCCCGATGGTCCGTGATACTGGGACAGGGCGGGACGGTGGCCACCGTGGCCCTGGTGAGTGCGGTGTCCGTCCTCCTGACCTCCAGCGCCATGGAGCTCAGCTGGCAGCGGGACATGGACCTCAACCGCGAGCTCCGCAGCGCCGGCCTCGCCAACATCGGCGCCGGGCTCGGGGGCGGCCTCACGGGCTTCCACTCCATGAGCCTGTCGGGCCTGGCGCTGCACCTCGGCGGGCGCTCCCGGCTGGTGGGTCTGACGGTGGCCCTGGTGGCCGCCGTGACCCTGTTCCTGGACGCCCGTCCCGTGTCCTTCTTTCCGGTCTCCCTGCTGGGCGGCCTGTTGATGTATATGGGCCTGGCCTTTCTCATAGACTGGGTGTTCTCCGCCCGGCGCCGGATGTCCCGCGGCGATTATGCCGTGGTGCTGTTGATCCTCTTCACCATCGGCCTGGTGGGCTACCTGGAAGGGGTGGCGGTGGGCATGGTGGCGGCGGTGATCCTGTTCGTGGTCAAGTACAGCCAGGTGGACGTGATCAAACACCGCCTCACGGGGGCCAGCCTCCACAGCAACGTGGACCGGCCGCGGGGACACCGCCGCTATCTGCAGGCCCACGGCCGGCAGCTGCGTATCCTCAAGCTGCAAGGCTTCATCTTCTTCGGCAGTGCTCATCGTATCCACGAGGAGGTGGGGAGACTGCTGGGCTCCGACCCCGCCGAGGGCCCGCGCGCGGTGATCCTGGATTTCCATCATGTCAGCGGCATGGACTCGTCGGCGGCCATCAGCTTCTCCAAGATCGGGCGCCTGGCCGCGGGAGAGGGCTTCGAACTGATATTCACCGGCATCCCGGCCGTGGTGGAGAAACAACTCACCCCGGCCCTGCTCCACGGCCTCGGCATACGGGTCTGGGAGGACCTGGATCGCGGCCTCGAATGGTGCGAGGACCAACTGCTGCAGGAGGGTGCAGCCACCCTGGTACTGGGGTCAGAGGACCTCGTGGACGAACTCGCCGACTACTTTCCCACCCGTACCCAGGCCGAGGCCTTCGTCGGCCTGATGGAGCGCCACACCCTGGTCGCCGGCGAGCTCCTGGTGCGGCAGGACGAGCCCGCGGACACCCTCTACTTCATCGCCTCGGGACGCGTCTCCGTACACCTCGATCTGGCCCACGGCCAGCGCCTGCGGCTGCGCACCATGGGCGGCGGCAGCATCATCGGGGAAGTGGGCCTCTATCTCGGAGGCCGGCGCACGGCATCGGCGGTGGCGGACGAACCCACCGTGGCCTATGGCCTCGGTCCCGACACCCTGCGGCGTATCGAACGCGAGGCCCCGGAACTTGCCGCGGGTTTTCATCGTTTCACCGCCCGGCTGTTGGCGGAACGGCTGGCGAGCACCAACCGCACCCTCCAGGCCCTGCTGTACTGAGGGCCCGACGGGTCAGGGCCCCCCGGCATCGCCAGGGTTGCGCCCCTCCACGCGGTTGCGGCCCCCGGCCTTGGCGCGATAGAGGGCGCGGTCGGCGCCGTCCAGCAGCCCGTCGCCGCTCTCATCGACCGCCAACTCGGCCACGCCGATGGACACCGTGACCTCCACGAGGCAATCCACCCCCGCCACCTCGACGGGCCGGGCGGCCAGATGGGCGCGCAGGCGCTCGGCCAGCACCGCCGCCTCCGTCGCCGCCGTCTGGGGCAACAGCAGGGCGAACTCCTCGCCACCGTAGCGCACCGCCACATCGCTGGCCCGCAGGAGCTCGGTGATGCGCTCAGCCAGGCACCGCAGCACGGCGTCACCGGCGGCGTGGCCATGGCGATCATTGACACCCTTGAAGTGGTCCACGTCCAGGAACAGGCATGCCAGGGGCATATGGTGACGGCGGGCCCGGGACACCTCCTCGGCGAGCCGGGCCTCCAGATAACGCCGGTTGTACAGCCCGGTGAGGGGATCCGTGCGGCCGTGGAGGCGCAGGCGTTCCTGGTTGACGGCGTTCTCCAGGCACACCGTGGCCACCATGGCGAGATGGTCCAGGAAGTCGGTGCCCAGGTGGGGCTGGTAACGCAGGGGATCCCGGCTGCCCAGGGCCAGCACCCCGCGGTTGCGGCCGCCGCGGACCAGGGGCAGCAGGGCCGCGCTGTGTAGCTCCCCCACGTGCTCCCGGAAATAGGCCCCGTGCTCCGCCGGGTGGATGGGCCCCAGCTGGGGCGAGGCGCCCTCGTGATCGGGCCACTCGGGCATCGGCGTCAGGCGCACCGCCGGGAGTTCCGCCAGGGACACCCCGCCACGCCCCAGGGCGTCGGCAATCTCGCCACCGGGGTCCACCACGTCGAGGGCCACGGCGTCCAGGGCGAAGCTGCGCAGGGTGCCCTCGGTCAATTGGTGGAGCAGGCCATGGAGGGAATCCGCGGCCATGAGGGCGAGCTCGTGGCGTTGGAAGCGACGCAACACGTATTCGTTGCGCCGCGCCACCACCCGCAGCTGGTGGGGCTCGCTGCCCTCTCCTGCGGCGGCCCGATTGTCCTCTGACTCGTTCACCGGCATGGTCTCTCAGAAGGTATGAACGCCGCCGGGGTCCCGTGGACCTGCCGTACAGCCATCGTATTATTGTGCCCGGTCTAGGATAATTCCTCGACGTGCCGGCGGCGGCACTCCTACCACACCACGCCGTTCGGGAGGCGCATCCAATCCATGACCGACCATACTGGTAACCCCCCCATCCTCATCATCGACGATACCGGCGATGCCGCGGAATTCCTGGCCGACGCCCTCGCCACGGACTTCGACCTCACCGTCGTGCCGCGGGACGAGGCCGCGGCCGCGGCCGCCCGGGAGCCCGCGCCCCGGGCCATCCTCGTGAATCTGGCCCCCGACACCGCGGCCGGTCATGAGCTGTGCCGGCGTCTCGGCACCCCCGGCCGCGGCGTCATCGCCGTGGCCCTGGATGCCCCGGCCGGCGACGAGGTGGCGGCCTTCGAGGCCGGGGCCGCCGATGTGCTGCGCCACAGCATACCCGCCCTGGCCCGCGCCCGGGTGCGGCATCACGTCCGCGGCGCCACGGACCGCCAACGGCAGGATGCCCTGCGCCTCGCCCACTGGCTCGGTCACAGCGCCGAGATCAAGGAGGACGACAGCGGCCGGCACGTGGTGCGGGTGGGGAGCTATGCCCGCCAGCTGGGACGCGCGGCGGGGATGGATGAAGAGATGGTGGAACTGCTCGCCATCACCGCCCCCCTCCACGATATCGGCAAGGTCGGCATCCCCGATCATATCCTGCTCAAACCCGGGCCCCTCGAACCCCCCGAGTGGGAGATCATGAAAGGCCATGCCGCCCTCGGTGCCCGCATCATCGGCCCCCCCGACACCCCCCTGGCCCGCATGGCCCTCGACGTGGTCCTGACCCACCACGAGCGCTGGGACGGTACGGGTTATCCGGCGGGCCTCGCGGCCGGGGACATCCCCCTGGCCGGACGCATCATGGCCATAGTGGATGTATTCGACGCCCTCACGAGTGCCCGTCCCTACAAGGAGGCCTGGCCCCTGGACAAGGCGGTACACCTCATCAAGCGCGAGGCGGGGACCCTCTTCGACCCCGATCTGGTGGGACGATTCGGCGCCATCATGAACGAGATGCTCAACGTCCGGCTGCAGTTCGGCGAGCGCGGCACCCCGCGGGAGGGCACCTAGTGCCCTCGGCGGCCTTCAGCGGCGTGACCGCCGGGGCGCCTGAGTGGGGTCCGTAACACCACGAGGCTGGCCATGGCAGTGCCTGACCACGGCCGCAAGGGCCGCCACATCAGGCACCCAGCCGGCCTCCATCACCTCGCGGGGATAGGCGGTCTCGCCCACGCTGGGCTCTTGCCTCGCCCACCTTGGGAACAGCGTGCGAAATGGCGCCATGTACCTCCTCCCGGGCCCCTGCGGGGCGCGTCAGCATCTGCAAAACACAATGCAATCCCCGGGCCGTCATGGCCCTGACAGAGAATTCAATGGGTTGGATGAGGGTGCCATGGCGGGCTGTAAGAAATTCCGACACGCCGGCGGTGCGATCCGTGTCAGGTGGATACCTTGAGAACAATGGCCTCCAGCTCCTCCCGTGCCAGGCGATCCCTTACCCGGTAGGCCTCCTGGAGGTCGGAGAAGGGCCCGATACGCACCCGATGCCAGGTCTTGCGGCCATCCACCGACACCGTCTGAATGGCGGCCTCCAGCCCCAAGAGGGCGAGGTTGGCCTTGAGGCGCTCGGCTTCATCGGCGCCCCTGAAGGACCCCACCTGCAGCAGGTAGTTGCCGTCCCCCCTGGGTGGCTCCCGGGTGCCGCGCTCGGGCAGGGCCTCGGCACTCACCGGCACCTCCATCTCCGGCAGGATGGAATAGAACTCGAAACGGGGCTTGGCGGCCCGCGCCGGCGGGGCCGGCGCCGTGGGTTGGGGGCGGGCGCCCGGGCCATCCGCCTTCCCTGGGGGGCTCGCGGCGGGGGCTTGTGCCATGGGCGAGTGGGCCGGCGGGTGGACGCTGAGATAGGTGAAAAGGGCCACCAGCAGCCCCACCGCCAGGCCCGTCACCAGCCACAACCAGCACGGGCCGCCCTTCGGGGGCGGCGGTGAACGGCGGTTCTTGTAGTCCCTGGCCACGCCGCCCCTTACATGGATTGAGGTGCCGATACGCCCAGCAGGCCGAGGCCATTGGCGATCACCTGGCGTACCGCCAGGGCGAGGTTGAGGCGGGCGTTGCGCAGGGCGTCGTCTTCCACCAGCAACTGGTGGGCGTTGTAATAGGTGTGAAAGCCGTTGGCCAGCTCCCGCAGATAGTGGACCAGCTGATGGGGCTCGTGGGTCAGGGCGGCCGCCTCCACCATCTCCGGGTAACGCTCCAGCAGGTTCACCAGGGCCGTCTCATGGCTCTCCCCCAGGCGCGCCGCGGCCGCGGTACCGGCGGCCCGGTCATGGACGAGACCGCGCTCGCCGAGCTGGTTCATCACGCTGCACACCCGGGCATGGGCATACTGCACGTAGTAGACGGGATTGTCCGCCGACCGGGACTTGGCCAGGTCGAGGTCGAAATCCAGGTGCTGCTCGCAGCGGCGCATCACGTAAAAGAAGCGCGCGGCGTCGCGGCCCACCTCCTTGCGCAACTGGCGCAGGGTGACGAACTGGCCGGAGCGGGTGGACATCTGCACCTTCTCGCCGCCGCGGTAGAGGTTGGCGAACTGCACCAGCAACACGTCGAGGCGCTCCGGGTCCTCACCCAGGGCCGCCAGGGCCGCCTTGACCCGGGGCACGTAGCCGTGGTGGTCCGCTCCCCAGATGTCGATGACCCGCTCGAAGCCGCGCTCCAGCTTGTCCCGGTGGTAGGCGATGTCGGAGGCGAAGTAAGTGGTCTGGCCGTTGTCCCGTATCACCACCCGGTCCTTCTCGTCGCCGAAGGCCGTGGATTGGAACCACCATGCCCCATCCTGCTGGTAGAGGTGTCCGCCCGCCCGCAACTGCTCCACCACCTTGTTCACCGCCCCCGACTCCACCAGGGAGCGCTCCGAGAACCACTGGTCATAGACCGCACCGAACAGCCCGAGGTCGTCGCGGATATCGTCGAGGATGGTGTTCAGCCCCAGCTCGAAGACGTAACGGTAGCGATTGTCGCCGAGCAAGTCCCTGGCGCGGGCGATGAGGGCGTCGATGTGCAGTTCCTTGTCGCCGCCGGCGGCTTCGTCCGCCACCACCCCCGCGAACACCTCGGCCGCGCTGTGGCGGTAGGCATCGCCGTGCTCGCGGTGCAGGGTGGCGGCGATGTCCCAGACGTAGTCCCCCTGGTAGCCGTTGCCGGGGAAGGGGAACTCCTCCCCGCACAACTCGAGGTAGCGCAGCCACACGCTGGTGCCGAGGATGTCCATCTGGCGTCCGGCATCATTCACGTAGTACTCGCGATGCACCTGGAAGCCCACGGCCTCCAGCAGGGAGGCCACCACCGCACCGTAGGCGGCACCGCGGCCGTGACCCACGTGCAGGGGCCCCGTGGGATTGGCCGACACGTACTCCACCTGGATGCGCCGGCCCGCCCCCAGGTTGCCGCGACCGAAGGCCGCGCCCTGCTCCAGGATGCGCGGGATCACCGCCAGGGCGAGCTCCGGGGCCAGATGGAAGTTGATGAAGCCGGGGCCGGCCACCTCCACCCGGATCACGCCGTCGCTGGCGGGCAGGGCCGTCGTGAGGGCCTGGGCCAGTTCCCGGGGATTGCGCCCGGCGGTCTTGGCCAGCACCAGGGCCAGGTTGGTGGCCAGGTCACCATGGGACTTGTCCCGGGCCCGCTCCACATGGATGTCCACGGCGGCCCCGGCGGGCACCACGCCGTCGCGGCGCAGGGTCTCGAGGGCCTCGACCAACAGGGATTGGATGTGTTCTTTCACGGTGACGGGCCCGGCAAAAAAGTGGGGTATTCTAGCAGCATGTGGCCCGGCCCCGGTCAACCCAGGTCCTGGGGATCCACATCCACGCTCCAGCGCACCCGTCGCACCCCCGGCAGGGCCTCCATGGCGGGCAGCCAGCGGGTGAGGGCCTGATGGAGCGGCCACCGCCCGTCGGCCAGGATCACCAGCTGGAAGCGGCGTCGGTCGGCCACCCGCTCCACCGGCGCCGGGATGGGGCCGTGGGCCTCCGCCCCCGGCACCGGCCGGGCCCGGGCCACCGCCACCGCGGCCTCGATGAAGGCCAGTACGTGGTCCTCCCGGCGCGCCTCGGCCCGTACCAGCGCCATGGCCGCAAAGGGCGGCAAGGCGGCGGCCCGGCGTTCTCCCCGCAGGATGGGGACCGCCGCCCCGTAGCCCCCCGCCGCCAGGGCCTGCAGCAGGGGGTGGTCGGGCTGATGGGTCTGCACCATCACCTCGCCGGCGGTGTCCCCGCGCCCGGCCCGTCCCGCCACCTGAACGATGAGCTGGGCGAGGCGCTCGGGGGCCCGGTAGTCCACAGCACACAGGCCGCCGTCGGCATCCAGGATCCCCACCAGGGTCACCGCCGGGAAGTGATGTCCCTTGGCCACCATCTGGGTGCCGATGAGGATGTCGGCGCGGCCGCTGTGCACCTCGGCCAGGGCGTCCTCCAGGGAGCCCTTGCGGCGGGTGCTGTCCCGGTCCACCCGCACGATGCGGGCCTCCGGGAAGGGGCCGCGCAGGGCCTCCTCGATGCGTTCCGTGCCCTTGCCGAGGAAGCGCAGTTCCGTGGACCGACACTCGGGACAGTGCTCCGGCATGGCGGCGACGCTGCCGCAGTAGTGACAGTGCTGGCGGCCGCTGGAACGGTGAAAGACCAGACGCGCATCGCAGTGGTCGCAATGGGAGACCCAGCCGCATTCGTGACACAGCAGCACCGGCGCCCAGCCCCGGCGGTTGAGGAACAGCAGGCTCTGTTCTCCCCGGGCGATGCGGGTCGCCACGGCGGCCAGGAGCTCCTGGGACAGGCCCTCCGCCAGGGCCCGACCCCGCACATCCACCACCCGCAGGCGGGGCTCGCCGTGGCCGGTGACGCGGTGGGGCAGGACATGGTGCCGGTAGCGTCCTGCGGCGACGTTTTCCAGGGTCTCCAGGGACGGCGTGGCCGACCCCAGGATCACCGGGATGCCCTCGCGGCGGGCCCGCGCCACGGCCAGGTCGCGGGCGGAGTAGCGGAAACCCTCCTGCTGCTTGTAGGAGCCGTCGTGCTCCTCGTCCACCACGATGACCCCGGGGCGCGCCAGGGGCGTGAAGACCGCCGAACGGGTCCCCAGCACCACCGCCGCCCGGCCCTCCCGGGCCGCCGCCCAGGCCGTCAGGCGCTCGCGGTCCGTCAGCCCGGAGTGGAGGACCACCACCGCCCCACCGAAGCGTTCCCGGAAGCGCCCCGCCATCTGGGGAGTGAGGCCGATCTCCGGCACCAGCACCAGGGCCTGGGCCCCCGCGGCCTGCAGGTGCTCGATGTGCCGCAGGTAGACCTCCGTCTTGCCGCTGCCCGTGACGCCGTCCAGCAGCACGGCGGCGAAGCCCTCCAGGGTCGCCAGGCTCTCCAGGACCTCGCCCTGGGGGGCGGAGGGCTCCACGGCGGGCGGCGACGACGGGGGGGGCAGCGACGGCGGCGCCACCGTCTCCACCAGGCCCTTGGCCTTCAGGGCGCGGGCGGGGGTCCGCCAGCCCGCCATGGTGGCGGCCAGTTGCGCCGCCGACAGCCCCCCGGTGGCATTCTCCAACAGGGTCAGGAGCCGGCCCTGGGCCGGTGCCCGGGCGAGGGCCGCCGGGTCCGCCGCCCGGCCCGCGGCGGTGAGGCGCCATATCTCGGCGGCCCGCGGGGAGGCGGGACGCCCCTGACGCAGGGCCGCCGGCAGGGCGCTGGAGAAGACCTCACCCGGGGGATGGTGATAGTAATCGGCGGCCCACAACAGCAGTTCGAACAGCGGACGCGGCCACAGGGGTGCCTCATCGACCACTCGCGATATCCGCCGCAGGCGGTGGTCGGGCACCGACGCGGCAGCGGCCACGGCGGTGAGGATGCCGATGCGGCGTCCCCGCCCGAAGGGCACCTCGACGCGCACGCCCGGCGCGGGGGGGGCGCCCATCCACCGGGCCGGCGGCAGATAGTCGAAGGCCTGCCTCAGGGGTGACGGCACGGCCACCCGCCAGATGGCCGCTCCGTCCACGGCGGCGGGCGAAACCACTCAGTCGAGGAGGCCGGCGTCGCCGGGCTCGGCGAGCAACGCCTCCACCTGTTTCATGGACGCCCGCCGCATGGGCCGGCCGTCCACCGGGCTGACGGGGGGCTGGCGGCCGGACGGCCCCGAGAACACCGTGACGCCCACCGGGATATCGCCGGCGACGAAGCGATATTCCGGCTGCTCCACGTTGGCCCCCGCGGGCTCGCGCAGGCGGCGGGTCGACAGGTCGGCGGGTATGTCGTGATTCATGAGATACAGCCCCACGTCCTCCACCGTGTCGGCGAATACGTGGAGGTTCACCTCGCTGTAGTGGTCCGCGGTGCCCTCCAGTACCGGCCCCACCAGGCGCGGGCCGAAGGGCTCCAGCAACCGCATGGCCTGCAACCCCGCCTCGCGCAGGCGCCGCAGATGGCCGGGCTGGGTATCGGCGAGGAACAGACGCTGGTACTCGACGATGGCCCGCTCGATCTCCTCGTTGTTGGGCAGGCCATGACCATCGGCGGCCCCCAGGCGCTGGGCGGCCTTTTTCTTGGCTACCAGGTAGCTCGGATTTCCCGACTCCACCATGATGCGCGCGGCCTCGGCGGCGATCTGCTCCCGCAGGGCGGAGCCGGCATGTGCCTTCTTCTTAGACATGGGTCATGGGGTATGGCGCCGCGGCGCCGGCTAGGGCGAGACGACGCGCCGCTCCTGCTCCGGGGCGGCGGTCAGAACAATTGCTCCGTGATGCTGCCCGCCGACTCGCCGCCGGCCGTCGCCGGACCTTCCCAGTCCACCTCCGCGGTGGGGACGTGGGCCTTGCGGAAGGTCTCGAAGATGGCCCCCGGGAAATCCGACCCGGCCAGCAACCCGGTGGCCGGGTCGATGCGCACGGTGACCAGGCCCTCCGGCGGTTCCATGTCGCGGCTGGGCATGTCCTTGAGGGCCTCGGCCATGAAGTCTATCCACACCGGCAGGGCGGCCCCGCCGCCGGTCTCCCGTGCCCCCAGGGGGGCCAGCTTGTCGAAACCCACCCAGGTGGTGGCCACCATGGCCCCGTTGAAGCCGGAGAACCAGGCGTCCCGCTGCTGATTGGTGGTACCGGTCTTACCGGCGAGATCGTCACGGCCCAGGACCAGGGCCTTGCGCCCGGTGCCCCGGCGGATGACGTCCTTCATCATGGAGCGCAGGAGCCAGGCATTTGCGGCGGAAATGGCGCGGGGCGCGAGGCCCGCCATCATGTCCGCGGCCACCTCCCCGGCATCGGTGCCGTCGATGGTCTTCCAGCACTCCGGACAGGCCACCGGCGGCGAGGCCTCGTAGACCACCGCGCCACGGTAATTGCTGACCCGGTCGATGAAGTAGGGCGTCACCCGATGGCCGCCGTTGGCAAACACGGCATAGCCGCTCGCCACCTTGAGAGGCTCCAGATCCACGGCCCCCAGGGCCAGGGACAGGTTGCGGGGCAACTCCTCGGGCGAAAAGCCGAAGCGTTCCAGGAACCTCACCGTATAGGGGATGCCCACCCGCTCCAGCAGGCGGATGGATACCAGGTTGCGCGACTTGGTGAGGGCGACGCGCAGGCGCGTGGGCCCGAAAAACTTGCCACTGTAGTTTTCGGGCCGCCAGGACGCCTCGAGGCTCGTATCCTCGAACACCACGGGGGCATCGTTGATGAGAGAGGCGGGTGTCAGACCGGAGCCGAGGGCCGCGGAGTAGATGAAGGGCTTGAAGTTGGAGCCCGGCTGGCGCTTTGCCTGGACGGCGCGGTTGAACTTGTTGCGGGAGAAATCGAAACCGCCCTGGAGGGCCCTGACCGCTCCGTCGCTGGGGTCCAGGGCCACCAGCGCCCCTTCGACCCGCGGCACCTGGGTGAGGCGCCATGCGCCCTCCTCGTCCTCGCGGACGCGAATGATGTCGCCCACTGCCACCACCTCTGCGGCACCCCGGGGGCGGGCTCCCCGCCGGTCCTCGCTGATATAGGGGCGGGCCCAGGACAGGCCGCTCCAGGGGATGGTAATGGCCTCGCCACCGGCCAGATAGGCCCCCGCCTCCTGCTCACCGACCCGGAACACCACCGCGGGTATCAGACCGCCCACCCGGGGGGTCCCCGCCAGGGCCTCCATGGCCTGCTCCACCGATGGGCCGCCCGCAGCCTCCAGCCGACCTTCCGCTCCTCGATAGCCATGGCGCTCGGTGTAGTCCACCAGCCCCCGCCGCAGGGCCGCCGTGGCGGCCCGCTGCAGCCCACTTTCCACTGAGGTGACGACGGAGTAACCGCTTACATACGCCTCTTCGCCATAGCGCTCCACCATGTGGGAGCGCACCATCTCCGCCACGTGGGGCGCATCCACTTTCACCGCAAAACCATGGAGTGCCGCGGTGATGGGCTGGGCGTCCGCCGACTCAAACTCCGCCTGGTCGATGAAACCCACCTCCCGCATGCGCCGCAGCACGTAACTCCGGCGGGACAGGGCGCGCTGGGGGTTGGCGATGGGATTGAAGGCGGAGGGGGCCTTGGGCAGGCCCGCGATCATGGCGAGCTCGGCCGTCGTGAGCTCTCCCAGGGGGCGGCCATAGTAGACCTGAGCGGCAGAACCCACGCCGTAGGCGCGGTGTCCGAGGAAGATCTTGTTGAGGTAGAGCTCCAGGATCTGATCCTTGTCGAGACTACTCTCGATCTTCACCGCCAGCAGGATCTCGTTGAGCTTGCGGATGTAGGTCTTTTCCCGCTCCAGGAAGAAATTGCGCGCCACCTGCATGGTGATGGTGCTGCCGCCCTGGGTCTTCTCCCCGGTGGTGGCGAGACTCCAGGCGGCGCGGGCCAGCCCCTGCCAGTCCACCCCGGGATGTTCGTAGAAACGGTCATCCTCGGCCGCCAGCACCGCCTTGATCAAGCCATCGGGCACCTCGGGAAGGCGCACCGGGACCCGCCGCTTCTCACCGAACTCCGCCATCAGCAGGCCGTCGCGGCTGTAGACCTTCAAGGGGACCTGGAACTGAACGTCCCGCAGGGTTTCCACCGCCGGGAGCTGAGGTACCAGATAGAACCAGATGACGGCCGCCGCCGCCAGGGCCGTGGCGGCGCCGAGAAGAAGGGATCCGAGGACGAGGCGCAGCAACAAGCGCATGGTGAAATGGGGTAACGAGTCCTGCATGGTCTGAAAAACGCTGATTCGAGCCTCCCTGGCAGGAATCAACCATGTCCTGTCCGCGTGCGGGATGCCCTTTTCCCGGCATTTCCGTAGCGGGCTGCATAGTATATAAGAAATTGATCGCGCGCCGACACATATAAAGGTTGGGGGGGCTGGTGCCGCTCACCCCTTCATGGCCACCCGGGGGGCCGCGCAGGGCCGTAGACCGGGAATGGGCCGCCACAACTTAAGACACCAGTTTATTTGTATCTTGCAACTGCTTGATCTATAGTTAGCTCTAGATTTAATAAATCGGTAGACATTGCTTACATAAATAACTGATTTATAATGAAAAAGGTAGCCCTGTGAGCCTCTTTGGCAAGCGTAATGTCCCCATCATCGGCCTGGACGTCAGTTCAACCGCCGTAAAGCTCCTGGAGCTCGGCAGGAGCGGCGGCAAGTATCGGGTGGAGAGCTACGCGGTGGAACCCTTGCCGCCGAACTCCGTCGTCGAGAAGACCATCACCGACGAGCAGGCGGTCGGCGAGGCCATCCGGCGGGCGGTGAAACGCTCCGGTACCAAGTCGAAGCATTGCGCCCTGGCGGTCGCCGGCTCCGCGGTAATCACCAAGGTCATCGCCATGCCGGGGGGCATCTCCGACGACGAGATGGAAGGCCAGATCCAGCTGGAGGCCGACCAGTACATCCCCTATCCCCTCGAGGAGGTGAGCCTGGACTTCGAGATCGTCGGGCCCTCGGAGCACGACCCCGACAAGGTGGACGTCCTGCTCGCGGCATCGCGGACGGAAAACGTGGATGTGCGGGTGGCGGCCGCCGAACTGGGGGGCCTGATCACCCGCATAGTGGACGTGGAGGCCTTCTGCATGGAGAACGCCTTCCGCCTCCTGGCCCGGCATCTGCCCGAGCAGGGGGTGGAGCAGAACGTCGCCATGGTGGACGTGGGCGCCACCATGACCAACCTCAGCGTCCTCAGTGACCTCAAGATCATCTATGCCCGGGAACAGGTGTTCGGCGGCAAGCAGCTCACCGAAGAGATCCAGCGGCGCTACGGGCTCTCCTATGAGGAGGCCGGCCTGGCCAAACGCCAGGGCGGGCTGCCGGAGAACTACGGCCCCGAGGTGCTCGAGCCCTTCAAGGAGGGCATGGCCCAGCAGATTAACCGCGCCCTGCAGTTTTTCTACTCGTCGAGCCAGGTGAACCAGGTGGACCACATCGTACTCGCGGGGGGCTGCGCCTCCATTGAAAACGTCGACAAGACGGTGGCGGAACACACGGGGGTCACGGTCACGGTGGCCAACCCGTTCGCCGAGATGTCCCTCAACAACAAGGTCAAAAGCGAGATCATCGCCAACGACGCGCCCGCCCTGATGATTGCCACTGGACTCGCCCTGAGGAGCTTCGACTGATGGCGCGTATCAACCTGCTACCCTGGCGCGAAGAACTTCGCAAAAAGCGCCAGAAGGACTTCGGCATCACGGTGGGCATCGCGGTGGTGGCGATGCTGGCGGTGGTGGGGCTGGTGCACCTGCAGATCGACAAAATGATCGACTATCAGAATATGCGCAACCAGCGTCTTGCCGGCGAGATCACCCTTCTCGACCGCAAGATCGCCGAGATCAAGGACCTCGAGAGAGAGAAGGAGAACCTGCTGGCACGGATGCGCATCGTCGAGCAACTTCAGACCAGCCGCCCGGAGGTGGTCCATCTCTTCGATGAACTCGCCAAGACCCTGCCGGAAGGCGTCTACCTCACGAGCCTCACCCAGCGCGGCAAGAACCTCAACCTCGATGGCTATGCCCAGTCCAATGCCCGGGTGTCGTCCTTCATGCGCGCCCTGGACGGCTCCGATTGGCTGGACCGGCCTGACCTCAAGATGATCCAGGCCGAGGAGATGAAGCGCGGCGCGACCAGCGTGCGCCTGAGCAAGTTCACCCTGTCGGCCACCCAGGTCCGTCCGGACGCACAGCAGGCGGAAGGGGAGACGGCCCCATGAAACTCGACGACCTGCGCAACCTCGACCCGAACAACATCGGCAGTTGGCCCCTGGCCGCCAAGGCCGTGGTCATCCTCGTGGTCTGTGCCCTGGTTCTGGGTGGCGGCTACTGGTTTCACACCCAGCACCAGATCGCGGACCTCGAGCAGGCACGCGCCACCGAGCACAAAAAACGCACCGAGTTCGAGCGCAAGCAGAAACAGGCGGCCAACCTCGAACCCCTCAAGGAACAACTCGCGGACATGAAGAACTCCTTCGGGGCCATGCTCCGGCAGCTGCCCAACAAGTCCGAGATCGAGGCCCTGCTGGTGGACATCTCCCAGACCGGGCTGGCCAGCGGCCTCGAATTCGAGCTGTTCCAGCCCATGCAGGAACAGCCCCGGGACTTCTACGCCGAAAAGCCCATCAAGATCCGCGTAACCGGCACCTACCACGAATTCGGCAGGTTCGTAAGCGGGGTTGCCGCCCTACCCCGTATCGTCACCCAGCACGATATCTCCATCCGGCCCCAGGGCAAGACGGCGGAGGGCGACCCCATCCTCGTCATGGAATCCACGGCAAAGACCTATCGCTATCTGGACAGCGAGTGATCGGAGGACAACGCGTCGTGCACACACGGTTACCCAAGCTCATGAGCACCAGGCCCCTGCGACACCCCCTGGCGGGCCTGGCCTGCATCGCGCTCGGCGTGACGGGCTGCGTCAACACCGACATGAGTGATCTGGAGGCCTACATCAACCAGGTGAAGCAAATCAAGAGCTCGCGGATTCAGCCCCTTCCCGAGATCAGCATCGCCGAGGTCTTCGTCTACGAACCCGGCGGCCGTACCGACCCCTTCGAGCCCTTTATCCAGGCCGACGCGGAGCCGGATGTGGTGGTGGCGGGTGCGGGCGGCGTCCAACCCCCCTCCAATCACGTGCGGGAGGAGTTGGAATATTACCCCCTGGATTCGTTGCGGATGGTGGGCACCATGGCACAGGATGAGGAGTTCTGGGCGCTGGTGACGGATCCGGAGGGCGCCGTTCACCGCGTCCAGACCGGCAACTATATGGGCAGGAACTACGGCAAGATCACCGCCATCGAGGAGGGCCGCATCATGCTGGTGGAGATCGTGCCCGACAACATGGGCGGCTGGCAGGAACGCGCGGCCGAGCTGGATTTGGGTGAATAACAGTGGTAGCAGGCGGGATCCATGGGAGTCGAGTCATGAACAGCAGTAACCCTTACACCGGTGAACGCGCCGGCCATCTGTTGGGCCGCCTAGTGGCCACCTTGGTGCTCAGTTGCGTCGCCATGACGGCGGTGGCGCAGACCCTCGACGACATCAGCTTCGTGGAGCTGTCGGGCGAACGGGTGCAGGTGACGCTTCAACTCTCCGAGGCCGCGCCAGAGCCCCTGTCCTTTTCCGTCGACAACCCGGCCCGCGTGGCCCTGGACTTCCCGGGTGTGGGCGTCAACCTGGAACGCAAGAGCCGCACCATCGGGGTGGGGATGGCCCGCAGCGTCACCGCCGTGGAGGCCTCCGGGCGCACGCGGGTGGTGCTGAATCTCATCCGCCTGGTGCCCTACGAGATCGAAACCCGGGGCAAAACCGTCCTCGTGACCCTGGACAACGCCGGCGCTACCGCCAGCCGCGCCTTTCCGGAGCGCGTCGGCGATGTACGGGCCGCCGGCGACTCCCAGCGCCTGGAGAACGTCGACTTCCGGCGGGGTCCCGAGGGTGAGGGCAGAGTGCTGGTGACCCTGTCCGACGCCAGCGTGGTCATCGACACCCGCCAGGAAGGTGACAAGCTCATCGTCGATTTCCTCAACACCGCCCTGCCCCAGAACCTGGAGCGCAAGCTCGACGTGGTGGATTTCGCCACGCCGGTACACCAGGTGGACACCTTCGCCCAGAACAACAACACCCGCATGGTGGTGCGTCCCGGCGACCAGCCCTACGAATACCTCGCCTACCAGTCCGACAACCTGTTCACCCTGGAACTCAAGCCGGTCACGGAAGAGGAGGCCGAACGGCGCCGCAAGGAGCGGGTGGGCTTCACCGGCGAACGGCTGTCCCTGAACTTTCAGAACATCGAGGTTCGCGCGGTGCTGCAGTTGCTGGCCGACTTCACGGGACTCAACCTGGTGGCCAGCGACAGCGTGACCGGCAACGTCACCCTGCGGCTGAAGAACGTGCCCTGGGATCAGGCCATGGATATCATCCTGAAGTCCCGCGGCCTTGGCATGCGCAAGACCGGCAACGTCATCATGGTGGCCCCCACCGAGGAGATCGCCGCCCGGGAAAAGCTGGAGCTCGAGGCCCAGCAACAGATCGAGGAGCTGGCGCCCCTGCGCACCGAATTCGTCCAGGTCAACTACGCCAAGGCCGATGAGGTCGCGGCCCTCCTCAAGGCCAAGGAGAACTCCCTGTTGTCCGAGCGGGGCAACGTGACCGTGGACAACCGCACCAACACCCTGCTGATCCGTGACACCGCCACCAACCTCGAAGGGGCGCGGCGCATGGTGGACCGCCTCGATGTACCCGTACGTCAGGTCCTCATCGAGTCCCGCATCGTCATCGCCGACGACAACTACAGCAAGGATCTCGGCGTCAAGTTCGGCTACTCGCGGTCCATCAACAACACCGCCGGCGAGGTGGGTTCCATAGACAACCCGAGCTCCGATACCAACATCATCATCGGCGGCAAACTGGAAGGTGACGTGGAGGACACCGCCACCGGATTCAACACCGATGGCCGTGACAACTTCATCGTCGACCTGCCCATCGGCGGGCCGTCGGCCTCCCTCGGCCTCGCGGTGGGCAAGATCGGCAGCTGGTTACTGCAGCTCGAGCTGCAGGCCATGCAGGCGGAGGGCCGCGGTGAGGTCATCTCCAACCCGCGGGTCATCACCTCCAACCAGAAGGAGGCGGTTATCGAGCAGGGCACCGAGATCCCGTTCCAGGAGGCCTCCTCCAGCGGCGCCACCTCCGTATCCTTCAAGAAGGCGGTATTGAGCCTGCGGGTGACGCCGCAGATCACCCCCGATGACCGGGTCATCATGGATCTCAACGTCTCCAACGACACCGTGGGCCAGACCTTCCAGGGGATCCCCAGCATCGATACCCGGGAGGTGAGCACCCAGGTGCTGGTGGACAACGGCGAGACGGTGGTACTGGGAGGCATATTCGAACAGAGCATCCGCAACGACGTCGAGCGGGTGCCGTTCTTCAGTGACCTGCCATGGGTGGGCAGCCTGTTCCGGCAGACCAGCGTATCGGATCGCAAGAACGAGCTGCTGGTATTCGTGACCCCGCGGGTGCTGAAGGACTCTCTGGCCGTCCGTTGAGGACATCCTGAGCCCGTCATACCGTCCTCAAGGGACATCACCCGCCTTTGGAAACGGGCGGCGGCGCACGGCGCCGCCGCCCGTTTCCATTTACGGGGACCTGCACGCCCCCGGAGGTCGCCAAGCCATGGCGAATGCCGCTAACATCGGGATTCATCCACTCCCCTTGCCGAGCAAGGGTGTGCGGTCCATCGTCACGCCCCCATGATCCGTTGACTACGAAACTGCGCAATATCTTTCTCGTCGGTCCCATGGGGGCCGGGAAGACCACCATCGGCCGGCAACTCGCGCGGGACATGGACAAGGTCTTCTACGACAGCGATCGCGAACTGGAGGAGCGGACCGGGGTGGATATACCCCTCATCTTCGATATCGAGGGGGAGGCCGGCTTCCGGCGCCGGGAAAAGGCCGTGGTGGCGGAGCTTGCCGCACTGACGGACGTGGTGCTCGCCACCGGAGGCGGTGCCATCCTCGACCCGGACAACCGCGCCGCGCTGCGCACCCACGGCTTCGTCATCTACCTCCACGCGCCGCTCCAACGCCTCTATGAGCGCACCCGGCGGGATCGCAACCGGCCCCTGCTGCAGACGGAAAACCCACGCAAGGCCATCGAGGAACTCATGGCGCACCGCGACCCCCTATACCGTTCCATCGCTGATTTGATTGTGGAAACCGATAGCCGTACAGTCCGCGCCATCGTCCGCCAGATCCGTAACAAACTGAAAGAACTATGAAAACCCTGCAGGTAGCGCTTGGAGAACGGGCCTACGCCATCCATATCGGCAGCGGTCTGGTGGGGGATCCCCAGTGGATTACGCCCCATCTCGCCGGACAGCAGGCCCTGGTGGTTACCAACGAGACCGTGGCGCCTCTCTATCTGGATGGGGTGCTGGAATCCCTGGCGGGCATTCGTCACCACCACCTGGTCCTGCCCGACGGTGAGCGCTTCAAGACCCTGGACACCGTCAATCTCGTCTTCGACAAGCTCCTCACCGAGCGTCATGACCGCCATACCACCCTGATCGCCCTCGGGGGCGGCGTGGTGGGTGACATCACCGGCTTCGCCGCGGCCTGCTACCAGCGGGGCGTGGCCTTCATCCAGATCCCCACCACCCTGCTGGCCCAGGTGGATTCCTCGGTGGGTGGCAAGACCGGGGTCAATCATCCCCTGGGCAAGAACATGATCGGCGCCTTCCACCAGCCGCGGGTGGTGGTGGCCGATACGGACACCCTGGATACCCTGGACGACCGCCAGCTACGGGCCGGCCTGGCCGAGGTGATCAAATACGGCCTCATCGGTGACCGGGACTTCTTCGACTGGCTGGAGCGGCACATGGATGCCCTGCTGGAACGGCAGCCGGCCCTGATGTCCGAGGCCATCCGCCGCTCCTGTCAGAACAAGGCCGAGGTGGTGGCGGCGGACGAGCGGGAGGCGGGCCGGCGGGCCCTCCTCAATCTGGGCCACACCTTCGGCCACGCCATCGAAACCGGCATGGGCTACGGTGCCTGGCTCCATGGCGAGGCGGTGGCCGCCGGCATGATGCTGGCGGCACGCATGTCCGTGGGCCTCGGCTGGCTGCCGGCGGCGGCGGCCGCCCGCACCGAGGCCCTGCTGCGGCGGGCCGGCCTGCCCACCACCGTGCCGGCATCCCTGTCCGCCGCCCGTGCCCTGGACCTCATGGCGGTGGACAAGAAGGTGCAGGACGGCCGTCTGCGGCTGGTGCTGTTGCGGGACATCGGCGAGGCCGTGGTGACGGCCGACTTCTCACCCGGGGACATCACCGCCACCTGGGAGTCCGCGGCCAGCGATGCCGCCGCGACCACCGCCACCCCGCAAGGCGCCTGAATGGAACAGGCCCTCAACCTCGCGCCCTATGCGGCCCACGACGACGCCAGCCGCGGCAGGTGCTTTCCCGAGGCCCCGCCCCACTACCGTGGCGAGTTTCAGCGCGACCGCGACCGTATCATCCATTCCGCGGCCTTCCGCCGGCTCGAATACAAGACCCAGGTGTTCGTCAACCACGAGGGGGACATGTTCCGCACCCGCCTCACCCATTCCGTGGAGGTGGCCCAGATCACCCGCACCGTGGCGCGCCTGCTGAACCTGCACGAGGACCTGTCGGAAGGCATCGCCCTGGCCCACGACCTCGGCCACACCCCCTTCGGTCATGCCGGCCAGGACGCCCTCAACCACTGCATGAAGGAATATGGCGGCTTCGAGCACAATCTCCAGTCCCTGCGGGTGGTGGACCTGCTGGAGGAAAAGTACGCCGAATTCAGCGGCCTCAACCTCACCTTCGAGACCCGCGAGGGCATCCTCAAGCACTGTGCCCCGGCCAAGGCCCGGGCCCTCGGCCCGGTGGCGGCGCGTTTCGTGGATGGCGGCCAGCCCTCCCTGGAGGCCCAGGTGACGAATCTGGCCGACGAGATCGCCTACAACAATCACGACGTGGACGACGGCCTGCGGGCCGAGCTCATCACCATCGGGCAGTTGCGCGAGGTGGCCTTGTTCCGGGAGCAGCACGACGAGGTGATGGGTCGCTGGCCCGATCTCAGCGCCCGGCGCGCCATCCACGAGGTGATTCGGCGCATGATCAACCGGCAGGTGGTGGATCTGGTGGAGACCAGTCGGGCGGCCATCGCCGCCGCCGGCCCCGCCACCATCGACGACGTCCGCCAGTCCGGCGAGGCCCTGGTGCGCTCCAGTGCCGGGATGCGCGAGCAGCATCTGGAGCTCAAACGATTCCTGCGGGAGCACCTGTATCGCCACTACCGGGTGCACCGCATGACCATCAAGGCCGGGCGCATCGTACGCGGCCTGTTCCAGGCCTTCATGGACGACCCCCGCACCCTGCCCCCGGACTTCCAGGACAAGGTCCGGGTCTACGAGGACGACCAGGGCCGGCCCGGCCGGGCAAGGGGCGTGGCGGACTATATCGCCGGCATGACCGATCGCTTCGCCATCAACGAGTACCAGCGCCTGTTCAACCCCACCGAACTCACGTGAGGCCGCCTGTGGATTGCCGTCGCCGGTGTCCCCGCATCACCCGGGGCAGAGCCGTGGGGATACGCGCTGCGGCGACGCCCGGCCATGGCCGGGGGGCCTAGGATGGCCGGTCGCGACGACACGGCGCCCGGCGGCACCAATCCCTTTCTGGCACCGGGGGATGATCACCTCTTCTACGCCACCGCCCAGATCACCCAGCGCCTCAATCTCCTCCACCACCTCACCCGCTACAGCGATCAGGTCATGGTCCTCATCGGCCCCGCAGGCAGTGGCAAGACCACCCTCACGGACCGGCTGCTGAGGGAGGGACAGAACGCCTGGCGTGCCACCGTGGTGGAGGCCCATGGCGAGGCCACCGGCGAGGGGCTCCTGGAGCGCGCCCTGGCGGGCCTCGACGCCCATGGCACCGGTGCGGCGGAGAGGGATGCCAGGGATGCCCTCAAGGCCCACCTCTCGGCGGCGGCCAAGGGTGGTCTGCCCACCCTGCTGGTGGTGGACGACGCCCAGTTCCTGGCGCCGCCGGCACTGGAGCTGCTGCTGTCGCTGGCCCGCCACCCGGACTTTCCCGGCCTGAGGCTGTTGCTGGTGGGCGAGCCGGCCCTCGCCGACCGGGTGGCCGGGGCCCTCGGCGAGGCCATCTTTCATCTGGTGGAACTGCCTCCCCTGGGGCGCGAGCAGTGCATGCACTACATCACCACCCGCCTCGACAGGTCGGGGACGCCGGCCCGCGATCTCTTCACCGGCGAACGGGTGGACCGGCTGTGGAAGGAGAGTGGCGGCTATCCCGGCCCCCTCAATCGGCTGGCGGCGCGGATCATCGACGAACCCACACCCCCGGCCGGTCCCGCCGCCGCCCCCCCGCGCCGGCCGGCGACGCGGAAAACCCCCGGCCCCGCCGCGCGCAGCGCCCGCGGCAACCGGCGCCTGCTGGCGGTGATCGGCGGCAGCGCGCTGCTGCTGACCCTGGCCATCACCGCCCTGCTGCCCGATGACACCGACGACAGGGACACCGGCCTCACCCGTTCCCTGCCACCCCCTGCCCCGGCCGAGCGATCTGTTCCCAGCCCTGCCGGGGCGTCCGGCCCCCGGCCGGTGGCACCGCCGGCCGGGGGGGAGGCCACTGCGCCAGGCGAGGCCACGCCGGACTCCCCGCCCTCCGAGCCACCCGCCACCGCAGACGCAGACGCAGACGCAGACGCAGACGCAGACGCACAAAGGGTGCCCCCCTCCGTCGCCCCTGCCGCCCAGGAGCCCGCCGTTGAGGCCCCGCCTCGCCCCCCCGCGGCCGCCCCGGCGGAGCCGATGGCGGACATACCGCAGGCACCGCCCGCAGCGCCGCCGCCTGCACCGCGAGAGTCGACCGAAACCCGCCCGGAGGCCGCACCCGCGCCGTCAACCCCGCCACCGGCGGTTAGCGATAGTGCCCCCCAGCCCGCCACCTCGCCGCCATCCGCCGCGCCCCCAAGCCAGGGACCCACAGCCTCCTGGCCCTTCACCCTGCCCGAGGACCGCTACGTATTGCAGCTCATGGGCAGCCGCGAGCGGGATGCGGTGGCGCGACTGGTCGCCCGGCACAGCCCGGGGGAATCGACCGCCGTGGTGACCCTGGTCCACGAGGGGCGGCCCTGGCACGTGCTGGTCCACGGCTCCTACGCCAGCCGCGACGAGGCCGTCGGCGCCATACGCAGGCTGGCCCCGGAACTGCGCGCCCTGCGCCCCTGGGCGCGCTCCGTGGCCAGCCTGCGCGCCAACCTTTCCCCCAACCCGCCCTGACGACGCCCCCCATCCGGCGGGCCTGCAAATCAACAGAAAAAGGTGTCAGGAACCTTTTTGGCTAGAAACGGTTCCTGACACCCTTTTTGGCGGACGGCGGATTATGGCGCGGTCCACCCCTGACCCAGCCTTGGCACATCGTCCATTACTCGGTATTCTGCGAGGTTCGGCGATACGACGGTGGCGTTTAATCCCCTGTGCCCTCGGGGTAAATGGGGAGCGGCCTCGTACCCACACTGTAGGTTCCAGACGAGGTGCCGTTACGGACCCGCGTTGATTTCCAAGACGTCTAATTCGAGAGTCCGCCATGAGCTACGGGGCTTTGCCACCCAAGCAGGGTCTCTACGACCCCGCCAACGAGCACGACGCCTGCGGCGTCGGCTTTGTCGCCAACATCAAGGGGCGCAAGAGCCACGCCATTATCAGGCAGGGTCTGAAGATCCTCGAGAACCTCACCCATCGGGGGGCGGTCGGGGCGGACCCCCAGGCCGGCGACGGGGCGGGGCTGCTGTTCCAGATCCCCGACGCCTTCCTGCGTGCCGAGTGCGCGCCGCTCGGCATCGACCTGCCCCACCCCGAGCATTATGGGGTGGGCATGGTCTTTCTGCCCCGTCATGCCGCGTGCCAGGACCACTGCACCCGCCTGCTGGAGGACGCCATCGCCCGCGAGGGCCAGCGCCTGCTGGGCTGGCGTGACGTGCCGGTGGACAACGCCTGCCTCGGGGAGAGCGTGCTGCCCCTGGAACCGGTGGTGCGCCAGCTGTTCGTGGGCCGCGGCGACGAAGTGGGCGACGGCGATGCCTTCGAACGCAAGCTGTTCGTCATCCGCAAGCAGGTGGAGAACGCGGTGGCGGAGTTCGCCCTCGAGGGCGCGGAGCAGTTCTATGTCTGCTCCCTGTCCTGCCGCACCCTGGCCTACAAGGGCATGCTGCTGGCGAACCAGGTGGACAGCTATTACAAGGACCTCCAGGACGAACGCATGGAGAGCGCCCTGGCCCTGGTGCACCAGCGCTTCTCCACCAACACCTTCCCCTCCTGGGATCTGGCCCAACCCTTCCGCATGATCGCCCACAACGGCGAGATCAACACCCTGCGCGGCAATATCAACTGGATGAATGCGCGCCGCCACTCCATGGCCTCCGAACTCCTCGGCGACGACCTCAAGAAGCTGTGGCCCCTCATTCGCGAGGGCCAGTCGGATTCCGGCAGCTTCGACGGCGCCCTGGAGTTGCTGGTGGCCGGCGGCTATTCCCTCGCCCACGCCATGATGATGCTGATCCCCGAGGCGTGGTCCGGCAACCCATTGATGGATGACAAGCGCCGCGCCTTCTACGAGTACCACGCCGCCCTCATGGAGCCCTGGGACGGGCCCGCCGCCGTGGCCTTCACCGACGGCCGCCAGATCGGGGCCACCCTTGACCGCAACGGACTGCGGCCGGCCCGCTACCTCATCACCGACGACGACCTGGTGGTGATGGGCTCCGAGATGGGGGTGCTGGACATCGCCGAGGAACGCATCGTCAAGAAGTGGCGCCTCCAGCCGGGGCGCATGTTCCTCATCGACATGGAGCAGGGCCGCATCATCGACGACAGCGAGCTGAAGGCGGAGCTGGCGGGCATGCATCCCTACCAGCGCTGGCTCGACGCCAGCCAGATCCGCCTCACCACCCTGCCGCCGGAGGTGGCCCCCATGGCCCCCGGCGCCCGTACCCTGCTGGACCGCCAGCAGGCCTTCGGCTTCACCCAGGAGGACCTCAAGTTCCTCATGACCCCCATGGCGGTGACGGGCCAGGAGGCGGTGGGCTCCATGGGCGCGGACAACCCGGTGGCGGTGCTGTCCTCCAAGCCCAAGCCCCTGTTCAACTACTTCAAGCAGAACTTCGCCCAGGTCACCAACCCGCCCATCGACCCCATCCGCGAGGAACTGGTGATGTCCCTGGTGTCCCTCATCGGCCCGCGGCCCAACCTCCTGGGCCTGGACGACGGCGGCGATCACCATCGGCTCGAGGTATCCCAGCCCATCCTCACCAACGCCGATCTGGGGCGCATCCGCCACATCGAGGACTACACCGGCGGCGCTTTCCGCACCCACACCCTGGACATCTGCTGGCCGGCCCGGGAAGGCACGGAGGGCATGGCCCCGGCCCTGGAGCGGCTGTGCGCGGATGCCGAGACCGCGGTCCGCGAGGGTTACAACATCCTCATCCTGTCGGATCGCGGCGTGAGCGCCGAGCGTGTGCCCATCCCGGCGCTGCTCGCCACCTCGGCGGTGCACCATCACCTGGTACGCACCGGTCTGCGCACCGAGTCGGGCCTGGTGGTGGAGACGGGCGCGGCCCGCGAGACCCATCACTTCGCGGTGCTGGCGGGCTATGGCGCCGAGGCCATCAACCCCTATCTGGCCTTCGAGACCCTGGCCGCCGCCCGCGGCGACCTGCCCGAGCCGTTGAGCGAGGAAGATGTCCAGAACCGCTACATCAAGGCGGTGGGCAAGGGCCTGCTGAAGATCATGTCCAAGATGGGCATCTCCACCTACCAGTCCTATTGCGGCGCCCAGATCTTCGACGCCGTGGGCCTGGCCAGCGGATTCGTGGAGGACTATTTCAAGGGCACCGCCTCCATGATCGAGGGCATCGGCGTGGCGGAGGTGGCCCGCGACGCCGTGCGCTGGCACAGCGATGCCTTCGGCGACAACCCCATCTACGCCGACGCCCTGGACGTGGGCGGCGACTACGCCTACCGGCTGCGGGGCGAGGACCACGTGTGGACCCCCCAGACCATCTCCAATCTGCAGCACGCGGTACGGGGCAACGTGCCTGAGGACTACCGGGCCTACGCCCGGTCCATCAACGAGCAGACCCAGCGCCTGCTGACCCTGCGGGGCCTGTTCGAGATGAAGTGGGCCCCCGAGCCGGTGCCCCTGGAAGAGGTGGAACCGGCCGCCGACATCGTCAAGCGCTTCGCCACCGGCGCCATGTCCTTCGGCTCCATCTCCTACGAGGCCCATTCCACCCTGGCGGTGGCCATGAACCGTATCGGCGGCAAGTCCAACACCGGCGAGGGCGGCGAGGAGCCGGAGCGCTTCAAGCCCCTGCCCAACGGCGACTCCAAACGCTCGGCCATCAAGCAGGTGGCCTCGGGCCGCTTCGGCGTCACCGCCGAATACCTGGTGAACGCCAACGACATCCAGATCAAGATGGCCCAGGGCGCCAAGCCCGGGGAGGGCGGCCAGCTGCCCGGCCACAAGGTGGATGCCACCATCGCCCGGGTACGCCATTCCACGCCGGGGGTGGGCCTCATCTCGCCGCCGCCCCACCACGACATCTACTCCATCGAGGACCTGGCCCAGCTCATCCACGACCTCAAGAACGTCAACCCCGCGGGGCGCATCAGCGTCAAGCTGGTATCCGAGGTGGGGGTGGGCACGGTGGCGGCGGGGGTATCCAAGGCCCACGCCGACCACGTCACCATCGCCGGCCACGACGGCGGCACCGGGGCCTCGCCCCTGACCTCCATCAAGCACGCCGGCAGCCCGTGGGAGATCGGGCTGGCCGAGACCCACCAGACCCTGGTGCTCAACCGCCTGCGCGGGCGCATCGCGGTGCAGGTGGACGGCGGCATGCGCACCGGCCGCGACGTCGTGGTGGGGGCGCTGCTGGGGGCCGACGAATTCGGCTTCGCCACCGCGCCCCTCATCGCCGAAGGCTGCATCATGATGCGCAAATGCCACCTCAACACCTGCCCGGTGGGCATCGCCACCCAGGACCCGGAGCTGCGCAAGCGCTTCACCGGCCAGCCCGAACACGTGGTGAACTTCTTCTTCTTCGTCGCCGAAGAGGTGCGCGAGTTGATGGCCCGCCTGGGCTTCCGGCGCTTCAACGACATGATCGGCCAGGCCGACCGCCTGGACATGCGTCACGCCCTGGACCACTGGAAGGCCCGCGGCCTCGATTTCACCCGCCTCCTCACCAAGCCGGTGGCCGGGCCCGGCGTGGCCGTCTACAACGCCGAGCGCCAGGACCACGGGCTGGATCGGGCCCTCGACAACGCCCTCATCCGCGAGGCCCGAGCGGCCCTGGAAGAGGGCCAGCCGGTACGCATCGACATCCCCATCCGCAACATCAACCGCACCTTCGGCGCCATGCTGTCCGGCGAGGTGGCCAAGCGCTACGGCCATCGCGGCCTGCCCGAGGACACCATCGCCATCACCGCCCGCGGCACCGCCGGCCAGAGCTTCGGCGCCTGGCTGGCCCACGGCGTCAGCGTGGAGCTCATCGGCGAGGCCAATGACTACGTGGGCAAGGGCCTGTCCGGCGGCCGCCTGGTGATCTACCCCCCGCCCGAGACCCCCATCGTCCCCGAGGAGAACATCATCGTGGGCAACACCGTGCTCTACGGCGCCATCTCCGGCGAATGCTATTTCCGCGGCGTGGCGGGCGAGCGCTTCGGCGTGCGCAACTCCGGCGTACAGGCGGTGGTGGAGGGGGTCGGGGACCACGGCTGCGAGTACATGACCGGCGGCGTGGTGGTGGTGCTGGGCCGCACGGGCCGCAACTTCGCGGCGGGCATGTCCGGCGGCGTGGCCTACGTGCTGGACGAGGAGGGCGATTTCGAGCGCCACTGCAACCTCGCCATGGTGGAACTGGAGCCCGTCATCGAAGAGGACGAGGCCCTGGAGCACCTGGAACACCAGGGCGGCGACCTGGAGACCCACGGCCGGGTGGACATCCGGCATGACATGACCCGCTACGACGCCCGGCGCCTCAAGGGTTTGATCGAAAAACACCTGCACTACACCGACAGCTCCCGGGCACGGGTCATCCTGGACAACTGGCAGACCTACCTGCCCAAGTTCGTGAAGGTCATGCCGGTGGACTACCGGCGGGCCCTGGAGGAGATGAAGGCCTCCAAGGCCGTCCCCCAGCCGGTCGGCGAAGGAGCCTGAATCATGGGAAAACCCACCGGATTTATGGAGATCCCCCGTCTCGACCGCGGCTACCTGGCCCCCGGCGACCGCATCCGCAACTGGAAGGAGTTCGTCATCCCCCTGGATGAGGACGAGCTTGGCCGTCAGGGTGCACGCTGCATGGACTGCGGCATTCCCTACTGCCACACCGGCTGCCCGGTGGACAACATCATCCCCGACTGGAACGACCTGGTATACCGGGGGCGCTGGCGCGAGGCCCTGGGGGTGCTCCACTCCACCAACAACTTCCCCGAGTTCACCGGCCGCATCTGTCCGGCCCCCTGTCAGGAGGCCTGCACCCTCAACCTCACGGACGAGCCGGTCACCATCAAGACCATCGAGTGCGCCATCATCGACAAGGGCTGGGAGCAGGGCTGGATCGAGCCGCAGATCGCCGACACCGCCACCGGCAGGCGGGTCGCCGTGGTGGGTTCCGGTCCTGCCGGCATGGCCTGCGCCCAACAGCTGGCGCGGGCCGGCCACGAGGTGCATCTCTACGAGAAGAACAATCGCATCGGCGGCCTCATGCGCTACGGCATCCCCGACTTCAAGATGGAGAAGTCCCATATCGACCGCCGCATGGCCCAGATGCGGGCCGAAGGGGTGCATTTCCACCCCAACAGCCACGTCGGCATGAACCTGCCGGCCCAGCAGCTCCTGGAGGGCTTCGATGCCGTGGTGCTGGCGGGCGGCTCGGAGCACCCCCGGGACCTGCCGGTGCCGGGCCGCGAGCTGGCGGGGGTCCATTTCGCCATGGACTTCCTCACCCAGCAGAACCGCCGGGTGGCCGGCGACGCCGTGGACCCGGCGGGGGCCATCACCGCCAGGGGCAAGCATGTGGTGGTCATCGGCGGCGGCGATACGGGTTCGGACTGCATCGGCACCTCCATCCGCCAGCAGGCCGCCTCCGTGACCCAGATCGAGATCCTGCCGCGCCCTCCCGAGCACGAGGACAAGGCCATGACCTGGCCGGAGTGGCCCACCAAGCTGCGCACCTCCTCCTCCCAGGAAGAGGGCTGTGCCCGGGACTGGGGCGTGGCCACCAGGGCCTTCCGAGGCGAGGGGGGACGGTTACAGAGCCTGGATGTCGCGCGAGTGGAGTGGCGAAAGGACGACACTGGGCGCTGGCAGATGAGCGAGGTGGAGGGCAGCGGCTTCGAGATCCGCGCCGACCTGGCGCTGCTGGCCATGGGCTTCGTGCATCCGGTGCACGAGGGCATGCTGGAGGCCCTGGGGGTGGAGAAGGACCCCCGCGGCAACGTGCAGGCCGACACGGAACGCTACCAGACCAGCCTCGACAAGGTATTCACCGCCGGCGACATGCGCCGCGGCCAGTCCCTGGTGGTATGGGCCATACGCGAGGGCCGCCAGTGCGCCCGGGCGGTGGACGAGTACCTCATGGGGGCGACGGAACTGCCGCGCTGAGGGCGCCTGGCGTGCTTTCGCCCGCATCGGCGGCAGGCGTTAAAAGCCGTTTTCCCGGCTGAATCGGCAGGAATGTGACTCACTTCACGAACCTGTCGGCCTCCATGGTGTAGCCGCCGAAAGGGCGGGCTGCGGAGGGCCTTGTCGGGATATTTTACATCTCGCTCCCGGATCACCATCTGACAATCGGTCTCGGAAAGGTTTGCCGCCTGTAACCCTCTGATTGAACGAGAGAACTTATTTTACGGCACGTGTCTTGCTTGTAGTTTAGCAAACCTTCCTCGTTTCAGAATAGGATACAGACCTAATGGCAACGAACAGCGTACTGCGGAACCTGGTGGGAGCAGTCCTGGCGACAGGCATCATCTCCGGCCCGGTGATGGCTTTTGAGGTGAATTTCGAAAAGGCCCACGGCACCGTCATTAACAGCCAGTACAACGATGCCACGCACGGCTACCTGGCCATCAGCGCGGTGAACACAATAAAATCTCACGACTTGGCCGTGGTCTACGACCCCTCGGATGCCACCAATGGTCAGGACACCGACCTGGAATATCCCTTCTCCGGGGGGCAGGGCGCCTACGTGTGGGACGAGACCGAGACCTGGGACCCGGCCGCATTCGAGGACGGCACGGACGTTTTCAACTCCACTCTGCTCACAGATGAAGACCGGGGCGAACTCACCGACCCCGCCCAACACAACCGTGGAATCCTGATTGTCCAGGAGAACAACACCGGCTGCAGCGACGGCGACGGCATATGCGACAGCCCGGACGACGAGGGCGGCGGTCCCAATTTCCTGATCTTCGATTTCGGGGAGGCGGTGACCCTGAACCAGATGGACCTCTTCGACGTGGACGATGGCGAGAAGGCTCGCTTCGCCTTCTTCCAGGAGGGCAACAATAACATCACCGCGCCGGGGACACTGCCCACCACCGACTTCTACGCCATCGATGATTCTTCCAGCACCTTCTTCACCGTAGGCGGAGAGCAGGTGGGACACGATGGCTCTGCCCGTTTCTTCTTCGGAGACGGGGTGGAGGACGTGCGCCGCCTGGTGGTGGCCTTCACCAGCTCGGGCGCGGTTTCCGGCCTAGTGGGTAGCACCACCCAGGTTCCGGAACCGGGCAGTCTGGCGCTGATTGGCCTCGGCCTCGTCGGCATAACGGGACTCCGGCGGCGTCGGCGGGGCTAGACGCTGGGTTGTCTCGTTCTGCCTCATAAAAACGGCGCCCGAGGGCGCCGTTTTATTTTGGTCCCTGCCAGACTGATGGTAGGGGCACTCCCTACCTGGATGCCAGGTCCCGCAGCAGTCTCTCGGCCTCGTCCCGCTTGGCGAAAGCACCCGCCTCCGCCAGCAACCCCTCCAGCAGGGCCCTTGCCTCGCCGTGGCGGCCCAGCCTGGCCAGGGTCGCCGCCAAGTGATAGCGTACCTCCGGCACCCGTGAGGCACGGGAATAGGCCTCGCGCAGCAGCTTGAGCCCCGCCTCCGGCTCGCCCTCCTGCACCAGGATCCAACCGTAGGTATCCAGCACCGCGGGATTCTCCGGCGCGGCCCGGTACGCGATTGCCGCCAGCTCCTTCGCACGGGGGTCCCCTTCCTTGTGATACAGGGAGGCCAGGTTGTTGAGTACCATGGCGTCGTCGCCGCGGGCCTCCCGCACGGCTTCGTAGGCGGCGATGGCCTCCTCCCGGCGGCCCTGGCGGCTGAGGCTGCTGGCCAGCACCAGACGCGCGGAGACATCGTTGGGATGCTCGGCAAGCCAGAGCTCGAGCTCGCGGACTGCCGCCTCCCTCCGACCGGCCGCCGCCAGGGCCCCCTGAAGACGGATCACCAGCCCGGAGGAAGGCGCAATCTCCCTGGCAGCGCCATAGGCGTCGGCCGCCTCTTCGTAACGCTCCTCCTGCATGTAGAGGTCGCCGAGGAGGGTGTCGCCGGCCGCAGAGCCGCTGTTGGAGGCGCGCAGGGCCTGCGCCCGTTCCCGCGCCTTCTCCAGCTTGCCCTGGCGCATCTCGATCCGTGCCAGGGCGCTCTGTACCGCCACATCTTCGGGTTGGGTCTCGGCGGCCTTGAGATAGCTCCAGTAGGCACCGTCCAGGTCATTCGCCTGGAGCTGCAGCGCAGCGATCCGCTTGAGTTGGTCGGCGGAATAGAAGGCGACCTTGGACATGCGCCGGAAGGTGACCGCGGCCTTCTCCGCGTCGCCCCGGGCGAGCTCCACCCGGCCCACCGCGGCCAGCACGCCGAGATGCTCGGGGAAGCGGGACTCCAGGTCCCGCGCGATGACCGCCGCCTCGTCGGATCGCCCGGCCCGCACATACAGCTCCATGAGCCGCAGCTGGGGCGCGATGGCACTGGAGTCGATGGCGCGCACCTTCTCCAGCAGCTCCACGGCCGGTTCGAGCCGGCCCTCGGCGGCAGCCACCTCGGCCAGACCTTCCAGGGCCCGGATATCGCTGCGCTCCCGCGCCAGCAGGTCCTCGTAGATGCGGCCGGCATCTGCGTACTCGCCTGCGCGGCGGTGCAGCCGGGCAAGGTTCAGGGCCGCCGGCGCGAACCCGGGCGCCACCTCCATGGCCCGCTGGAAGGCCCGGCG